>DATBZP010000089.1:0-3142 GCA_036513135.1 Candidatus Dormiibacterota bacterium | reverse complement strand
GGCCGCAAGCACTACATCAGCAACGGCTACGACGCGTCGCTCTACGTGGTCTACGCGAACACGAACCCCGCGGTCGGGATGCTGCAGGGGACCAGCAGCTTCCTCGTCCCGCGCGACACACCGGGACTGACCGTCACCCGTTGCAACGAGACGATCGGTGGCCGCTACATGAACAACGGCGAGATCGTCTTCGAGGACTGCCGGGTAGCCGAGGATCATCTGCTGGTGCGGGATGACGCCCTCGGCAAGGCGGGGGTCTACTTCCGCCCCGGCAAGATCCTCCAGGCGGCTAAGAACCTGGGCACCGGCATCGCCGCCTTCGAGGACACGGCCACCTTCGTGCAACAGCATGTCCAGGGCGGCCGCATCCTCATCAAGCACCAGGCGGTCGCCGTGAGGCTCGCCCAGATGGCCATCAAGCTGGACGCGGTCAGGGCGTTCGTGCGCCACGCGGCCCGGGCGGTCGACCACAACGCGGCGGACGCCGACAAGCTGTGCAACATGGTCAAAGTCTTCGCCTCGGAAGAGGTGTTCGAAGTCTGCAAGCAGGCCCTGGAGCTGCACGGCGGCCATGGGGCGATGCTCGACGTGGGGATCGAGAAGTATTTCCGTGACGCGTCGGTCTACCTGCACATGGATGCGACCGTGGATGTCTCGGCCTTCAAGATCGTCAAGGCGATGTTCCCGGACACTGCCGGGGTGTATGCCGGCCCGGAGTGAGTCGGCGACCCCTGCCGCGACATTCGGCCCTGACCTCGGTGGTAGCGTTACGTTTCCGCCACCACGAGAGCGGCAGGCGAATCCGTCACGGTAGCTCTCAGCAGCTCCTGTTCGGCGACACTGGCGAGCGGCACAGCGGAAGAGCTGTTCCGAGCGGGAGCGCTCTTCCGCAGGTCCCTTACGAGTACGCGCTCTGGGCACGCTGAGGCCCTCTTCTGGCTCGCTACCAGCGGCCGTTGACCTGAGCCGCATTAGTGTGCCTACCTTGGTGCTGCACGGCTCGGCTGACGTCATCGTCCCGCCGGAGTTGGGCAGGCAGGTCGCGCATGAGATTCCCGATGCCCAGTTCTTATTGATAGAAGGCGCCGGTCATGTGCCCACGATTACTCGACCGTTGGAGGTGGTCGAAGCGATTCGCGCTCGCTTCGGTCGCTGATATCCTCGCACGCGGGTGCGCTCTGGGGGGTATTAGCGATGGACGAGGCTCGCCACGCATCCCGCCCTACGGCCCCGAGCGTAGGCAGCTATCGCGAGTACGAAGGTGGTCAGGCCACCAGACCCCGCTGAAATCCGAAGAGCGGGTTTACCCGAAGGTCGGCTGGACGACAGCAGGCGGTCTGAGCGATCCTTCCGCTTGAAGTGATCGAACCGGCGACGAGAGCTGGAGCCATGCCGAGACCGACGATGGAGGTCCACTTCAAGCTGTTCGGTACCGATGGCGTCTCGCTCCAATCGCAGGAACTCACCAAAGCGCTTAGAAAGAGGGACTGGCGTGTCCACCCCTGTTCCTCCGATGTGCCTTCGGGAACCGAGGGGCTGAGGCTGTCGCAGCTCTCCTACCAGTCGCCCGATGCGGTCGCGCTGCGCAAGCGGATCTTTCCGCCAGCCGCTGAGCGTTCCCACTCGTCGCCCGAGTCGGCAGGGGATGTTCTCGTGGAGGAGATCACAGCCCGCGCCGAGCCAATTCGGCGACAGGTCGAGCAGTACGTGAACGCTCACCAGATCTCGCTTCTGCACATCCGCAACCTGATGTCGCTTCCGTACAACCTTCCGGCCACACTCGCGTTCTACCGCCTCGCCATCGACCGGCCTGACATCGGATTCCTTATGCAGCACCATGACTTTTATTGGGAAGGTCCGAACGCCAGGAACTTCCAGACACCCAACCCGGAAGTCGCCCACTTAATGGATCGGATCATGTGTCCATCGCTGCCCAATGCCCGCCACGTCCTCATCAACCCTATCGCCGCCGAGGCGCTGCGCGCAAAGAGGGGCATCGAGGGCACGGTCATCCCCGATGGGTTCGATTTCGACCGTGACGTGGCGATCATCGACGAGTCGGCCTTTCGCAGCAGGCTGGAGGTCCTGGTTGGCGATAGCAGCCCGGTCAGCCCCGACGACCTCGTGGTGGCGATGCCGGCCAGAGTGGCGATCAACAAGTCGATCGAGCTGGCCATCCAGTTCGTCGCCGGGCTCGAGCGCAAGCGCGCAGCGCTGGAGGATGCTGCCGAGGGGCTAGGACTGAAGCGGCGGAAGTTCACCGCGGACAGCAGGATCGTCCTCCTGCTGCCTCAGGGGGAGGACCTCGACGAGAACAGGGACTACTTCGAAAGGCTTCAAGCCTATGCCCGCCACACGAGGATAACGCTGGCCTACGGGGGAAACATCGTCGTCCCCGACCGAAGGTTCCAATATGGCGACCCGGACCACTATCCCTTCTACAGCACGTATCAAGCTGTGGACCTGGTCTGCTACCCGCCCGAGCACGAAGGCTTCGGCAACCAGGCCATCGAGGCAGTCTGGGCGAAGCGCCCGCTGGCCGTCCTCGAATACCCGGTCTTCAAACGGTTCGTACGGGACCACGTTCCCCACTACATCTCGCTGGGTGACACTGAGCAGCTCGGGAGATTGGAAGGGTTCGGCGGGCTCCACAAGCTTCGCCCGGACATCCTCGAGGAAGCAGTAAATGCCGCCATCGCTGTCCTGAAGGACCACGACGTCGAAACGAGGTGGACCGAAGAGAACTTCAGAGTGCTGCGGACGTTCTGTGGGATCGACACGGTGGCCGCTGAGTACATTCGGCTGTACGGCGAGATCGGAGCGGACAGACCGGTCTGAGGCCTCGGCTTCGGCTCGCGACCAGGGGGTCCGAGGTCGCCGCAGAAGTGGCAAACGGCCACCTCATCACACTCCACGGGGTCGCTCCTGGGCGTCGGCGACTCGCGCAGGGCCGCGGGGGTAGCAGCGGCCTGGCGTGGCCGGGCCCAACGAGATCAACTCGGCCTAGGCGAGGCGGCTCTTTCCAGAACCGTTGACCAATCGACTTGGCCACGAAAACGATCAGCCGATAGGTGACGACGCTACGCTCGGCCTCCCACTCTTGGTGCCACAGCGCTCATGCCCAGATTCGAGGTTCGAATCC
>DATBZP010000088.1:0-6013 GCA_036513135.1 Candidatus Dormiibacterota bacterium | reverse complement strand
TCGCGCGGACGACAGCACCCCGCAGGCCAGGAAGACCTTGTCGGCGCTGATCCGAAACCCCTCGCCGCCGTCGAGGTTGCGCCCCATCACCTCGACCTGTGAAGCGGCCTCGAGCACCTGCTCGACAACGACTCCAGGGCGATAGGTGAAGGCGGTGTTTCGTCGTAGCCTTTCCAGGGTGTGTGCCGAGTTGTAGATGAGCTCGTAGGGACATCCGTACAGGCAATTGCCGCAGTAGACGCAGCCCGGCTTTCCATCGACGGTGCCGGCCTGGACTGCCAAACGGGATGCTCCGAAGAGCAGACCGTGCGCTGTCAGCGTCGACGCGTTGAGCTCGAGATCGCGGAGGAAGTATTCGGCCTGTTTGCTGCTCCCGAGGGCGCCCGGATGGTCGTGGTAAAGAGGGAACTGCTCCTCGAGCCGGTCATGGCGAGCCGAGAACGGCATCATTGCAAGCGCCGCGCGATAGTGAGGCGCCAGCTCGTCCGCCGTGATGGGCCAATCGCTCATGTCCTCGGAGCGGTACGGCAGGACGCTTGCGCCCCACACATTGCTGAGTCCGCCGCGGGCGAAGGAAGGCTTTCCATATGCCCCGTCGAACACTATGGGATGGTCGGTCGGGTCCCGGTACACGAAGTCCGAACCGTAGGCCAGCTTTAACGGTATGCCGCCTCGGGTCACCTGAGCCCCGTCGTGCAGGAAGCCGAGCGATTCCCGATCCCAGGACATGGACGAGCGCGACTGAAGATCCGCGACCCGCTTATGGCGGTCGGGTTCCAGCTCGAGACCCGCATCGAGCATGGTCACCTTCACACCTCCGTCCAGCAGAGCGCTGGCGCAGGCAACGCCGGCCGGGCCAGAGCCGATCACGAAGATCATGCGCGTCGGCGGAGTATCAAGTCCTGAAACGAGGGTGGGCGTCCATGAGGAGCACAACCCTACCCCACAGGTATTGGGTCGTTAGCCACCCAACCGAGAATCCTGCGCTGACCGCAAATTCACAGGACCGGGCGACGCCGCACTGACCAAGTGGCAGATCGCAGAGTAATCTCAGGAACATGCCACGCAGCTTTCAGAGAAATCTGAGCCGGCGTCTCATCGATGCCCTCTCGACTGCGGGCATCAGGCGCGGCATAGGGCCTTCGCAGCGGTATCTGCTGACCGTGGTCGGCCGCAAGACGCATACGCCTCACACCACGCCGGTGAGCCTCGTGACCGATGGCTCGACTCGTTACCTGGTGGGCCCTTACGGGGAGGTCGGTTGGGTCCGCAACGCCCGTGTAGCGGGGGTCGTGACACTCGCGCGTGGAAGCAGCACCGAGCGGTTCTCGCTTTCGCCGCTGCAGGCGGCCGACGCTGGACCGATTCTCAGGCGCTATCTGATCCTGGAACCCATCACCCGACCTTACTTCGCCGCGGCCGCGGACGCGCCCGCGGAGGCGTTCGAGACCGAGGCCACCAGTCACCCGGTCTTCAGACTGACGCCGCTCGCCTCCTAGGCTCGGCCAGGATCACCAGCCGTCCCAGCTGAACTTGACATGTGACTATATGGTCACCTATAGTCTTGGGCATGGACGACGTGTTCAGAGCTCTCGCTGATCCAACTCGACGGAGCCTGCTTGACGAACTGTTCCGCGAAGACGGGCAGAGCCTGAGCGCGCTGGAGGGGCGCTTGCCCATGACCCGCTTCGGAGTGATGAAGCACCTGAAGCAGCTCGAAGCAGCGGGCCTGATCATGACCAAGCGCCGCGGGCGCGAGAAGCTCCATTTTCTGAACCCGGTTCCGATCCGGCTTGTCCACGACCGGTGGGTGAGCAAATACGCCGAGCCCTGGGCCGCGGCACTTAGCGGTCTCAAGAACTCACTGGAGGAACGCATGGAAAAGGTTTTCGAGATCTATATCAAGACCACCCCCGAGCGCCTGTGGGAGGCGATCACCGACTCCGGGATGAGAAGCAAGTACCACTTCGGAACTCGGGTCAGCTCCGATTGGACGCCCGGCTCCCGATTCGAGCAGCGCACCCCGGACGGCATCCGGGTCTTGGGAGAGGGCGAGAACCTCGAGATCGACCCGCCGCGCCGGCTCGTCCAGAGCATGAGGGCCCTGTGGGGTGAGGATGTGAAGAGCGAGGGGACCTCGAGGGTCACCTGGGAGATCGAACCGGTCGGCGACTCCTGCCGCCTGACCGTCACCCACGACCAGCTTCGCGACGCCGCAAACAGCCAGCTCTACGGCGGCTGGCCGATGATCCTCTCGGGTCTGAAGACGCTGCTCGAGACGGGTGAGCTCCTGACCACGCCGGGATCTCTGATGTACGGCCCTCCCGGCCCCCCGTCGGGCCGGCGGTGAAGTGATGGAGGTTTGAAGATCCTGCTCTTCCACTCAGTGCCGTAGCCGCTTGAGGAAAAAGTAACCGCCGCATGCCGTCAGGTTGTTCCTGATCAGCCGCCTCTTGGTGGCGTGCGCTTCAAAACGATGAACTTCTCGTCCACATTCCATTCGACGAGCCCGGCGAACGAAACGGTGGTGGCCGCCGCGTCGTCGGTCGGCTGGCTTCCGGGCACGGCTGCCATCTCGAACACGCGGTCGACCGCATACATTGAAGCCGTCTCCGGGAACCTCTGACGCAGCGACACGAGCTCCCTCGGACGCAACACGATCCAGTCGGGTTGCAGCGCCACGATCAGGTCGAACAAGTCGCGTTTGGCGGGCGGTAGCTTCTGGAGCGCATGAACGGATGTGGGTGACGTGAGACCGGGATAGTCGTACAGCTTCACGTTGCCGTAGAAGCCGACATATCCGGCCGACTCGGACACGACCGACTGACCCGGCTGGACCGTCGCCCTGAGGTCCTTGCCCACATTCGTTCGCACCTGGTCTTCGATGGCCTGCACCTTTGCCTCGACGACAAAGCTGAAAGGCATATGGATCGAAAAGGCCACCGCAAGCACGGTGGCGATCGCCTTTGACGTCTTCGGTTCGACCGCCGTCACCCGTTGGAGGCCGAGGGCGGCGACTATCATCACCACCGCCAGAAACGGCGGCAGGTACCAGTCGTAATAGAACGCCACGGGCAGGAAGTACACCCGATACGCAAAGAAAAGCGCGAGAAACGCGGTGACCGGCCAAAAACCGGGAATGCCGCGCGAAACCAATAGGCCGATCACGACAAGGTCCGCGATGATGACCGCAATCACAGTCAGCAGCGGATCGGGTAGCGGAGCGGCGGCAGTACTCCACACCTCGCGGAAAGGCTCGAGGTGATATAGGAGCAGCGCGATTTGGCCGACAAAATGACCGGCCAGCCACTGGATCCACGCGAGGGGTGAGCCGTCCGCGAAGACGGGTGGGATGGGGTTGACCGCCGACTTAGCGATGACGGTGTTTGGGATCGGCGACCCGTAATAGAGAAACGTGAAAACTACCCACGGGACCACGATCGCCCCCGCGACGGCGGCAGCTTGTGCCGCGCGCTTCGCATTTCGCAGCGCGAGATATGCGAGGGCTGGAGCCACCCATAAAACGAACTCAGGGCGCGCGAGAGGGGCCAGACCGAGGCAGATGCCCGACGCGACGAGATCGTGGCGGCGGACGTGGAACACGCCGCCGAGGATGACGGCGACCGCGACCTGGGTCTCCATCCCCGCCATGCCGTAAAAGATCATGTTTTGGTCGAAGGCCAGGTAAGCCAGCACGAAGGCGGTTGGAAACGTGCCAAGTCCAAGATCGCGACAGATGAGGCGGGCATAGACCAACGCCACGCAGACCGCCGCCAGCGATGCGATTCGTATCGCGAAGAGGCCCGAGCCCTCGCGAATCAACTCGCCGGCCAGCGGAATCAGGACGCCAAGGGCCGACGTGAAGCCATACACGTTGCCTTCGCCGGGGTGGTGCACGAGCCCGAGGCCGAGGGCCACGTTCCGAGCGTGCGTGATCGTGGTCAGGCCATCCTCGAACGCGCGGTTGGAGATCACCCAGAACGCGATCCGCGCAGCCAGCGCGCCGGCCATGAACACAAGGAGCATCGGCTCGCGCCGGGCCCATGGACGGGCGCGATCAAGCAGCCGCCGGCGCTGCACCGAGAAGTCGCGGGCTGACGATGCCCGCAGGACCGCCATTAGCCGCACATTATCGGTACAGCCCTAGGCCCCGGGCACGCCACAGCGAGAAAGGGGGAGCGGCGGGGTTGATGCTGGCAGCGCGCCGCGGGGCCCGACAATAACGCCCGCGGAATCATTACCCTCACAGCCGAATCGGCCCGGAACGGTTCGCACCGAGCCGAAAACAACAGTCCAGGTTTGGTGGGCCCAGGCTTACAGCGGTCGAACCAATTAACAGAACTTAACGCGCGAGATATCCCACTCGCCCGGTGGCGTCGCCGCGTTTGCTCAAACGGGACGAGCCGGCCGCCTGGCCCAGCGTGAGTGGAGAAACGCGTAGGCCGACCAGTGCGGGAACGGCGGTGATATCAGGACCACGTGGAGGAATCGCATCCCCTTCAAGGTCGAGGACGGGTGACGCCCCGCTGCGAGGCGTCACCCGTCCTTATCAGTCGCCTTCGCCTGAAATGCGCTGCATGAGAGTCGACTCTGCATAGCTCACGACCAGCACGCCCATCTGGGTTGCGTCAACGCAAGAGAAGCGAAAGTGAAATCCCGCGAACACGCGCGCGTTCGCCACTTGCGCAATGGCATCGGAGAAGCTCGTGAAGCTCCGATCGACTCCTGCAGACCATTAGACCTCACCGTGAACTGGGCCTTGGAGCCGAAGGCGGAAGCGAGGATGGAGGCCGCTGCGCTGCCCTGCCCGCTCGAGACTGCGCAGACGCTGGCCAAGGAGGCTCGGCCCCATCCGATGAAGGCCCTTCAGCATCTCGCTGAAGTGGTGGATCGACTCGCCGGGTTCAGCGACCCCTGCCCGAGTTGGGATCAGCTGACACCTCGGTCCCAATCGAGGCTCAAGCCGCTAGGTCACCGCATTGGTTGGCTCGGGGTTGGACCGCGACTGCCAGCAGGCCCCCGATCACGGCCGCAGCAGCCCAGCGTGCGACGCCCTTCGCGGGTCATCCCCATAAGCGAAGCATTGCGGTGCCGCGTCTGCAGCCGGTTACCGGTGAAGCGCCGCCCAAACATGCGGCCACAGGAGAACGGCCACCACGATCGCCGCGCCGATCTCGGTGACGGCTGTGGCGCCGGCGGCCACGTCCTTGATCTTTCCGATCTTCGGGTCGCGCTGCGGCTCAACGAAGTCACAGAGCATCTCGATCGCCGTGTTCATAGTCTCGACGGCAAGCAGCAGAGTTCCCAGGAGCACGAGCAGGGCGATCTCGACACCTGTGAATCGAAGCAGGACACCGCCGGCTGCGAGCGCGATCACGACCACGATCCCGAGGCGCAACGAGGGGGTGCGCGGCGTGACCCACATCAAGCCCGAGAAGGCGTGGTATCCGCTTCTCAGAACGTTCCACGACTTGGAGCGCTGAGGTTTCGAGGAGCGTTTGGTGACATCTCCGCCCACAGCCTTCGATCCTAAAGGCTCAAGCGGAGGGTGTAGTAGTCGACCGTCAGGCCATTCCTTGTCGCCTGTCCGTAGGAAAAGATTTCCTTGCGGAAGCCGGCCGCATCAATGAGGGTCTGAAGGAAGTCGGCTTGTAGCCGTCCGAATCGGGCATCCAGCCAGTCTATGGTTCGGTCCAACCACTCGGGTTGGTGGCGCATACGTATAAGCGAATAAGCGTTTATTCGCCTATGCTTCTCCCCATGGCGATCTATGTCACCCCTCCCAAATCGCCTGCCTTGCTTCGACGGCTGGAGGAGCTCGATGAGTTGCGCCGGTACTTGGCTGAGCATCTCGGCGACTCTGCACATCCCTGGACGGGTGCGCTGCGCCGGCTTGCCGCGGCCGAGGCCACAGTTGGCTCGACGTCCATCGAGGGCTACGGCGCTAGCCTCGAGGACACCGTCGAGATCCTCGCGGGGCGGCATCCGGCTGGTGCATCGGACGAGACGCAGC
>DATBZP010000087.1:0-4425 GCA_036513135.1 Candidatus Dormiibacterota bacterium | reverse complement strand
TTTCTCGCCGAGCTCATCTCGCGCCATCGCCGCGAGTCGGAAACGTCGCGACGAGTCGCAGTGGAGGAGGAGAGGCTGCGCATCGCGCGTGAGCTCCATGACGTCGTGGCTCACAACGTCAGCGTGATGGCGATCCAGGCCGGCGCGGCGCGCGTGTCAGGCAACTCGAGCGGGCAAGCGTTGCAGTCGATCGAGACCACCGCTCGCGGCACGCTTGCGGAGCTGAACAGGCTGGTCGGCGTCTTACGCAAGCAGAGCGATGCCCCACTCACCCCACAAACAGGCCTTGACCAGGTGGATGCGCTGCTCAAGGCGGCTCGCGACGCCGGACTTGAGGCGGAGCTGAAGCTCACCGGAGAGAAGCGGCCGCTACCGGCCGCGCTCGACCTCTCCGCCTACCGAATCCTGCAAGAGGCGACCACCAACGTGCTCAAGCACGCGAATGCGAGCCGCATCGAGCTCACGATCGACTACCAGCCGGACTCTTTAGTCCTCGCTGTTAGCGACAACGGCAACGGAGCGACTGAGAAGGTCGCAGAATCGTCGGGGCACGGTTTGATCGGGATGCGTGAGCGTGTCGAGCTGTTCGGTGGTGAGCTGAGCAGCGGATCTTCATCGCTCGGCGGATTTACGGTTCGCGCGAAGCTCCCCATCTCATGACGATCCGGGTTGCGCTCGCCGATGACCAGGCGCTCGTGCGCGCGGGGTTTCGGATGATCGTGGAATCGCAGCCGGGCATGGAGGTGGCCGGCGAGGCCGCCGATGGGCAGGAAGCGATCGAGCTCGTCCGGCGCGAGCGGCCGGACGTGATCCTGATGGACATCCGCATGCCGCGAGTCGACGGCATCGAGGCGACGCGACAGGTCGCGGGGGCGACCAGAGTCGTCATCCTGACCACCTACGAGCTCGACGAGTATGTGTTTGACGCGCTCGCCGCCGGCGCCTCAGGCTTCCTGCTCAAGGCGGCGCCGCCAGAACAGCTGATTCAAGCCATCGAGGTGGTCGCCGCCGGCAACGCGCTGCTCGACCCCTCGGTGACCAGACGGTTGATCGAAGAGTTCGCCAAGCGGCCTGAACCAGCGATGAAGCGGCCGAAAGAGCTTGCTTCGCTTACCGAGCGAGAGCTCGAGGTGCTGCTCGAGCTTGCTCGCGGATTCACAAATGCCGAGATCGCGGGGCGGCTCCACGTCAGCGAAACCACGGTGAAGACGCACGTCGCGCATCTCCTCGACAAATTAGGTCTCCGTGATCGCGTGCAGGCGGTGATCGTCGCGTACGAGGCAGGCCTGGCCGGTTCCGTCTAACCTAGGCGCCCGGATATCAGAATGCGTAGGGCGATCTCACCGATACCGAGCCCGGCTCACAGTCCGCCCTCGACCCACCTCCGCCAGTTTTGAATACGAAAAGAGCCCCGGCCCGAGGCCGAGGGCCTGTCGCCTCATGCGCCGCGCCCCGGGTGGATCAAGCGCTGTATCCAGTTCCGGTGCTCGGGGTGCTCGGGGTCGTCAATCGCCTGGTTGGCCTCGCTGTTGTAGTCGTATAGCACCGAGTTCAAATCGTTCTCGCCCATCGCCGAGTCCGAATCGCTCTCACTCATCTCGTTCTTCCGTTTCGCCGCGTGGGAGGCGATGACCGCCGCGATCGCCCCCGCCGAGGCCGCGCTGGCCGCGCACGAAGCCGCACAAGACGCGCAACACGCGCTACAGGCGACACATGCCATTTGGATCTCACTTACTTGTCGATAGCCGAGCTCAGAGCAGCCCGTTGCATCAACGGTGGGTAGGAATGTTGTGCCCAAGTATCAGCGTGACGGCAGACGCCACCACGAGCACCGCGAAGATCACAACAGGCCAAAACCACCATCGGCTCATGTCGCGGGCCATTCTATGGTGACGACGGCAAGCGGACCCGATAGGGATCAAGTGGTCAGGGATTCTCGCGACGGCGCAGCCCCCATCTGATTCCGCGGTAGGAAGCCCAGGCGATGAACCCTCCGCCCCCACGGCCTGGTGGGCCACACGTTTGAACCTTTTGTGCCTTTACCTGTGAGCCCGCAGCAGCTCATCACAGATTCGCAGCAACCTCGGCTGGAGCAGTCGCCGAAATTTCCGTGCCCGGCGATCGAAATATTTGGCGCGGGCTCCAGGAGGCGATAGAATCCGGCACGTAACTTCGGCTCGGCTTGCAGACTGGGAGGGTACTGGTGGTTCGTCACAAGCTTGTGCTTTTGGGCATCCTTTTTGTAGCCGCCTCGGCGATGTCGGTCGTCCCGGCCAGTGCCGCGCAAAGTTCCGGAGGCCGGCACGTGCTGCCGGGCACCAAGCCGGATTGGACCAGCGCGGTTCGGCAGAGCGACACCTTGCCGGCAGGGCAGCGAGTCAGCGCCAAGGTATGGCTCTCGCCGCGGAACGCGGCACAGCTTGACGCTCTCGCCCAGGCCGTAAGCGACCCCGCCAGCTCGCAGTACGCGAACTACCTCACGGCAGCCCAGTACGACCAGCAGTTCGCGCCATCGGCTGGCGATGTGGCTGCGGTCAGGCAGTGGCTGACGGGCGACGGCCTGCAGATCGATGCGGTCGGCGCCGGCAACACTTACATGGCCATTTCCGGTTCTGCCGCCGCCATCAACTCGGCCTTCAGCACTCAGCTCGCGCACTTCGTGGTCAACGGCAAGCAAGAGCAGGCGCCGTCCCAGGAGGTCTCCGTTCCCGAAGCGGTCGCCGGGACCGTTCTCGCGGTCACCGGGCTCAGCACCCTGGGGCACCTGACGGCCCCGGCCGACTTCGGAGCGCCCGCTGGATTCGCAAACGCAACTCCCTGCTCCAGCTACTACGGTCAGAAAACCGCTTCAAGCCTGCCGAAGTTCAACGGCCAGACCCTCCCTTACGACCCTTGCGGCTACACCCCTTCGCAGCTCCGCAGCGTCTACGGGGTTGGACAGTCGGGCGGCCAGGGCCAGAGTGAAGGCGGCCAGGGCCAGAGTAACGGCGGCCTGGGCAGCGGCCAGACGGTCGCCATCACCGACGCGTACGACTCCCCGCGCCTCTTGAGCGACGCGAACACCTACGCCACCCGGCGCGGCGACAGCGCCTTCAAGTCCGGCCAGTTCAGCGACAGAAGCGTGGCGGAGAACCACGTCGACCGCCTCGACTGTCAAGGCAACAGCTGGTACGGCGAGCAGTCGCTCGACGTAGAGGCGGTCCACGGCATGGCGCCCAAGGCCAACGTCATGTACTACGGCGCCGCAAGCTGCTACGACGATGACCTGCTGGCGCAGCTGGCGCAGGTGGTTCAGGACAACAAGGCGTCGATTGTCACCAACTCGTGGGGCGAGCCGACCTTCGTTGTTATCGGCGGCGTGCTTTACACCACGATCGACCAGAGCCTCATCAACGCGTACGAGTCTGTCTTCAAGCACGGTGCGGTGCAGGGGATCGGCTTCTACTTCTCGTCCGGTGACAACGGCGACGAGCTGGCGGCCTGGGGCTACAAGCACCCGGACTGGCCGACCGGCGACCCGTGGGTGACCTCGGTCGGCGGCACCGCGCTCGCCATCGACCACAACGGCCAGCGCGCGTTCGAGACGGGATGGGGCACGGCCCGGTACTGCCTCTCGACCGACGGCACTAACTGCGTCGCGGGCGGGAACCCACGCGGCGCGTCGTGGATCGTGCAGAACGCCTTCCTGTACGGAGCGGGAGGCGGATTCAGCCAGATCTTCCCCGAGCCCAAGTACCAGAAGGGCGTCGTCAAGAACGACCCGAACGGCGGTCGCGCCGTCCCTGACATCGGGCTCGACGCCGACCCCACGACCGGAATGCTGATCGGCATCACGCAGAACTTCCCACTCAGGACCGCCTTCGGCGCGGCCGGCGTGCATTACGGCGAATACCGCGTGGGCGGCACGAGCCTGTCCTCGCCGCTCCTGGCCGGCATCCAGGCTGACGCGCAGCCGGGCCGCAGCCGGATCGGCTTCGCCAACCCGCTGATCTACTCCCTCGCCCGAGGCGAGAACAACGTCTACTACGACGTTACGCCGCAGGGAGACCAGGGCAACATCCGCTCGGACTTCAATAACGGCCTCAACGCCAGCGCCGGGCTCCATTACTCGGTGCGGACGTTCAACCAGGACTCGTCCCTCACGACCGGAAAAGGCTGGGACGACGTCACCGGAGTCGGCGCTGTGACCGCCCGGTACATCGCGGCGGTGAGCGGACACCAGTAACTCAACGAGAGGCCGCCGGCGTGGCGGCCTCTCTTACCCGCTCGCTTCGTAGACTCGAAGGCGTATGGAACCGGCAGCGCGAGCTACAGATCCGGCACCCCCGCGCGCCGCGCGCCGCCCCAGGGTCCTCAAAGCCCACGGCGACAAGCGCGTCGATCCGTATTACTGGCTGCGCGAGAAGGACAACCCTGAGGTCATCG
>DATBZP010000086.1:0-77819 GCA_036513135.1 Candidatus Dormiibacterota bacterium | reverse complement strand
GACGAGCTGGAGAGCAATTCGACCAGACCCGCCGCCACAGATCGCGGAAATGAGGCTCTCAAGCTTGCCGCTCAGAGGCAGATGCCGGAGCGCGCGCCATCACTGACCGCGAGATGATCACCTCGATCAGTGGCCTGACCGAGGCCGACGTTCAGGCCAGGCTGAAGGCCGACGGGTACAACGAGATACCTCGACCTGGTCGACGTACGCCGTTGCGAATCATCTTTGAGGTCGTCCGTGAGCCGATCATGGCGCTGCTGCTCGGTGGCGGCGTGATCTATCTGGCCCTCGGAGATCTGACGGAAGCGCTGATCCTGCTCGCCTTCGCGACGATGTCAGTCTCGATCACAGTGGTGCAAGAGACCCGCACCGAGCGCGTGCTGGAAGCGCTGCGCGATCTGACCAGCCCTCGTGCGCTGGTCATTCGCCAGGGAGAGCGCAAACGAATCGCCGGCCGGGAGGTGGTCCGGGGCGATTTCGTGGTCCTTGCAGAGGGAGACCGGGTGCCGGCCGACGCAGTACTCGTTGAAAGTCACGACCTGCAGACTGACGAATCGCTGCTGACGGGTGAGTCCGTGCCCGTGCGCAAGATCGCGGGTGCTCTCGCATCGTCCAACGGTCGCCGGCCGGGCGGCGACGACCTGCCATATGTCTTCTCCGGGTCGTTGGTTGTCCGCGGGACCGGAATCGGCGAGGTGATCGCAATCGGCGCACTGAGCGAGATCGGCAGGATCGGCCAGTCGCTAAGCACTCTGGAGACTGAGCCGCCACGGCTGCAGGCACAGACCCGCCGGCTTGTGCGGATCTTCGCCGTCGTCGGGGGGGCCGTCAGCGTCCTGGCTGTCGTGCTGTACGGCATCACGCGCGGTGGATGGCTCGATGCATTGCTCGCTGGCATCGCGCTTGGCATGTCGATGCTGCCCGAAGAGCTCCCGGTCGTGCTGACGGTGTTCATGGCGGTGGGTGCATGGCGAATCTCGCGGGCGCGTGTGCTGACCCGGCGTGCTGCAGCCATCGAAACCCTCGGCTCGGCCACAGTGTTGTGCACGGACAAGACAGGCACGTTGACCGAGAACCGGATGTCAGTCGCCGAGCTGCGGCTCAAGAGCGGTGAGGTTCTCCGGCCCCGCGAGGCTCCCGGCGGAAAGGTGCCGAGCGACTTTCATGACCTGATCGAGTTCGGCCTTCTCGCCAGCGCGCCCGATCCCTTCGATCCCATGGAGAAGGCGTTTCATGATCTGGGCGCCGACCAGTTGGCTGGTACCGAACATCTGCATGGCCCTGAGTGGAAGCTCGCGCGCGCTTATGGCCTTCGCCCCGGTCTACTCGCGATGTCGCAGGCCTGGCGTGCAGATGGTGCCAGGCAAGACTTTGTCATCGCGGCCAAGGGCGCACCTGAAGCCATCGCCGAACTTTGCCACCTCCAGGCCACGGATCTCGCCGCGCTTACCCAGTCGGTCGATTCCATGGCCGCCGAGGGTCTGCGCGTGCTGGGCGTTGCCCATGCCTCTTTCGCTGGGCGCCCCTTGCCCGACTCGCAGCACGACTTCGTCCTCGAGTTCCTGGGGTTGGTCGGCCTTGCCGACCCGTTGCGCCCGAGCGTGCTGGATGCAGTCAGCGAATGCCGGTCGGCTGGTATCAGGGTGATCATGATCACAGGCGACTACCCGGCCACTGCGCGAGCCATCGCCCGGCAGGCGGGGCTCGATGCCAAAGACCTCGTGACTGGCGGAGAGCTCGAGCAGTTGAGCGAGGCGGCGTTGGCTCTACGCGTGCGCACCGCGACCGTTTTCGCGCGGATCATGCCGGAGCAGAAGCTCCGCATCGTCCACGCGCTGAAGGCGAATGGTGAGATCGTGGCCATGACCGGGGACGGCGTCAACGACGCGCCCTCGCTGAAGGCGGCGCATATCGGTATTGCTATGGGTGGCCGCGGAACGGACGTGGCGCGCGAGGCCTCCTCGATCGTTGTCCTCGACGACGATTTCGGCTCGATCGTCAAAGCCATCCGTCTCGGACGCCGAATCTACGACAACCTCCGTAAGGCGATGGGGTTCATCTTCGCTGTGCATGTGCCGATCGCGGGACTGGCGTTGCTTCCGCTGCTGTTCGGCCTGCCGATACTGTTCGGCCCCATCCACATCGCGTTCCTGGAGATGGTGATCGATCCTGTGTGTTCGCTGGTCTTCGAGGCGGAGACGGAAGAGGGCGAGGTGATGCGCCGACCGCCGCGCGACCCCGATGAGCCGCTGTTCCCGCGCCGGTGGATCAGCTGGAGCTTGTTTCAGGGCGCCTTGGCATTCGGACTGGTGGCGGGGGTCTTCGTCGTGGCCCTCGCGCGTGGAATGCCGGAGCCAGAGGTGCGAGCGCTGGCATTCTTCTCGCTGGTGGTTGCAATCGTCAGTTTGATCTTTGTCAATCGCTCCTTTAGCGCGTCGCTTTTCACCGCTCTCCGCCGACCGAATCCGGCGCTGGCGTGGGTGCTCCTAACCGTCACCGCGATCTTGAGCCTGTCGCTTCTCTGGCCGTTTGCGCAGGGACTTTTCCGCTTCGGGCCTCTGCATGTGGACGATCTCGCGGTAACGGTTGGTGCCGGCACGGTTCTGCTTGTTGTCCTCGAGGTCGTGAAGCCACTGTGGTGGCGCAACCGCCTACGGTCTTGAACCGAACAGCACCGTCTGGTGCTCATGTGTTCGCGCGCATGGCCGGTCCCCGACTACCAAACCGGCAACGACGTCGATAGCGACTCTCCCCGGTCGAATCGACTCCAGGGTCATTCGGCCATCGGCCCCAGTGTCGACCAGCACGCCGCAAATGTTGGCTGGGTCACAAGCCCTGGAAGCGCTAGGCCCTTAGGCCCTGTCTGGGCCGTATGCGTGCATGGGAACCTTGCGCTCGTGCCGACGTCGTGTCCTGAGCAAACGGGCGCGGAGGTCTGGAGTCCTGGATCGGGCGCCTCAGGGGAGCAGGCCGGTCGCAAAGCGCTCCGGGTCTTGGTCGTACAGAACCACATGCTGCTTGCCTCGGCGCTCGCTGGGATCCTGGAAGGCGACTCGGGCCTGAGCGTTTGCGGCATTGCCAGGACCGGCGCCGACGGGGCGGAGATCGCCGCGCGTGAAAAGCCGGGCGTCGTCTTGATGGATTTCTGTCTACCGGACATGAGCGGGCCCGCTGCAGCCGCCATGATCCATATCGAGGTTCCCGGTGTGTCGATCGTCTTCCACAGCACGGAGGACTCCGAGGTTGCGGTGCTCGATGCTATTGACGCGGGCGCGACCGCTTACCTGGCCAAGTCGGCGACCGCCGCCCAGATCGTCGACGCCGTCAAGCGGGCGGGCACGGGCGAGGTGCTCATCCCGGTCTCGCTATTCGCCAAAGCCATCGCGCGCCGGCGGAAGGTGCTCATCAGCCAAGACGATCGCCAGCGGATCGCTGCACAGTTCACAGCCCGAGAGCTCGATGTCTTGAGGCTGCTGGCAGAGGGACTGGACACGATTGCGATGTCGCGCCGTCTCGGCATCGCGGCCCACACGATCGAGTGGCATGTGAGGCACGTGATCGAGAAGCTTCAGGTCCACTCCAAGCTCCAGGCAGTGATCGCTGCTGCGCGCCTTGGGCTGATCGATGTGGCCAAGTCGTAGGTCCTTGTGGGGAGAGGGGTGGCGGATGCTCAGCTGGGCTGCAGTGAGCGCCGCCTGACGAGAGCCGGGTAGAGCAGAACGCCGAGCAGGGCTGCTTCCGCCGCAACCAGCAGTGGCGGAAACTCGATGCCCACCGTCGCGGCCACCCAGAAGGCGGCCAGGATGCGGCCGTTCAGGTGCGGGAGCTCAGCTCGGTGCAGCATCCAGATAGCCACGATGAGCACCACGAAATCCTGGTGGTGAAGGTAGGGAACGACGGCCAGAGTAGCCAGGATCCCGACCGCGATCGGAACCTCAGGTCCCCGCTGCCGGTGGATCCAGGCGGCAGCGGCGGCGGCTGCCACCATCAGCGCCTCGAGTGGCAGGCCGATGCGGGCACCCAGCAGCGCCGCCGGCGTCCACGCCGGATGGCCCACCAGGTAGGTAGGGCCGGTCGCAAGCAGGGCCAGGAATTCTTGAACGCCGCTCGGCTGCAGAGCCACCAGCGAGACGATCACCAGGGCCAGGCTGGCGGCCGCCCAATAAAGGAACGCGCGCGCGTGCCCGGCCAACAGGAGTGCGAAGGGCACCAGCAGCGCGATGTGGGGCTTGACGCTGATCAACGCCAGCACCAGGCCCGCCAGCACCGGCCGGTCGGCCCGCAACAGCCGCCAGCAGCCGACGATCGCCAGCGCGACCAGAGCAGCGGGCTGGCCGAAGCCCGGCCCCAGCGCCACCTCCAGGCTGCCGAACGCGGCGCCGACGTAAATGATCCGGAGCAGCCGTTCGGACGGCGCCGCCAGCAGGGCCGCCGCCACGAGGCAGGCCGCCATCACAGCGACACAGATCCCATAGGCGAGCGGGTACGGGATAAAGGTGAGCGGCGCAACCAGGAAGGCCCACGGAGGCGCATTGATGTAGGGATAGAAGAGGTCGCTGTGCCCAAGCGCGAGGACCGCCGAGCGTTGGAGGACGGGGTCGTACATGTGACGCCAGCCCAAGCGCAGGCCGATCTCGGCGGCGGCGTAGGGCAGGCGGAAGTCTGTGCCTATCTGCCAGCTGGTGGCCGCCGCCGCGAGACCGATGTTGAAGACCGAAAGCAGGGCCAGCACGAACGCGGCGGCGGGCGTAAGGAGCCGGGCCACGTGGGAAGGGTAAAGCAACCCTTTCCGGTCCGAGCCCTTGACGCAGTGTCAGGCCAGGGCGCTGCGACCCCCGAGCAGTGAAATTCGGTAGATTTCGAGAATGCCGGAGCGTCCGCGAACTGCGGACTGGTCGGTCAGCTCGCTCTGCAGCATGTCGGCCACCTCGCGGTAGACCGTTCCCGTCATCAGCAGCTCGCCAGGGCCGGCGTGCGTCACCAGTCTTGCGGCGACGTTGACCGCATCGCCCAGAACGCCGAGCTCGGAACATTCCGTCGAGCCGACGGCGCCGATCACGACAGGTCCCGATGCAATGCCGACGCCGACCTCGAGTCGGAATCCCCAAAGGCCGGCGCAGCGGCGGTTCAGAGCTTCATTGGCTCCGACGAGGCCGATCGCGGCTGCCATCGCCCGATCCACGTGATCGGGTTGGTCGCCGCTGGCGCCAAACGTCGCCATGACTCCGTCACCGACGAACTTTTCGACCACGCCGCCACAGATGGAGATCGACCGGATCACCTTCTTGAGATGCGCATTGAGCACATCCAGCAGACCGGCAGGATCCTCGGCGAACCGCTCGGTCAACCGGCTGAAGCCTCGGATGTCCGTGAACAAGATGGATACGGTTCGCACCACCGGCATGGCGAAATCTGGACCTGCCGGGAGACCCGGGACGCGGTCCCCATGCGTCTGGCGCAAGAGCACAAGCCGCCCGCGCTCGTCAGCGGACGCCGGCGATGCCAGGCTGGTCTGGACTCGTGAAAGGCCACGGGGGGCGATCAACTGGCCACCAGCTCGGTAACCAGGGACCTGGCGAGAAGGTTTGCGGCCATCGCCGCCGTCCCCGGCCCTTTCCGCAGCACCGCCGTCACGCCCGCCTTCTGCAAGGACAGGCTCTCGGCGGGATCAAGGTCCTTCAGCGTCACGACCACGACCGGGAGACCCGGTCCTTGCTTCGCTCTCAGCCGCAGAAGAAAGGCCTCACCCGGGAGGCCGGGCAGGAGCAGGTCCAGCACGACAGCGCGCGCCTTCGTCATGAGGTGTTCGGCGGTTTCCGCGTCGGCCGCCCACATCGAGCTCAGACCCCTCGCGGCCAGCTCGGCCTCCAAGAGGTGGGCGAAACCCGAGTCGTCCTCGACCACGAGGACATCTCCAGTTTCGGCCTGCTCTCGAACTATCGGGACGGTGAAGTAGAAGCAGGCTCCCTTGCCGAGGCCCTCGGAGCGCGCACGGATCTTTCCGCCGTGGGCTTCGACGATGTTCTTGCAGATGGCGAGCCCGAGTCCCGTGCCCTTGATCGTGTCGCGGTCGCGAGCGTCGACGCGATAGAACTTGCCAAAGAGTTGAGACAGGGCGTCGGCTGGGATGCCCAGTCCTTTGTCTTGAACATAGATCTCAACTTTGTCTTCAGCGACGCTGGCGCCGACTTCGATCGAGCCGCCAACGGGCGAGTACTTGCGTGCGTTGGAAAGCAGGTTCGTCACCACACGGAAGATGGAGTCGCTGTCCACGCGAACAAGCGGGAGATCGTCGGGCAGGTGGGTTTCAATCGGGGCGCCTGCGGGGTCGCTGAAGAGCTCGATCGAGCGCGTGATGAGTGCCTTGATGTCAGCGGGTGCGAAGCGCAGCGTGAGGCGGTCGCCCTCGAGGCGGCTGAGATCGAGGAAGTCGTTGACGAGCGCAGTCAGGCGGCGGCCCTCTTGAAGCATCACCGCGAGGTAGTCGTTGCGTTGCTTGGGCGAAACCTCGCGCGTCGCCAGCAGCTCCGCAAAGCCCACGATGCTGGCGAGCGGGGTGCGCAGCTCGTGACTCACCATCGACACCATCTCGTCCTTGGCACGGCTGAGCTCTGCGTTGCTATCCGCGCGAGCATGCGACAGGGCAAGCTCGCGCTCGAGGCGTTGGCCTTCCGTGAGGTCCTCAGCGAGCACGACTCGGGCGTGATGGTCGCCGAACATGACCGCGTGCGATGTGACCATCACCTGGATCGTGGAACCGTCTTTCAAGGCGTACCGCCACGGGCCGGTTCGATCGGAGCTTGGCAGCGGCTTCGTGTTGAGCTCGAGGAACTTCGGAACGTCCTGGGGTGGGCGGATGTCTTTGGTCGTCATGGCCAGGAACTCGTCACGCGAGTAGCCGTAACGCGCCACCGCGCTGTCGTTCACCTCGAGAAACGCAAGCGAATCCACGTCATACAGCCACATCGGTTGGGGATGGCCTTCGAAGAGCATCCGGTAGTTGCGTTCCGAGACGAGGGCCGTCTGCTCGCTGGTGAGCCGGTCCGCAAGCTCGTGATGCACGGTCGCCATCAGCTTTTCGAAGTCCTCCGCCAGGCCGGTGACCTCCGTCGCACCGGCTCCGACGACGGCGTTGAGAGCTTCGCCGGGCGCCGAGCCGCGTATGACCAGGCTCAGCTGACGAATGGGGTCCACGATGCGGCGGTACACGACAAAGATGACCACGAGCATGATGCCCACCCCCGCCAGAATGAGGGCCTGCCCGCGGTTTGATAACTGATCCGCGTACGACAGCGCAGCGGCCTCATCGGCGCCCGCAAATACCGTCCAGGCCATCGATGTGACGCTGTACCGCCCATACAGCCGAGTCGTGCCATCGACGTCAGGCCGTTCGACCGGCGTGCCGGAGCTCGCGAACGCTGTGCCAGCCAAGCTCTTGCCCGCCCAACGCGCCGGTTGGAGGGAGCGGGAGAGTGCTGTCTTGGTGTCATTTGTCGTGACCAGGAACTCCAGCTGGCGCGTGCCGCCCAGGGTGGCGGCGAGATTGGGGCCCACCGGCGCAAGCGCGACGATCGCCGCGACCGTGCCGATCCCTCCGGCAATCGGGGCGGCAATGACCGCGGAGATTTGACCCGTGACCGGGTCGACGAAGGGGGCCTCGGTCACCGGACTTCGGATCGCCGTGGGCAGCCAGTCGGCCGCGGCGTAAACGCTCCCGCTGGTAAGGGGTAGAGATGAACAGATCACGGTTCCGTCGGACTTGACGATGTCGATATGCCCGGTCGAAAAGGCGCCCCCGCCGGCGAAGTTGAGGCCGCACGGTCTGCCTGGCAATGCCAGGACAGAGGCAACCTGAGGATTCGCTGCCAGCTTGGCGGTGGTTTGCTGTAACAGAAGCAGGTCGTTGGCGATTGCGGTCGCCGCCACCCTGGCACCGAAATTGGCATCGGCCAAAGCAGACTGCCGCGCATCCTGCTCGGCGATGTATCGCACCGCCACCGCAGCCATTGCTGCTACAGCGAGAAGCACGACCATGAAGAGGACCATGTAGCGTCGAACCGACCAGCCCCGGCGACGAGGTCCGCCGCTCGGGCGGCGATCGCGCATCTGCACGCCCATCAGAGCTGAAGCGCTTCGTCGACCCGGGTCAGGAGGTCCAGCGGCGAAAACGGCTTGGTCAGATAGAAGTCGGCGCCTGCCATCAGGCCCGCCTCAACATCTCCCTCTTGAGCTTTGGAAGTCAAAAGGATCACCCGCGTCCCAGCGAGACTCGGATCCGACTTGATCGACCGCAGCACCTCGAGGCCGCTTCGCCCGGGCATCTGCACGTCGAGCAGCACCACTGTGGGCCTGACCTTCTGGATCAGCGCCCAGGCCTGCGCTCCATCGGCGGCTTCGATCACCACGTAGTCGTCGGACTCGATCGTGGCGTGAACGAGTAGGCGGATGCTCGACTCATCGTCCGCGATGAGCACGGTCCGCAGCGCCTCCAGCGCGGTCGGAGTGCGACTCCTCATCCGGCCACCTTGTCGAGGGCCAGCGCCTTGGCGATCAGGTCGACGGCCGCCTGCGGCGCACCGGCCTCCTTCGGCAAGACGGCCGTCGCACCCGTCGTCAGCAGCGCTGAGATCTCATCTGGCCTGAGGTTCTTCATTGTCAGCACGACCACAGGGAGGCGAGCGCCACCACCCGCCCACATGCGAGCGAGAAAATCCTCACCCTGCAGGCCGGGCAGGGCCAGGTCGAGGATGATCGCCAGCGGCGTCATGTCCGCAAGCATCCGCTCGGCGGTCTCAGCGTCGGCAGCTCGGACTGTGCTGAGCCCCGCAGCGGCGAACTCAGCTTTCAGGAGGCTGGCGAATCCAGAGTGATCCTCGATGATGAGGACCTTGCCGGACGTTGCGCTCGGTCGTGAGATCGGCAGCGTGAACTGGAAGCGCGCACCTTTCCCAGCGCCCTTGGAGCTGGCGACGACCGTGCCGCCATGGGCTTCGATGATCCTGTGGTTTATCGCCAGTCCGAGTCCGGCGCCGGGGGGCAGCCTGCCGGCCCCGCTGTCGGCACTGTAGAACTTACGGAACAGCTTGGGCAGCGCCTCGGCTTCGATACCGATGCCGTGGTCCCGGATGTCGATCTCGACCATGTCGCCGAGCTGGCGAACCGCGATCCCGATCGAACCACCATCCGGCGAGAACCGGCGCGCATTCGACAGGAAGTTGGCCAGCACCTCGAGGATGGCCTCGGCCTCGGCCGACACGAGCGGAAGCTGCGCGGGAACCTGTATGACGATTGGACGCTTGTCGTCTTCTCCCGCGGCGATCACGGCGCGCTGGATCAGCGAGTGCAGATCGACCGGAGCCAGGTCCAGGTCTCGCTGACCGTGCTCGAGGCGCCCCAGCGTCTCCGCGTTGTTGATCAAAGCACTCAGGCGGCGGCCTTCCCGCAGCAGGATCCCCGTGTACAGGCGAAGCCCTTCGTCCGCGAGGTCGCCGGAGTCGAGCAGCTCGGCGCAGCCCACGATGCTCGAGACGGCGTTGCGAAGCTCATGACTGCCGAGTGACACCAGGTCGTCGGTGGGGTCTGATTCGTTGCGGCGATCGCGGATGCGGCGGTCCTGGTTGGTGGCCGCCGGTGGGACACCGAGGACTTTGAGCCGCGCGGGGGTTCGGATGGTCGGGGTCACGGCCGCCTCAACCCGAGGCGTACAGGGCCGCGCAGGACGATGACGGGCGCGCTCGAGACTGTTGCGATCAGAGGGTCCCTTTGTGGCCCAGCTTGCGCACCCGGGGCGGCATCCTCGTATGAGCGCTGCGACTGCCTGAAAACGAGGCAGGCAGTCCAAACACCAAGGATGTATCCGAGCGTGAAAAGGGCGAAAACAAGGCCCGTAACTCCCATGGGTCAGGTCTACGCGCAAAGGCTCCGAAAGTCGCCATGCCCTGACACTGGCTGCCTACCCTCAATGCCTAGGGTGTCGATGCCCCTGAACCTCGTTCGCGGAAGCCGGAAAGGAGGTTTACAGGCGACCGGCGGGCGCCAGGGTGACCTTCGCGATCGCATCGCGCAGATCGTCGATCGTTATCGGCTTGCTGACCACCGCGTCAACTCCGGGCGGATGCTCACCCGTCGTGTTCATGAACTCGCCGAATCCCGAGAGCATGAGTATCGGAACGTGCGGTGCGACGCGCTTTGCCTCGAGCGCGAGTCGGTCGCCGCTCATCTCAGGCATAGCGCGATCGGTGATGATCAAGTCGTACTGGCCGGCGGCGAGCTTGCTCAGGGCGGCAATGGGTCCATCGGCCAGATCCACGTCGTGCCCATCGGCTCGCAAGTACTCTCCAATCACGTGGCGGACCATCTCCTCATCGTCGACGACCAGGATGTGCATGACCGGCGTGCCGCGCTCTTCCTTCGGCAGGACTGAGATCGCGCGAGACCGGACGATGGGTAGGCTGACGATGACGCGCGTTCCTTGCCCCGGCTCACTCTCGATCTGTATCTCGCCATGATGTCGCTTGACGATGCCGTAGCTGGTCGCCAATCCGAGACCTGTACCCCTCGCTCCCTTGGTGGTGAAGAAGGGCTCGAGGCACCGTTTCCGCACCTCAGCCGTCATCCCGACTCCAGTGTCTTTCACCTCCAGCCTGACGATTTCAGGCCGGCCGGCGTCCTCCTCGACGGTGACGCTCAGCTCGCCGCCGTTCGGCATCGCATCGAGCGCGTTAAAGATCAGGTTCACCAGCATCTCTCGCAGCTCCGACGCCTGGCCCGCGACGCTCGCGTCGTTGACGAACGTGAAGATCCGGTATTTCGTGTCCGCGGCCATGGCTTCATCACCCCACCTCGGCCTGGTCAGGTCGATGGCCAGCTCGACCACCTGCTTGAGGCTGACAACCTCTGTCTGAGCGACGTCGGAGTCTTGACGATAAAACTCACGCAGGCGGCTCACCACCCGCGCCGCGTCGCGGCCGGCTTGGTGAATCGTGCGTACGAACTTGAGGACCTTCTCGTGATCATCGACCAGATGTGGCCGCGTGAGAATGAGCTCGCTGAGGCCGATGATCGGGCTGAGGTTGTTGTTGAAGTCGTGGGCAATGCCGGCGGCCATCTGCCCGACGGCGTGCAGTCGCTCCTCCGCGATCACGGCGTCCTGCGTCTGCCTGAGCTGATTGATGGCGTCCTCGAGCTGTGATTTCGCGTTCTCGAGGTTGGCCTGGACCGCCTTCATCTGGGTCAGATCGACGATGAAGCAAACCATCGACTCGTCTTCAAGCTTGGCGACGCCCATCAGGGTCGGAACCCGTTTTCCGTCCGTGTCGATGAATTGCCTTTCCCATGGTGTGGCGCGACCATGAAGATCCAGCTCCTTGAGCACCTCGCGGTCCATCGACCTGCCCTCCTGGGGAGTCAGGTCAACAAAGGTGAGAGGTAGGTCCCCAGGCGAGCGACCCACCATGGACAGGAAGTAGCTGTTCGCCTCAGGGATCTGACCTTCCCGGTTGGCCACAAAGATGCCGATCACCTTGGACTCGAAAAGCCCTCTGAAGCGCGCCTCGGCGCGGCGAAGGTCCTCAAGCGAACGTAACTGGCCCCGGCGCAGCTCTGCTTCTGCCAGCGCTCGGGTGACGGCCATGCCGAGCCGGATTGGTTTGTCCTTGTTGACGTAGTCAGCCGCGCCCTGGCGCATGAGCTCGGTTGCCGCCTCTTCTCCGATTGTGCCCGAGGCGATGATGAGTGGGATGTCCATGCCCGATTCGTGCAGGATCTCCATGGCGCGAGCTGGTCCGAAGCTCGGCAGCTTGCAGTCGCTGATGATCACGTCCGGCAGTGGGCTCAGAGCCGCCCGGTAAGCCGCCTCCGTATCCACGCGCGACCAATCGACGTCGAGCCCGTCGCGCCGCAGCTGTTCTGCGATCAGCTCAGCATCGGCTGGGACATCCTCGACGATCACCACCCGCAATCGACCCGCCAATTTCACTCCTGGTGCGGTGGCTGGTTGTACACGAGCCAGTAGAGCCCAAGGTTGCGCACCGCCTCCATGAATTGCTGGAAATCGACTGGCTTTGCGATGTAGCTGTTGACTCCCAGCTCGTAGCTTTCAACGATGTCCCTGTCCTGCTTGGACGAAGTCAGGACCACGATCGGGATCATCTTCGTCCGCGGGTCGCTCTTGGTCTGACGCAGGACTTCGATTCCATCGACCTTGGGCAACTTCAGATCGAGCAGGATCACTCTGGGACCGCTGCCGATGTCGCGGGCGGCATAGGGTCCTCGGCACATGATGAAGTCCAGCGCCTCGGCTCCATCCCGCACAACCTTTATGTCGTTGGCGAGATTGCTGGCCCTGAGCGCATGGAGCGTCAGCTCGACATCGTTCGGGTTGTCCTCGACCAGCAGAATCTCGACCGCTTCAGGTTCTTGCATTGCCGTCCTCCAGCGTTAGATAAAAGGTCGCTCCCTCGTCGACAGCGCCTTCGGCCCAGACCTTTCCCCCGTGGCGCTCGACGATTCGTCGGATCAGCGCCAGCCCGACACCCGTGCCCGGGAAGTCCTCCATCCGGTGCAGGCGCTGGAAGACCCCGAACAGCTTGTCGCTGTAGCGCATATCGAAGCCGACGCCGTTGTCCTTGACGAAGAAGGTGACCATGCCCGCGTTGGTGGCGCCCATGCCTACGGTTGATCCGACCTCGATGCGCGCAATAGGCCGCGGGAGGCTGAACTTCACGGCGTTACCCAACAGGTTCCGGAACACCTGCCGGAGGAGGATCGGATCGGCGTGACAGGCGGGTAGGTCGTTCTGCACGACGAATTCGATCTGTCGATCGGGATTCTCCTGCTTGAGCTCGGCGATCACCTCTTTGACGATGTCCGCCGTGTACACGCGCCGCTTCTTGAGCTGGACGCGGCCAAGTCGCGAGAAGCTGAGCAGATCGTCGATCAGGAGCCCCATCTGCTGAGCGCCGGCCCGGATGAGACCGAGCCTACGCGTCGCCTCCGGGGAGAGCCCTTTCTGATTCTCTTCGAGCACCAGCCGAGAGAACCCGTCGATGCTGCGCAGCGGGCTGCGCAGGTCGTGCGAAACGCTGTAGCTGAAAGCCTCGAGCTCGCGATTGCTGGCTTCGAGGTCGCGATTGCTGGCCTCGAGGTCTTTGGTCCGGGCGGCCACCTTCAGAGACAGTCCGGTGTTCGCACTTGCCAAAGCAAGGTGGGTTGCCTGGCGGTCACGCAAGACCACGAACAAGATGAGCTTGGCCGCGGCCAGAATGGCCAGCAAGACAATGGTGATGGCGATCACATATCCACGCAGGCGGTCGGCGTCGGCAAGGGCGACCGAAGCGGGTACGCGGGCCACCAGCGTCCAACCGATGTCGGGAACCGGGGAGTATGCCGCGAAGTTATCCACGCCGCCGACCTTGATCCGGTCGACAGAGGTCCTGCCCTTGAGCGCGGCGCTCACGCCTGCGCTGGGGTCGCGGACGAGCTTGGTCGGCAAGGAGCCGCTCTGCGCCACGACGACTCCGCTCTGGTCGGTCACCTCGATCTGATCGCCCTGATTGGCGGCGAAGTTCGAGAACAGTCGCTGGGTGGCACTGAGGTCGTAGCCGACGACGAGGATTCCGATGATCGTGCCGCTGGGCGCGTGACGCCCATCAGCTCGGATGGCATCGGCGATCGCGATGACGAGCGGCGCACCCTGGGCGGCGGACTCGTACGCGATCGAGACGTACGCTTTGCCGGTTTTGGCCAAGCCCTGATACCAGTCGCGTGTGCTGAAGTTTTGTCCGATCAAATTTGCCGGCCCGGGCGGGTCCTGGTATCCCCAATAGCCGCCTGCGGCGTCGTCTACGCCGGCGAACAGGGTGCCCGACTGCACGGCCCGAAGGTCTTGCTCAGTCGCCAGGATGGCCGGCGCATCGAAGTTGGCGTGATTGCCATCCCGGAGCGCGTCGACAAGGACCTGGCGGTGAGCATATGAGTCTTCCACGGTGATCAGCGCCTTCATCGCCGTGTCGACATAGATGGCCGCGAGCGCGCTCGCGCCGGACAGCCTGTGGTTGGAGGCGTCCGTCACCGTCGAGTAGATCGAGTTGACGCTGAGAGTAGAGAGGAAGACGAGAGGTCCCATCGTAAAGATCGCCAGGAGGGCGACCAGCGTGGATGCCCGGCGCGACCCCAGCCAGCTGCCGGTTCCGCCTAACCAGAGGCGAAAGCGAACGGCGCCGGCAGCCACTCTGGGAGCCGTCGCAGGATTCTCGGGCACCGACGCTGCACCGGTACCGGCGGCGGCCGCCGGGGCCGCCACGACTAGGGCTTTGGCCAGCATGACTGCAGGCTAGATGGCGCCGACGTCCCTGTCGCCCGTACTGCTGGGGGGTGCGTACCCCTATGGTTTGGGGTCCTCGGCTGGGCGCCTCAGGAAGTACGCCAGGCGGCAGTTGGGTCGAATTCCAGCTCAACGCCTTGTGCGAACCCCATAGGGTCGGACGATCCAGGGCCCATCAGATTTGCATGGGCGGATGACCTGATTTCGCAGGGAGACTTCACGACGCGGTAGGCGTAAGACAGGCTCATGGCTTCACGAGCGAGGATCTGCCTACGCATTGCCCTCGTGTCATGCGCGCGCACAAGCCGATGATCATGGCGACCCGAGGTGGCCTGCCGGCCGGGACCTTTGCATGGAGCTTGAGGCCCAGATCGCCACGCCAACCGGCAATCTTCTCCGTCGATCCGGACCAGGGCCTGCTGGGTAATGCGCTGTCAGCGCGCATAACGGAGGCAACGCGCTTGACCGCCGAGGCCGCAGTAGCCGCGGGCCTGCTCGAGCTCGCCTCGCAGCGATTGGCCAAGCCGATTCACGACCTTCACAACCTGATGAGCCGAGCCGTTGCGAGGTTCCTGATCACCGGGCAGGGAACGACCGAGACCGAGCGCAGCTTCATCGGCCGGGTCGGAGTAATAGGTGCCCGGTACGGCCTGTCGGTCGCCACCCTGACGCGGTCCTATCTGCTGTGGCGCGACACCAATCTGCGCATCCTTGATGAAGAGGTCGACCGCCTCGGCATCGGGCAGCCGGCTTCCAGCATGGCAAGGAAGATCATCAGCTCCAGTGCGGATTCGGGCATCCTGCGCATGGCTCGCGCCTACGACTCTCAGACGGATGAACTGGTCACTTCCCCGCTGGCGGGAAAAGTGGCCTAGCGCCAATCAAAATAGTCACTTCCCCGCAAGCGGGGAAGGTCCCGGCGAAGCCGGGGGATGGGGAGCGCCGGATGGGGGCGCTCCCTTAGGGACCAACCTCAGAGAACGTCAGGCCAACCGAACCGCCGCAGATCCGTCGAGGGCTTTTCCGGCCGCGCCTCTAGCTCGCTCGATCCGCAGCGACCTGCACCGGCACGCCTGCCATCATCGCGTCGGCCAGTTTCCGGAGGTCAGTGACGAGCGGGTCTGACGGATCGGCGGTGACCAGGGGCCGGCCGCTGCTGGCCGCATGGTCGAGGCGCTGGGAGTTCTGCATGACGAAATCCGGTCTGCGGCTCAGCAGGCTGGTCGCCAGGTCGATGTCGATGGCATGTGTCGTGCTGTAGTTGAGGATCAGGCGAACGCGCCGCGCTGCTACGCCCAGCTTGTCGAACAGATTGAGGCATCGCCGAGTCGCTTTGAGTGAAGGCAGCGACGCCGACGTCACCAGGCAGATCAGGTCGCTGGTGTCCAGGGCCGTGAGAGTGCGTTCGCTGAAAGACGCCGGTGCGTCCACCAGCACGTACTCACAGGCGGCGCTCAGACGGTCGATGGCGAGCTGGATCGCGGGCAGGGTCACCAGCTCGGCCCGCTCCGGGGCGTCGGCGCCGACCACCAGCCGGACGCTGCCGGATTCGGTCACGAAGCCTTCGAACGACACCTCGTCCACATGAGCCCCGGGAGGGGCTTTCAGGTCGGCCAGGGTTAGGTGCGGGTGGAGGTTCAGGTACACCGCCGAGTCGCCGAACTCGACATCGAGGTCGAGCAGTCCAACCGGCCTCGCAGATTGCGCGGCCAGAAGAATGGCCGTGTTCACGGCGAGGCATGTCGTGCCGACGCCCCCTTTAGCGTGGGCGAAAAGAATCACCTTGCCCCGGTTCACCTTGGCCGAGTCGCCTGCCGATCGCCGCAGCAGGGACTGGACCTTGGCCTCCAGGATCTCGAGCTCAAAGGGCTTGGGCAGGTAGTCGTCGGCGCCGGCCGCGTAGCCGGCGAGGGCATCGTGCGCGCTGCCCAGCTCGGAGAACATGAGGATTGGAACGGCGGCAGTGCGGTGATGGGCCCGCAATCGAGAGGTCAGCTCGATGCCGTTCAGCTCGGGCATACGCACGTCGGTGATGACCAGGTCCGGGATTCGGTCACGGACGAACCGAAGCGCCTCGATCCCGTCGCTCGCCTTGCGGACGTGGTAGCCCCTTCGCTCCAGGAAACCGCCGACCATTTTCTGGATCACGCGATCGTCGTCGACCAGCACGATGTCTTCTGCGGCCACTACGTCACCTGGGTCGTGAGCTTGTGAGCGATGGCGCGCGCCAGGTCGCGAAGCGTGTAGCCGCCAAGGGCGGACACGTCCTCGGTCCCATCCGCGCTCACCATGGCCAGCCCGGCCGCTGCGAAAGCGCGGCGCGCTTCGCGTGGATCGCCCGCGAGCTCGAGCGCCGCACCCAGCTGAAAGTAGGCGATCGCCAGGTTAGGGTCGAGATAGGTCGCCTGCCGAAAGGCGCGGACGGCGGCCCGGAGGTCGCCGCTGGCTGCCGCGAGATCACCTTCGGTGAGCAGGTTCTTCAGATCGCGGGGGGGGCGCAGGTCACCCTCGCGCCTTCCAACTGTGGGCGCAATCGGGGCAACGCCGGCGAGCCGCCGGTAGCAGGGAGCTCCGGCAACTCGGACCGCTTCGAAAAAGCGTGTCATGCGTCCGGGCGAATCCGAATGGCCAAGGAAGAGGTGTCCGCCCGGTGCCGTGCGGTCGGCGATGCGCCGAATGCAGGCCTCCGACTCTTCGCGCCCGAAGTACATGAGGACGTTGCGACAGAACACCGCAGTTGCCACGGGCACGACGGAAGCGGCATTGTCGCGCGCTAGGTTGTGGTGCGCGATTCGAACCTTGCGTCGAAGGGAGGGAACGATCTCGTAGCCGCCAGGGCTGGGCGTGACGTACCGCCTTCTGCGCTCGAGCGACAGCCCCTCGATCTCCCGCTCTGTGTAACGGGCCTTCTCGGTTCGCGCGAGCGCCTTGAACGAGACGTCTGTCGCGACAACCTGCCAGCTGCTGCGGCCAGTTTCATCGAGGAGCATCGCGAGGCTGTACGGCTCCTGCCCGTTGCCGCACCCCGCGCTCCACACCGTGTGCGGTGCATCGCCCGCCTTGCGCGCGAGCTCGGCGAGCGCCACGAATTGGGCCGGATCCCGAAAGAAGGCGCTGTGCTGAACGGTGACTCGGTCCAACAGATCGTCGAATGCGGCCGGTTGGGTGGCGACCTTGCTGACGTAGGCGTCAACTGGAATGCCCGCGACCTGGGCGCTCTCCTGGAGCAACCTCTCGAGCCTGGCCAGGCTGGCCGGCTCTGCTTTGAGACCGGCACGGGAGCGGAGGAGCAGCGTGGCGTTGTCGAGCGAGGTCACGATCGCCTCGACGTTGCGGATTGCGCCGGGGGGCCGCTTATCGTTTGGGCGACGGCGGGGGGCCGTTCTGACAGTCGTGGTGCTGAGCCTGCAGTCCGACCCAACAAGCGCGAAACGGCGCTGAGCAGTCCGGCTTCATCGAAGGAGGTCTTGACGATGTAGCCATCCGCACCGGCGTCGAGTCCCCGCTGCTGATCCTCCAGGCTCGCGTGCGACGAAACGATCAGCACCGGAACGTTGGCCAGGCGAGGATGTGCCCGGATACTTTTCGTGAGCTGGAAGCCGTCGAGGTTGGGCATCTCCAGGTCGGTCACCACAAGGTCAGCAGGCTGTTCGGTGAGCAGGGCGAGTGCTTCGGCTCCGTCGCTGGCGGTGCGCACCGCATAGCCCCCGCGTTCCAATATCGAACGCTGCAGCTCGCGCACCATCAGTGTGTCGTCCACGACCATGACGGAGAGCTGAGGCGGAGGCGTGTTGGCCTTGTCAGCAGCGTTGGATCCACTTTCGAAGGTGCCGGTGCCGAGTTCGATGAGATGCGGAACATCAAGCACCAGGAGAATGGTTCCATTCGGCTCGATGCTGGCTCCGCTCACCGCCCTGAGGTCGCGAAGGCGGCCCGTCAAACCGCGGACGACCACATCCCGTTTCTGCAGCACAGTCTCCACCTGGAACGCATGCGGGTTGGCCTCGGTGCCGAGCAAGACCCAGGGCCCTGCGCCGGCCGTGGGCAGACCCAGGAGAGCGGCGAGGTCGGAGACGGGAACGGACTGTCCGTCGACGACGGCAAGCTTCTTGCCGCCGACCATCTGGACGTTCTGCGCCTCCAACATCCGGATGATCCGATGGAGGGGTAGCCCGAAGGACTGGCCCGCGATGGACACGATCAGGCAGGCGACGACCGTCAGCGTGATCGGGACGACGATCCGAAACTCCGCCCCCAAGCCCGGATGGTTGACGATTTGCACCTCGCCGTGGACAGCCGCGACTGCGCTGCGCACGACGTCGAGCCCGACGCCTCGACCCGAGTTCTCAGTGAGAGTTTTGGCGGTCGAGACGCCGGTGTGGAAGATGAGGTGCAGCGACTCGTCTTCGGTGAGGCCGCCGATGTCGAGACCTCGTTTGGCCGCAGCAGCTCGCACGGCGGGCACGTCAATGCCGGCGCCGTCGTCGCTGAGGGTCATGACCACCCTCGATCCGACCTGAGTCGCGTGGAGCCTGACCACGGCCTGCTCCGGCTTTCCCGCCGCCAGGCGCTGGTCGGGAAGCTCGATGCCGTGCCCGATGGAATTCCGGACGAGGTGAAGAAGGGGTGAGACGAGCTGCTCGAGCACACCTCTGTCTACCTCGATGTCCTCGCCTATCAGCTCCCAGCGGACGTTCTTGCCCAAGGCGCGCGCTGTATCTCGGACGGTCCGGTGGAGGATGGGCTCGAGCGTTCCGACCGGCACCATCCGCGTGCGCTCCGTGACCTCCTGGAGCCGGTTGATCACCTTGGTCAGCTCCCGATACTCAGTCACGGCATCTGGGTCGAGGCGCAGCTCGGAACCCAACACATGGCCCACCCTCAGCTGCGCGGCCGATACCTCGCCGACCAGCCGGTTGAGCTCGTCGATTCGCGCCACGGGGACCTCGAGGGTGGCCGCTTCCGCGTGCTTCCGATCGAGACGGCGTGCAGGCGGTTGCGTCTCTGACGCCGGAATCGCAGTCGGGGCCTGAGGAAGCGCCCCCTCCCCATTCAGGGGGAGGGAGGGGGTGGGGGTGGAATCAAATGGCACCTGCGGAGCGGTCGCAACTACGACAAGTGGTGGCGCCGGAGCGGTCGCCGGCGCGGCGGGTCGTGCGGCTGCCGGAGGCGCGATCTCGGTTGCCCCCTGTGCGGCCGGAACGGTCACGACCTGCAGCACGGGCGCCACATGGGGGCCAGCCCCGTTGCTCGCAGCTGCTGCAATCGGTGTGGGGGGGGTCGGCAGCAAGCGCTCCATCGCGGCCTCGTCACTGGCGTCCTGCTCCGAGCTTGACGGGCTGGCGATGAGGCGGCCCAGGCCGTCGACGACCATGAGCATGGAATCCGTCAGCTCCGGAGTCGAGCGACGTGCCCCTGAACGCAGCTCGACGAGGAGGTCTTCGAGCCGGTGGGCGAGGCGGCTCACCCGCATCATCCCGACCATGCCGGCCGCCCCCTTCATCGTGTGTGCTTCGCGCAGGATCCCATCGATGACGGACTGATCGTCAGGCGCCGACTCGAGCGCCATAAGCCCAGAGGAGATGCGCTCGAGGTGGCCTTTGGCCTCCTCGACAAACAGGGGTCGGAACTCGTCTTCTAGCTCGCCCGTTTCAAATCCAGCCGGTTCTTCACCAGCTCCTCGATATCGACGAGCACCACCAGGTGTCCGCCGTTGCTGTAAACACCGATCTCGCCGGGCTGGGTGCCGGGCCCGACCGGCTCCTCGAAGGTGGTGGCCACAGGCAATTCCTCCGCGGCCAGGGCGACCATGTCTTCTGCGCTGCTCACCAGGACAGCGAAGGGTGGTTCATGGAGAACGCCGGTCCCGGTCAGTACTCCGGTATCGAGTAGCGGGACGATCTCCCCGCGCACATTGACCACGCCGATCAAGCCGGCGGGTGAGAGCGGGACGCGGGTCACCAAAGGGTGCCTCAGCACCTGGTGCACACTCGCCATCGGCACGGCGAAGTAAGCAGCGTTGGCCGCCAGCACGAGGACGCGCATCACTGACTCACCTTCTCGTCGAGTCCTCGGCCGGCGGCGACGGAAGCGAGCTCCTGAGCCGCGGCTGCCACCGCGCGACTCCTCTGCACCGTGAGCTCAACAGCGAGCCCGACGTTATCGGCGGCTGTCCGCTGCTGCTGCACCACCGGCTGAACCTTTCCACTTACGTCGGCCATGGCCTGGGTCATGTTCATCCAGCGGTCGAGCTGCTGGCCGCGCCGCTCGATGGCCATCACGGCCTCACCGCTGGTGGCCTGCGCGCCCTGGATGAGGGTGGCGATCTCGGCCGCGGCCGTCTTGGAACGCTCGGCGAGCCGGCGCACCTCGTCGGCGACCACCGCAAAACCGCGACCGGCGTCTCCAGCGCGTGCGGCTTCGATCGCTGCGTTGAGCGCGAGCAGCGCCGTCTGGTCCGCGATGTCGTTGAGAATCTCGAGCACGCCCTGGATCTCCTTGACGCGGTTTGCATTCGCCTGCGTGCGATCGGCTGACGCCTGCAGGTCGGTATGTGTGCGCTGGATGTTGGCGCGCAGCTCATCAGCCTGGAGGGCGATGCCCGCGACCGCCTCCGCGACCGTGGTGGAGTCGCGTGCCAGTACCTCCAGCTCGGCGGAAGCCTGAGCGGCACCCTGCATCTGGTCAGCGGTTGCCGTGGCCAGCCGCTCGGCTGACATCGTGAGCCGCGTGTAGGACTCAGCGTCCTCGCGGCGGAGCCGAGGCAGATCGACGACCAGGCGATCGACAAGAGCATTGAAGGTCATGGCCAGGTGGCGCGTCTCTCCGCCGCCGCTGGGGACGGCGCGGGACGAAGCGTCTCCGGACTCGACGCCGGCGGCCGCGCGTGAGAGCGCAGCCACTGGCCGGGCGATCCACCACGTCGACAGAGCCAGGATCGCGCCAAGCGCGAGCGTCAACGCGATCGCCGGCCAAAGTCCCCACTGCGCGAGGTTGAAGAAGGCCGCGAAGACGAAGAACGGCAAGGCGACCACCAGCGAGCAGACGAGAGTCCGGACGAAAAAGCTGTCCCAAGGCTGGCGCGCGAGCTCTGGCGGGACGGGACCTGCAGGCCGCTGGTCGCGGAGATTCGGTCGATCTGGTCGCGGATCCGCGGCTTCCGGCCTCAGCACGCGGAGGTTGGTCGCCACGCGGCGAGCAGTGGTGCTGTCCGGCGGCCCTTTAAGCACTACGAAGTGCCTCCCTGCTCGCGCCCAGCGAGCCACGCTGAGACGCGGACCACCCGAGTTCAGCCGAGAGCTCACCCTGCCGGGCCGCCGCAGCAGAGATCTCCTGGGCGGTGACGGCGACGGAGCGGCTGCCCGCGACGATCTGGTCCATCGCGAGCGCGATCTCTTCGATCGAGGAGAGCTGTTGCTTGTGGGCGGCGTGCATCTGGCCGCCCGCCTGGGCCACGTCCCGCATCATCGCCAGCCCGCGTTCCATCTGTTTGACGCTCTTCTCGAGGACCATGACTGTCGCGCTGCTCTGGGTCTGGGCGTCCTCGACGAGCGTGGCGATCTGGGCGGCGGCAGCCTTGGAACGCTCCGCCAACCTGCGTACCTCGTCGGCCACGACCGCAAAGCCGCGGCCGGCATCGCCCGCGCGGGCGGCTTCGATTGCGGCGTTGAGGGCGAGCAGATTGGTCTGGTCAGCGATGTCGTTGATGAGCTCGAGGATGCCGCCGATCTCATTGACGCGACCGGCCAGGGCCAGGGTGCGATCGCCCGAAGCCCTGAGGTCGGTTTGGGCCAGCTCCAGGCTGGAGCGCCCTTCCACACTTTGGGCGGCGACCCGAATCATTGAGTCGGCGATGCATACGCTGCTCCGCGACAGCTCTTCCATGCCGGCCGATGTTCTGGTGGCGGCAGTCGTCTGCTCGACGGCTGCGCCAGCGAGCTGCGCTGCTGCGTCGGTGAGCTTTGCGGCTGACTCGGCGACCTCACCCCGGAGCTGGACGAGCACGCCGGCGAGCCGCTCGATCATGGCGTTGAACGCCTGACCCAGCAGGCGCGTCTCGCCGCTGCCGCCCGGTACGACTCGCGCCGACAGGTCGCCTGACTCCACTCTAGCCGCCGCTTGCGAAAGTGCGACCACCGGGCGGATCATCAAGCGTGCCGCCACCCCGGCGATCCCGATCAGAATGACAGCGGCCAAGAGCCTTGGGCCGAGTCCAAACCGCGCGCCAAGGTCGGGTACCAGCGCCGCAATGGCGAAGAACGTCACCGCAACCCCGAGCAAGCTGAGCAGCAGCCGTGCGAAGTAGGTATCCCACCATTTGAGGTGGGTCCCGCTCGCCGGGCGGGCGTGTCGATCTGAGCGAGCAGTCGTCAGCACGTGCAGGTTGCCAGTGGTGCTCCGGGCGAGGCGGTCCGCGGTGGGCTCTTTAAGCGCCATGATCGGTCTCCGCCGTGCTTTCCCAGCCCGAGCCCGCGAGCTCGGCGGCGAGGGCGCCCTGCCGGGCCGCAGCGGCGGCGATCTCCTGGGCGGTGACGGCGACAGAGCGGCTGCCCTCGGCGATGTGCTCGATGGCCAGCACGACCTGTTCGGTGGAGGAGCGTTGCTGCTGGCTGGCAGCCTGCACCTGGCCGCTCACCTCGGTCATCGCCTGCATCATCTTCAGCCCGCGCTCCATCTGCTTAACACCCTTCTCGAGCGCCATCACGGTCTGGCTGCTCTGGGCCTGGGCGCCTTCGACGAGCTTGGCGATCTGGCCGGCAGCGGCCTTGGAACGCTCGGCCAGGCGGCGCACCTCGTCGGCGACGACGGCAAATCCGCGACCCGCGTCGCCCGCGCGAGCAGCTTCGATGGCGGCGTTGAGGGCGAGCAGGTTGGTTTGGTCGGCGATGTCGTTGATGAGTTCGAGGATCCCCTCGATCTCGTTGACACGGCCGGCGAGAGCGAGGGTGCGATCGCCCGAAGCCCTGAGGTCGGTTTGCGCGAGCTCAAGGTTCGTCTGCGCTTCGCCAGCCTGGATGGCGACCCGGTCGACGGTGTCGGCAATTGCAGCCGAGGAGCGCGCGACCTCCTCCATGCTTGCCGACGTAGCGGTGGCGGCAGTGGTCTGCTCCAGCGTCGCCGAGGCGAGCTGCTCGGCGGCGGTCGAGAGCTTTCCGGCGGATTCGGTGACCTCACCTCGAAGACGCAAGAGGACATCGCTCAGGCGTTCGACCATAGCGTTGAACGAATCGCCGAGCTGGCGGACCTGGCCGCCACCCGTGAGGTGTACCCGGGCCGAGAGATCCCCCGCCTCGACACTCGCCGCCGCGCGAGAGAGGGCAACGATCGGGCGGGTCGTCAAGACCGCCAATACGATCGCGAACCCGATCAGGAGCAGCGTGCTGAAGGCCTGGAGCAAGGAAGTTCGAACCGCCTGCTGCTGGACTGGAGCCAGGGCGCTTGCGGTTTCGGTCGAGGCGATGACCACCCAGCCGAGGCTCGGGATCGCCTCGTAGCCGGCAACGACGTGATGGTTCCTGTAGTCGACGATCTCAGCGGAGCCTCCGCCGGCCAGCATCGCTTGATCGAAGATCGCGCCCTCGGCAACAATGCGGAGAGTGCCCTTGGCCAGCATCGCGCTTTCGTCGCGCAGGACGCCCCAGGCCGAGCTGTAGAGGAGGAGGTGCTGCGCGTTGACCAGGTGCACCTCCTGATCGCTAACCGTCGCCGTGTCCACGCCGGATGGGTTGATGAGTCTCCCCAGCACTGTCAGAAACAGGTTTGCCGCGACCACTCCCTGGGGCTTTTCGTCCGGGCCAATGATCGGCGCCGTCATGACCCAAGCGAGGCCGGCTGCGCTCTTTTCGATCGCACCCATAGTCTCGACGCTGAGGCTGTTGGCGAACGTCAACCCGGACGGCGTCGGTGAGATCACGTCTCCAGGCGCTGTCGCGGCCACGCTCGTTTCGCTCAGGTCGTAGATTTGAATGCTGTCGAACGACGGGTGGGACGATGCCGCGGCCAGCAGACGGGCATTGAGACCAGGGTTCGACAGCTCGCCGACGTTGTCCTGCGCCAGGGCGCGAAGCTCCGCCTGACGCTCGCCAACCCAGGCCTGGATGCGGATGTCGGCGCTCTCCGCGGCCGCATGGGCGCTCGCCTTGGTCTGTTCGATGCTGCTCTGGGAGCTCCAGCTGGACATCACGATCCCGAGGAGGATGGAGAACGGAAGCGACACCAGAAGGATCCCGGCCACGAGGCGCACGGAGTAGCTGTTGAAAAGGTTCCTGCGGCTCCAGCCGAGGGGCGCGCCAGGACCCCCTACGGGGGCTTTGATCAGGCGAAGCGCCGGAGTGCCGGCAACAGGCAGAAGAGTCGCCCGTGGTCCCCTTCGCAGCTGCATGCCCCTGTACTACGCCGGACGGCCGGTCTTGTCGCCATGGGGGAGCACGGCGAACGACCCCTCTAAGAGGATGGGTCTAGGCTGCCGAGAGGTCTCCGCACGAGGCGCTCGGTGCGTACTCGGGTTCGGTGAAGTCCGGGCCCTGGTGGACGTTGACGTACCAGCCGGATGCGGGAACCAGGTATGCGGCCGGTAGTGTGCTCGTGGTCGTGGCGGCGCCTGACGAGTCGGCGATCACCTGCTGCAGGGCGTACACGATGCCACCGGGCACGCCGCATCTGCCGGCGTGAAGGTGAGAAACATGGCTCGAGTTGGGCGTCATCCCCGTCAGCTTGATCGTGAGAGTGAATGAAGCGGTAGCTCTAATGATCTCGCCCGTGCCGGTCACGCCGCTGCCGTTCTGAGTTGTCATGGTGAACTTGACTGGGGTTGGTGCCGCCGCTGCACCTGTACCGCCACCGCAAGCGGCTATGAGGAAGACGCTCGCGAGGACAAGCAGCGGATTCTTCACTGCGAGGCAGCTTCGGAACATTCGATCGGCTCAGGCACACTGTCGTACTACGCGAACCGTTCGGCCTTGTCGCCATGGGTGCGCACGGCGGGCCACCCCTGCAAGAGGATTGGGCGTGGGAGATCGATCGAGGGCTCTTCCGGCCGCGTCTAAAGCTCGATCAAGCCCTTCCGCGCGGCGGCGATGACCGCTTGCAGCTTCGAGTGGACCTGCAGCTTTTCGATCACGTGGCGGACGTGCCACTCGACTGTGTGAGGAGCAATACCGAGTCGCCGAGACATTGCCGTCGTGTCCAAACCTTCCGCGAGCAGGTGCAAGATGTCGAGCTCGCGCGGCGTGAACTCCGCGAGGAGCTGTTCACGCTCCCGCGTCTTGCTGACGGCGGCCCGCTGCCGCGCGATTGCGCGGGCGAACAGCTCGACGGGGATGAGCACCTCGCCCCTGGACGCACGGCGCACGGCTTGGATGATCTGGTCGGCAGTAGCATCCTTGGTCAGGTAGGCGATGGCCCCAGCGTCGATCGCATCGAGCAGCGATGCTTCGGACTCATCGGCGCTGTGGAAGACGATCGCCGCGTCTGGGTGCGCGTGCTTGATCGTGCGCGCCGCCGCCGGCCCGGTCACGTCCGGAAGCCGGAAATCCATAAGTACGACGTCGGGTCGGTGCTGGGCGACCGCTTCAAGGGCGTCCGCGCCCGAGCTCGAAACGCCTGAGACGGCGAGGTCGGGCTGCCCTTCGAGGACCCTGGCGATGGCCGACGCCAGCAACGGATGGTCCTGGACGATCAGGACCTGGACCGGGCGGGCAACTCGCTCGGCGTCGGTGGCGGGATCTGGATTGCGCACGGTTTCGTTACCGGCTACCGTCGATGGTAACGTCGCGTCGGCTGTTTCTCGCTGGTACCTGCATTACTCTGTTGCAACTGTAAAGCGAATGTTTAGTGAATTTGTTTTCTTAAGCCTGCCGAATGAAAAAAAGCCCATTTGTGGGATGGGCACGGCGAGCATCAGGAGCCTCGCAAGAACTAACTTCCGGCATTTCGACCTGAGCCGCTCTTATTCTTTGACCCAGATCATGGATCCGGTCACGGACGGCGTCTACTTCAACACGGCGGGAGTTGCCTCGGTCCGATGGGACCAGACCGCCCAGCTCGTCCTGGTCGAGTGGGACGGTTGGGCCGACTCGGACGAGTTCGCCGCGGTCCTTGCCGCCGAGGTCGAGGCATTGGAGCAGCACCACGGCTCGCGGCTCTTGGCGGACTGCCGGAGGCAGAAGGTCCTCAAACCGGCGGACCAGGACCGTGCCGATCAGGAATGGCTTCCCCGAGCGTTGGCGGCGGGCTTGAAGCGCTTCGCAGTCGTCGTCCCGGGAAGCGTGCTGGCGGAAATGAACATCAGGGACCGGCTCAGCAAGGTTGCCGGCGGCAAGTTCGAGGTCGAGTATTTCGCCTCGGTCGTCGCGGCCAGGGAGTGGCTCGCTCGGTAACCCGGGCGCTCAGATCGACTCCGGCCAGCTCGCGCCTCGGAGGATGACGGCGATTGATAAGGCGCGCGACTTATCGTTGCGTATCAAATGCCGACCACCTGGCCACCCAGCCCCTACCGCCCAGGCAACGGCATCGACCCGCCGTACCTCGGTGATCGCGAGGAGCAGATCGAGGCCGTTCGCACGTTCCTGCGCGATCCGCGCCATCCCCGCAACGTCCTCATCACCGGGCTGCGCGGTGTTGGCAAGACCGTGCTTCTCAATCATATGCAAGGCGAAGCCGAGGCCGCCGGCTGGCTGGTCGTAGACAGGGAATTCTCGGAGCCGGACGCGGAGCCACCGGCGTTCGCCAACGCGGTCCTGACCGACGTCAACAGGGCCCTGCGCCGGCTCAGTCTTTCCGTGCGGCTGAAGGAGAGGGCGGGCCTGCTGCTCCAGACGGCGATCGATTCGGTCGGAGCGCTCGCAGTCAGCTATGGGGAGTTCAAGGTCAGCGTCGATACGAGGCGCCGCCGCTCCGAACCTGCTCGGCGGCTCGACGACGACTTGCGTGAGGCCCTCATGCGCATCTGCGAGCTCTGCCAGAAAAGCGAGCACAAGGGCCTCGTGCTGCGCTACGACGAGTTCCACGTCGTGCGGGAGCGCTCGGGATCGCCGACCCTGAGCGCCCTGCTGAGCGCGACCTCAGCGGTCCAGCAGAAGAATCTTCCGCTGATGCTGATGCTGTGCGGCCTGCCACCTGTCGTCGACAACCTCTCACGTTCGAAGAGCTACTCCGAGCGCATGTTTCTGACGCAGGAGCTGGGCAATCTCCGGCCACCGGAGGACCGCGCCGCTTTCGTCGATCCAGCCGTGCGACTGAGCCGGCGGTATGCGGACGACGTGGTCGACTCGGTGATGCAGGACACCGGCGGTTACCCCTTCTTCATACAGGTCTATGGCGACGCACTGTGGACCGGCGCCGCCGGCGAGACGATTGCGATCGCCGATTTCAAGCGGCTGCGCCCGCGCATCCTCGCCACTCTTGACGCCGGCTTCTTCAGGGCCCGCTACGTGCGCGCTTCGCCCAACGAGCGCAAGCTCATGCGCAACATCGCGGACGTTGGCGAGAGCGCCACAAGCGAGCAGCTGCAGGAGGGCTCTGGGCGGAGGAACAACGAGATCCAGCCGACGGTCAGCTCGCTGATCCAGAAGGGCTTGATCTACCGGCCGGAGCGGGCACGAGTCGCTTTTACGGCGCCGATGTTCGGCGCGTTCCTTCGCCGTACACCGAACTGATAAGGACTGGCCCTTATCAATTCTTATCCGTGAGGCGCCTCTAAAGGACCGTAACGGCCAGAGCTGGAGCAGGCCGCAGGCTCGAAGACCGGCGTTCCAGGCGGCCGGTGTTAAGGCGCGGGTGGCGAGAGGAGGATGGCATCTTTCGATGCCTGACGACGATCGCCGGGGCCCGCAACGCAGGCATCAGCGCCCGCAGGGCGCCCGGCCGTCTGGGACCTCGGATGCTCCAGATATGGCTGGTACGGTCCACTAGAGCTCCGATCGCACCTTTGCTGCGGCCCGAGCCAGGACGGCGAGCTTGCCGAATGCCTTCTCTCGCGGCAGGTACTTCATGCCGCAGTCAGGGGCAAGGATCAGCCGGTCAGGGTCGACGAACTTGAGGGCGTTGCGGATGCGGCCGGCGACGGTCTCCACGTCCTCGACCGGGCTTTCGTCGGCGAGGTCGATGACTCCTACGATCAGCTGCTTGTTGCGCAGTGCCTTCAGCACGGAGAGGTCGACCTTCTGCTGAGCCGACTCGAGCGAGATCTGCTTGGCCGTGACGTCCGCCAGCTGCTCGAGGAACGGGTACCCATTGGGTCGTGAATGCACGATATGGGCATAGCCGAAGCACGTGTGCAGCGCCGTTGTGCCCTCGATGCCTTCCAGCGCCCTGTTGATCGCTTTGATCGCGAAGCGCTCGGCCTTCTCGGCTCGGGCCTGGAGGTAGGGCTCGTCGAGCTGGACCACGTCGGCGCCGGCCGCGAAGAGGTCGCGCATCTCCGCGTTGACCGCCTCTGCCAGGGCGAGGGCAAACGCTTCCTCGTCGCCGTAGTGATCGTCCTGCGCCTGTTGCGACATGGTGAACGGGCCGGGCAGCGTCGCCTTGATCCGCCGGTCGGTGTTTGCGCGCAAGAACTTCACGTCCCGCACCTCGACCGGGCGGATGCGACGGAGTGGCCCGACGACTCGTGGAACCGGGTTCGGGTGGCCCGTCCGGTCCAGCGCCGTGCCCGGGTGGTCGAGATCCATGCCCTCTAGAGCGGTGGCGAAACGGTTCGAGTAGCTCTCGCGCCGCACCTCGCCGTCCGTGATGATGTCGATGCCGGCGCGCTCCATGTCTCGGATGGCGACGACCGTCGCATCGTCCTGCGCCTGCTCCAAGAAGTTGGGTGCGACGCGCCAGATCTCGAGCGCTCGCGTCCGCGGCGGGAGCCTGGCGCCCAGCATCGCGCGGTCGACGAGCCAATCGGGTTGGGGGTAGCTGCCGACCACCGTCGTGGGCAGGATGTCCACCATGGCGGCAAGGGTAGCTCCCCGCGAACTCTGAGGCTGCGCCGTGTGGGGGCCCCTATTGATATCGCATCATGTCTCCGGACATGGAATCTCGAGGCAACCGGCTCAAGGGTGACGGCTGCGACCGAGACTGGATCTGGGAGCGGGAGATAGAGACCGCGTCAGCAGAGGACTCCCTTCGACTGGCCGCCAGTGCGTGGGAGCGCCAGTTCCGCCGCGTCAGAGAGTCGTCTCCTTTCTATGCGCGGAAGTTTCGGGAGGCGGGGCTGGGCTCGTCATTCGTCGGCCTGGGCGATCTGGCCAACCTTCCTTTCACAACGAAAGACGAGTTCAGGGTCGGGCTCGACGAAGATCCACCGTTCGGCAGCAATCTGTGCGTCGAACCGAATTTGGTCAAGCGCATCTATCAGACCAGTGGCACTACAGGTGCGCCGAACGTGCTCGCGCTGACCCGAGCCGACATGGAGGCATGGACGGTCATCGGCACGCGCACGTACTACGCGACCGGCATCCACGAGCACAACAGCGTTCTGAGCACATTCGGAGCGGGCCCCTTTGTCGCCGGCCACACGCAGTTCGCCCTCCTGCGAATCGGCTCGCGTACGCTGCCGGTGGGCCCGGGCGACACGGAGCGGGTGCTGTTCGCCCTTCGCTCGGGGCTTGCCGACACGCTCCTGGCGACCGCGTCTTTCGCGCAGTACCTGGCTAACCGCCTGGAGAAGACCGACCCCGAGCCGAGCAAGACGCCGCTCACTCACATCGTCACCGGTGGTGAGCCGGGGGGCGGCATCCCGGCGATCCGCGACCACATCGAAAGAGTGATGGGGGTCACGGTGACCGAGGTTATGGGCATCGGCGACGTTGCTCCGTCGCTCTTCGGCGAGTGCCCGCATCAGCAGGGTATGCACTTCTGCGGAATGGGACATGTCTGGCCTGAGCTAATCGACCCAGAGACTCTCGAACCTATGGAAATCGAGACCGGAGCCATCGGTGAGCTCGTCTACACGTGCCTGACTCGTGAGGCGATGCCGGTGGTGCGGTTCCGCGGCGCGGATATCGTGCGCATCGAGGGAACGTCTTGCGAATGCGAGCGGACCACCTTCCGCATGCGAGTGATTGGCCGTCGCGACGACGTGTTCATCGTGCGAGGGGTGAATGTGTATCCGAGCGCGATTCTCTCGGTCGTCGGCGACTTTCGACCTCGCGTCACCGGCAGGGCTCGGGTCGTTCGCCTCGGGGGGGAGGTCAGCGTCACGCCTCCCGTGCCGATCGAGGTCGAGGTCCCTGACGGCCGTGCTTCGGATGAGACCCTGGCGGCCGAGATCGCCGAGGCGATCCACGCCAAGCTCGTGTTCAGAAGCCAGGTCACGCTGATCCCCGAGGCTGCCTTTGGCGAAAGCGGCTATAAGACCAGGCTGACGGTCAACCGTCCATGACCAAGACTTGCCTCCCCGCTCGCCGGGGAGGTGGCCCGAAGGGCCGGTGCGGGGTACGTGAGCGGTAAGCGGCGAAAGCAGCTTCGGTCCGACCTTGCATGGTCCACCGCCGAGCGCATAGTCGTCCGCGGGCACGACCTCGCGGAGGAGTTGATCGGCAGGGTGTCCCTGGGCGACCTGGCGTTCCTCGAGCTGAAGGGGCGTCTGCCGACCATGCAGGAGTCGATCGTGTTCAACGCCATTACCGTGACACTGGTGGAGCACGGCATGACGCCGAGCGCGATCGCCGCGCGGCTCACGTATTTCGGGGCGCCGGAATCCTTGCAAGGCGCAGTGGCGGCAGGGCTGCTGGGAATTGGCGATCGATTTGGCGGATCGGCCGAGGACGCGGCACGCATGCTTCAGGACGCGCTGCGAGAAGCCGAGCCCAACGCCGACCTACGGGCAATCGCGAACCGGATCGTCAACGCGCACAAGGAAAGCAAAAGGCCCATCGCCGGACTCGGCCACCCAGTGCACAAGCGCGGCGACCCCCGCACGCCGAGGCTGTTCGCGCTGGCGGCCGAGAACGGTCTGTCCGGTCGTTACGTGGAGCTCATGCAGCTGGTCGGCGACGAGGCGTCGCGCAGCCACGGCCGCGACCTTCCCATCAACGCAACCGGCGCCATCGGCGCCATCGCCAGCGAGCTGGAGATCCCTTGGCGAGTCTGCAGGGGCCTGGCCGTGATGGCGCGTGCCATCGGCCTGGTCGCCCACCTCCAGGAGGAGATGGAGGACCCACTCGCGGCCGAAATCTGGTCGCGGATCGAAGACGAGTCGTCAAGCCACCTGCGACCAGGCACCGACTAAACTCAAAGCGTGCCCGACAGCCTTCCCGGCATCCACCACGTGACCGCGATCACCGGCGACGTCCAGAAATGCGTCGACTTCTACGTCGGCGTTCTGGGCCTTCGCTTCGTCAAGAAGAGCATCAACCAGGACGTGCCGGACACCTATCACATCTACTTTGGTGACTACCTCGGTTCGCCCGGAACGGCAATGACGTTCTTCGGCTGGCCTGCGTGGCCCAAGCGGCGTGCGGGTAGCGGCCAGGTCACCACCGTGTCGTTCACCGTGCCGCAGCGATCGCTCGACTTCTGGAACAACCGGCTGAGCAAGCTGGGCGTGCAAGCGAGCCGGACCAGCCGCTTCGGGACTGACGCCATCGTGGTGGCCGATCCCGACGGTATCGAGCTGGAGCTGATCGCCCAATCGTCTGACCAGCCCTGGGTGCCGTGGCCGGACGGTCCGGTCGACGAAGAGCACGCGATCCGTGGCTTCCACTCGGTGACGCTGACGGTGGCGGAGGCCACCGCGACGTTCGACCTCCTGGTCAAGACGATGGGCTTTCGCACGGTCGCGCATGAGGGACACCGCACGCGATTCGAGACTGGCCAGGGCGGCCCGCACGCAATCCTCGACGTGATCGAGTCGCCCGAAGGACCCGAAGGCGAGGAGTCGATCGGCACCGTGCACCACGTCGCCTGGAGAGCGGCCGACGCCAGCCATCAAGCCGAATGGCGCGAGGTGCTGGTCAAGGCCGGGCGAAACGTAACGCCCGTGATCGACCGCTATTACTTCAAATCCATCTACTACCGTGAGCCGGGCGCAGTTCTGTTCGAGATTGCGACGGACGGGCCGGGCTTCACGGTGGACGAGGCAGCCGAATCTCTCGGTTCGTCGCTGAGCCTGCCGCCCTGGTTCCAGGTGCGCCGCGACAGGTTGGATGTCACGTTACCGCCCATCGTCGTACCGACCACGGCGACGACTGGCGCGGGGCATTGATTCGCTTGAGTCCGAGCGTGGTCGCAATTTCGCCTCTGGGAGGGGAATGAATTGATGAGCACTGCGACAGTGGCGCCGGTCAACCCGATGGCGGCTGAAGGCAAGGACACGGTGATGAGCGTCATGCGCCGAGACCGCGCGAACTTCATACGCCTGGTCGAAGACCCGAAGAACTGGAATGTCATGACCCGCTGCACCGGGTGGGAGGTGCGCGACCTGGTCGGTCACATGATCGACGTCATGGAGGGGTACTTCAAGAACTGGGACGCCGCCAGGCAAGGCGGGCAGCCGACAACGCCTCTGGGCATGCCGGCGATGGGCGGGACGCTCAACGACCACGCACTCGACTTCCGCAAGTTGTCGCGTGAGGAGGCGCTCGACCGCTTCAAGAAGGACGCGCAGAAGTTCGACGGTCTGCTCGAGGCGCTCACGCCGGAAGAGTGGACCGGCGGTTTGATTGTCTCGCACCCGTTCTCGGGTCCGCTACCCGCCGGCTTCTACGGGACGTTCCAGATCATGGATTACGGCGTCCACCCGTATGACATCGAGTACGGCCTCGGCAACAAGCTGGCGACCATCGACGAGGCGACAGCCGGCCTCATCCTGCCCTTCGCCTTCGTCTTCTGGATTTACACCGTCGACCAGAAGGTTGCGGCCGGGGTCGATGCGACCTACGGGATCGAGGTGGCAGGCCCATGGGGCGGCAAGTGGCGCGCAACGATCAAGGACGGCAAATGGTCTTCGGAGCCCGAGACCGGCAAGTTCGACGGTTGTGGGGCGCTGTTCCACTTTGACTCCGCGGCAGATCTTGTGCTGACGTTCTTCGGCCGCTACCCGGGTGGGTCGGCGAGCGGAGACCCGGAGCTCATCCACAAAGTGCGCCACCTCTTCTTCGCCTTCTGATCCGAAGCACTCTGTGGGCGGCGGACCTCGGCGCCTTGGGGTCGCCGCCCTTAACCTCCCCGCTCGCCGGGGAGGCCGGCTCTGCCTCTCACCTCCCCGCCACGTGGGGAGGTCGGCCCCGCCCGGAGTCGGGCGCGGCCGGGTGGGGAAGCGCACCGCCGGGTGGGGGGGCTCGGGCTGACTCAGGCGTCGCGGTTAGAGAGGTTGATCTGTCTACCGCGCCCTTCGTGGCAGGCGCGATGGGCCCCGAGGGCGACCTCGTGGCACTCCGGCTGGCGAGAGGGTGTCGGTGCTTCGGTGCCTGGGTCGGCGATGAGGTCGCCGGGTACGGGTGGCTCTCCACCAAGCCTGAATGGATCGGGGAGCTCGAGCTTGAGATCGCGCCCGGGTTTGGTGAGGGTTACATCTGGAACTGCTTCACGCTCGAACAACACCGGCGCCGCGGTGCGTTGCGCGGGTTGCTGGCCGAGATAAGGTCTCGCGCCGGCGCGGAGGGGCTCAGCCGGCTGTGGATCGGCAGCGTGGCGATTCCGGCAGAAAAGGCTTTTGGTCTCGGCGGATTCACCCCTGCTCTGGTTTTCGCGACCGAGGTGATTGCCGGCTACCGCTGGTTACAGGTCCGATCCGCCGCAGGGGCTGACCCAGCACTGGTGGAAGCCGCCCACCGGGTCCTTGGGGTGCCGGAGGGCAGGTTCCTGCGCCTCCCGCACCCTCGCCGCCACTAATAGATTTGAAACTTCCCGCTCGCCGGAGAGTGGTAGCTTCCGCGCTAGCGGGACCACCGAGGAATTAGAGACTTCCCCGCTAGCGGGGAGTTGACTCAGAGGGCGGCAAGGTAGATCTCCAGCAGGTCTTCGGCCGGAAATTTTCCCGCCAGCTCGCCAGCCGCCCTGCGCAGCTCCGGCTCACCGATGCCGTAAGCGGCGATGTGCTGCGGCAGTCCAAGAGACTCGATCAAACCCTGCACCCGCGTCGCCGGATGAGGCCCGGTCGCGCCGACGAGCAGAGACATCCGATCGGGCGCCTGCCGCTCGAGGTAGCGCATCACATGGGGCAGCAGCAAGCACGACGTCACGCCGTGAGGGATTCCGTACCTCGCCCCTATCTGCTTGCCCATCACGTGGCTCAGCCCGCCCGCGGACTGTGCCGGCAGCGTGAAGGAGAACCACGCAGCGAGCTGGTTCTCGGTCCGCACGTTCACATCAGCCGGCGCCGCCATCGCCCTCGGCAGTGAGTCGAAGAGACGCCCAATCGCCTCCAGGGCCATGACGTCGGAGAACGGATGCCGGCCATCCGCCAGGAACCCTTCCACCGCGTGGTCGAGCGCTCGAATTCCTGTCGACAGCCACAGGGTCATCGGTGTGGCGAGGGTGAGCTCGGCGTCGTAGATCACCGCGTCTGGCAGCAGCCGCGGATCGCGCATGCCGGACTTGTTGCCCGCGTCGTCCGTGTACCCGGCACCGGCGGCGAGCTCGGCCGCCGACAGGGTCGTCGGCACGGCGATGTGGGGGAGACCGCGCGCGGCGTGGCCGGCGCGATCGGCGAGCCTGACCGCAAGCATTTTGGCCGCATCGATCGGGCTGCCGCCTCCGAGGCTGACGACGCCATCCACCTGCGCCTCGCCTGCCCGCTTGATCCCTTCGTCCACCTGCACCATCGGCGCGTGCTGGCCGACGACCACGGTCACCGCGACGCGCGCGTCTCCGAACGCGCGCTGCACGACACTGAGCAGCCGCTCCTCTGCGACTAAAGAGCGCGTGGTGACGACAGCGATGCGGTGCGCCTCGAGGCGCGCCAGCTCCCGGGCCAACACCGAGACAGATCCCGGCCCCCAGTGGATGACCCGGGGATTCGAGTACGTGAAGAGCTCGCTCACGGCGTGGTCATACTACGGACGCGTTGATAGATCCACATCAAGGTATGCAGGTGCTCGAAGCGGGAGAACGGCTCGACAAAGCCCGCGCCGCGATGATCCTGGTCCACGGGCGGGGCGCATCCGCGGAGGACATCATGATGGTCGCCGCCGAGCTGACACACCCGGGCTTCGCCTACCTCGCACCGCAAGCGGCCGGCAACGCGTGGTATCCCAACCCTTTCACCGCGCCCCTCGAGACCAACGAGCCATACCTCAGCTCGGCACTCGAGGTCCTCCAAAACGTGCTGACCAGGGTCGAGGCAACGATCCCCGCCGAGCGTGTCATCCTGCTGGGCTTCTCCCAGGGCGCGTGTCTCACCCTCGAGTTCGCCGCCCGCCACGCGCGCCGGTACGGTGGGGTGGTCGGGCTGAGCGGGGGACTCATCGGACCCGATGGGACACCGCGCGACTATCCAGGCGACTTCAACGGCACGAGCGTCTTTCTCGGGTGCAGCGACGTCGACCCGCACATTCGAAAGGATCGCGTCATGGAGGCGGATGAGGTTTTGAAGCGGATGGGCGCGCAGGTGACCATGCGCCTATACCCGGGAATGGGCCACACGGTGAGCAGCGAAGAGATAGAGTCGGTGCGCGCGATCGTCGAAGGCGTTTAGCTTTTCGCCGGCTGCTTCTCATAGAGCGTAGAGATCGCTGACATGTCGAGATCGCCGGCGGATCCGGCCGCCTTCTCGTAAAGCTCTTTCGTCTTCGTGCTGAGCGGCGTCGTCGCCCCGGTTCGCTTGTACATTTCGGTTGCCAGTCGCAGATCCTTCACCGCGTCGCGCAGAGCGAAGGTGACGGGTTCGAAACGGTGGTCGACAAATCCCGCCTTGCGTGCGACCAGGAACGGCGCGATGCGGCTGATCACCGAGAAGACGTCATCTGCATTCAGACCTGCGCTCGTTCCCGCCGCCATGAGTTCCGCCGCGAGCGCGCTGACGCCGGCAAGCATGGTGTTCGCGACGAGCTTGAGCGACGCGGCGCTTCCGAGCTCGCCGACCCGGCGGACCTCGCCCAATGCCTGCAGCACCGGCCGCGCGCGCTCGATGGCCGCCTCTGTGCCCGCCGCCAGCACGACCAGGGTGCCCGACTCGACGGCCGCGAGACTTCCCAACACCGGGGCCTCGATGTATTGAGTCCCTTTGCTTTCGAGTTGTGGCGCGATAAAGGCCGACGGGTCCGGACCCGCGGTGCTCATCTCCACGAAAACCTGGCCCCGTGCCGCCATCGCTGCGCCGCCCTCTCCGAGGTACGCGGATCGAACCGCATCCGCATCGGTCAGGATCGAGATCACGACCTCCGCAGATTCCACGGCTTCGGCTGGAGTCGCAGCGACTCGACCCACGCCCAGTGCCTCAGCGCGCTCGCGAGTCCGGTTCCAAAGCGTCAGCTCGTGACCCTGCGACTCGAGCCGCCGGGCCATCGCGCCGCCCATTTTTCCCGTTCCGAGGATCGCAACCCGCATCGCCCTTCCTCCTTGGCCGGCGCACGCGCCGGCTCCGGGCTCACGCTACCGGAAACCGTCGTCTTCGTACCTAAGCGAACTATTCCCGCAGCAACCAGGCTTTCTTCCTGCTCGCCCGGATAATTAGCGCCGATGGGAAACATCCTGATCTACATCCTCGTCGGCCTGATCGCGGGATTCCTGGCCAGCCGGGTGGTCACGGGAAAGGGGCGGGGTTGGTTCTGGGACATCGTGATCGGAATCCTTGGCGCGATCTTCGGCGGCTGGCTTGCCGGGCTCCTGAACATCTCGATCGGGTTCGGCATCTTCGGCCAGATCGTCGTCGCGTTTGTTGGCGCCGTGATCCTGCTGCTGATCTGGCGCCTGCTGTTCGGCCGCCACAAGAAGTCGAAATAAGGCAGCTTGTCGCTGCCGCTTGGCCGTGAATCACTCGGACCTGGTCGCGCTCCTGCAGGACGCCGGCTTAGAACTGGGTGGCCGTTGGGCCGACTTGGGAGCAGGCGAGGGGGCCTTCACCCTTGCGCTTGCCGACTTGCTTGGCCCGGGTTCGCACATCACGGCGGTCGACCGCGACGCCGGCGCTCTGCAAACGCTTGAGGTCCAGATGAGGAAGAGGTTCCCCGACGTTGGGCTGGAGACCAAGGTCTCCGATTTCACACGCCCCCTGGGTCTTTCGAACCTCGATGGGATGGTGATGGCCAACTCGCTTCACTTCGTCCGCGACAAGGCGCCAGTTCTGGGGTCGGTGCGAAACATGCTTCGCCCGGGAGGAAGGTTGGTCGTCGTCGAGTATGGAAGCGACCGGGGCAACCCCTGGGTACCGCACCCGTTCACCTATGAGCGCTGGGAGCGTATGGCGGCTCAGGCGGGGTTCGAGAAGACCCGTCTCCTTCGAACCATCCCGAGCCGCCACCTTGGGAGCATCTACTCGGCGGTCAGCTTCACCCCGAGCTAAAAGACCTGGGCTTGCGTCTCTGCCCGGCGCTCATGCCGGCCGCGGCCACGCCGCCAGAGGCGGCCGATCATGACGCGCCCGTCGGCGCCAGAACGCCCGCCGCCGCCCGGGTTGAATCGCTTGGTGACGCCGCCGAGCTTCGCGCCCCAGGTCAGGTACTTGTGAAATCGTTCCTCGGCCTCCTGGGCGATGCCGATCCGCTCGCCGCGTGTCTCGTCGCGGAAGCGGGCGATGCGGCCGGCCGCCGCGCCTTCCTTCTCCTCGGGTGTCGACCCGACCTTGAGCTCAGGCAGCGTCCCGAGGACCACGATCTGGTCATCCTCGACTGTGACCTCCACTCCCGTGAACCAACCGTCCGGGAGCCTGCCGGCAAACCAACCTTTGATCGATCCGAACTCTTTTTCATCCATAATTACAAAATTACGCTGCAACAGACCTGCTGTCAAGCTTTACCTCCCCGCTTGCCGGGGAGGTGGCCCGCCGGGCCGGTGGGGGGAATCGAGATTTGGTCAACCCCACTAAGCTGCTTTTGAGATGGGCATGATGCCGCCCGGCGCCGGGCCGCCAACGATGCACTGGTGGGGCGGTCGCCGCAAGAAGCCTGACTTCGGGCCCGCCAACAGCGGCCTGTCCGGCGACCCGACCCAGGAGCCGCCGCCGCTTCCGGAGGGCCCCAAGGATCTCCGTGGCCGGTGGGAGAGCCTGAAACAATCCGTGGCCGGCACGTCGGCCGCGCTGCCGAGGGTGCTGCGGCTGGTCTGGGACGCAAGCCCAGCGACCACCCTCGGCCTGTTCATAGCCACCGCGGTCGCCGGCGTCATCCCGGCCGGCGCCGCCTATACGGCCAAGCTGCTGATCAACGCCGTCGTGCAGGGCATTGCGATCCACAACTTCCAACAGCCAGATCGCGTCTGGCCGCTGTGCAGCCAACCCGCCGCCGGCTGCTCGCTCGGGCCATGGCAAACGCCGGTGTTCAGCGCGGTTGGCGCGATCGTCTTTCTCGCGATCATCCAGCTGCTGCTCTTTGCGCTCACTGCGCTGCTCGGCACCATCCGCAACATCACCCAACAGCTGCTGCAGAACGCCGTCGCGATGCGCATCCAGCTGATGGTGATGGAAAAGGCGGCGTCGCTTGACCTGGCGTTCTATGAAGACCCCGCCTCGTACGACCTGCTCCGCCGCGCCCAAACCGACTCCATCAACCGGCCCGTGATGATGATCTCGACCGCGTTCGGCCTGGTCCAGACGCTATTGACCTTTGTGACGATGATCGCGCTGCTGCTCGCGGTCAGCCCGCTCCTGGCACTGCTCGCCCTGGTCTCACCGATACCCGCATTCATCGCCGACACGCGATATGGATGGCGCGGCTACAACATCGCGCGCTGGGGCTCGCGCCTCCTGCGGCGGATGAACTACCTCGTGAGCCTGGTCACGACCGATTCGTTCGCCAAGGAGGTGAAGCTCTTCGGACTGGGCGGGTACTTCATCGACCGTTACCGGCTCATCGCCGATCGCTTTTACGGCAGCCAGCGGTCGCAGGTCGTCAGCCGCTACCTGACCGGGTTCGCGTGGGGCAACCTGAGCACGATCGCCACATCGCTCACCTATCTATATGTGGCCCTCCAGGCGATCGCGGGGCGTCTCACGCTCGGCGACCTCACGCTGTACACGGTCGCCGCGCAGTCAGTGCAGGGCTCGATCCAGGGCATCCTCGGCGGCTTCTCCGGGATGTACGAGCACAACCTGTACCTCAACAACCTCTTTGAGCTGATGGCAGCCGAACCTTCGATGCCAATGGCGAAATCGCCGGTCGCAATGCCGGAGCCGATGCGTGGAGAGATCAGGTTCGAAGACGTCTCGTTTGCGTACCCTGGGGCGGACAAGAACGCGCTCAACAACTTGAGCTTCACCGTCAAGCCGGGCGAGACTCTGGCCGTCGTCGGACGCAACGGCGCCGGCAAGACCACCCTGTTCAAGCTCATCTGCCGGCTGTACGACCCGGGCGATGGTCGAATCCTGATCGACGGCATCGACCTGCGCGACTTCGACCCGGACGAACTACGGGTGCAGATCGGCGCGATGTTCCAGGACTACGTGGACTACCAGGCGACCGCGGCGGAGAACATCGGGCTCGGTAACCTGCCGCAGCTCACCGACCGAGAGGCGATCGTCGACGCGAGCCGGCAGGCCGGGGTCGACGACCTCATCTCGAATCTCCCCGCGGGTTATGACACGGCGCTGGGCAAGTGGTTTGACGCCGGCGTGAATCTTTCGGGAGGCGAATGGCAGAAGGTAGCGCTGGCGAGGGCGTTCATGCGCGACGCCAGGATCCTGCTCCTCGACGAGCCGACGTCGGCGCTCGATGCGCAGGCTGAGTACGACCTCTTCGAACGGCTGCGCTCGCTCACCGAAGGCCGCACCGCCGTCTACATCTCTCACCGCTTCTCCACCGTGCGGCGAGCTGACCGCATCATCTTCCTGGAGCATGGTCGTTTGGTGGAAGAAGGCACGCACGAGGAGTTGATGCGGTTGGACGGGCGCTACGCGCGACTGTTCCGGATGCAGGCCTCGGCGTACACGGGCGAAGACGTAATCCAAGAAGAAGCCGTCTCTCACTAGGAGTGGCGAACAGGAGGCCGGCGCTCGCCGGTGCGATTCTGGGGGTCGCCACGGCCGCCGTCTACCTGATCGGATCGAATCGGTCCTTCGGCTATGACGCGGCGGCTACGTTCGCCAACTTCGTGGCCACGCCATCGCTTTGGGACGCGTTTGCCGTCCACAGCGTGCTGCCAAGCATCCCGCTCAAGAGCGTGGCCTCCAACGACCACGTGCTGGTGTCACTTCTGAGCCACCTCATCTACTCGACGACCGGATCCCGGAGCGAATTCGTCTACCGCCTGGTGCCCGCGCTGGCGGCCGGAGGTACCGTGGGCGTGACTGCGTCCGTGCTGGCTCAGCGCTTCGGCATCGTCGCCGGCGTCAGCGCCGGGCTGTTCATCGCCACGGACCCGATGTTCGTCGAGAACAGCCGCGACCTGCGGGGCTACAGCCTCGCGGCGCTCGGAGCGGTGCTCGCCACCATCATCCTCTCGGGCAAGTGGACCCGCTGGCGGTTGGTCGCCTACGGCCTCTTGATGGGGCTGGCCATCGCCGCCCAGTTCTTCACCGTCGTGGTCCTGCTCGCCCATGTCGCTTGGATCGCCAGCAGGAGATCGTGGTCCCAGGCCGGTCGGCTCGCCCCGGCATGGGTCTCGGCCGCGGCGATCGGGGTCGCCGCCAACGCGAACATCCAGGTCATGGAGCTGCTGCAGCACGGCTATCCACCGAGCCTCTTCTACCCGACGTTTCCCCGCGACCTGGTCTTCTTCCTGGTCGGTGCGCCGGTGCTGCTGCCACTGGGACTGTGGCTGGCATCAGCCGGACTCGGACTGTGGGTGCTGCGCGCCGAACCGTGGTTGTGGGCGGCGATCGCGGTCGTGGCGGTGGTCGTCGCCGTGCTCTGGCTTGGTCTGCAGCCGGCCTACCTGTTCCCGCGCTTTTTCATCTTCCTGGTACCGGGCTGCGCCTACCTGATGGCGGCGGCCATCGCCCGCTGGAAGGTGCTGGCGCCGGTCGTCGTGGCGGGGGCCGTCGCCGCTGCGTTGAGCCAGGTTTCTGGTTACACCGAGGATCCGCTCGCGCTGCCGCAGGCGGCTGCGGTCGTCAACCGGGCGAATGCTCAAGGCCTCCGGGCGTGCGTGCTCCACAGTGACGAGCAGATCCTGAGTGCGTACGCGACCGGCTTCTTCACGGTGACGTCGGCGGACCAGCTCCAGAGCTGCGATCTCGTCGTGGTCGTCAGCTGGGGCGTGGATCTGCCTCTGCGCGCCCTGGCCGCTCAGGAATTTCCACGCGCGAGGGCGCTTCAGGCCGCTTACCAGACCATCGTCCTGGAAAGGTGAGTTGGGGGAGGCGCTAAGCCCCCAGCGAGTTCGTCTGGAGGACGCGCACCGCCCGCCCGCGCATGCGGTCACAGCGCCAGCAGAAGACGACGGCGTCGAGCCCCCACGGGAGGACCCCATTCAGCAGGACTTCACGCTCACGTTGGTGGAAGAACAAGCAAACGAAGAAATGCATCAGGTCGGAAGAACCTATCACGGGGTCGCCGACAAAGCAAAGGAAACTCAGTTAAGAGTTTGCGAAACGGCCTGATCGATGCGTGCAGCGAGGATGAAGTCGTTTTCCGTGAGCCCTCCGGCGGCGTGCGTCCAGAGCCCGACGCTGAGCGAGCCATAGGACAGGAGTAGGGCGGGGTGGTGGCGCTCCGCCTCGGCGATGGGGGCGATCCGGTCGACCAGCTCAACCCCGGGCATGAATCCCTTGAATTTGACGGTCCTCGTCAGGCGGAGGTGACCTTCCGCCTGCTCGACGCCCCAGCCCGAGACCTGTTCAAGGAGCCGGTCGATCTCGTCCCGTGGGAGCGAGGGAGAGCCCGGCTTGCATGCCGCACAGTGTCGCTGCGTCAGGGGGGTGGCCATCGAATGAGGATCCTACGAGGGTCGCTAGAATGGGTGCTCCCATAGGGCGGCTAGCTCAGTGGGAGAGCGCTCGCCTCACACGCGAGAGGTCATTGGTTCGACCCCAATGCCGCCCACCAGCACGTTGGCCCCGTCGTCTAGTGGACTAGGACGCAGCCCTCTCAAGGCTGAGATCGCGGGTTCGAATCCCGCCGGGGCTACTTCCGCCGCGTCAATGGCCACGTTCCGTTCCAAGACGCCCTGAACGGCCACGCCTTGGTAAGTGGCTCCGCCTGCTTGTGCGAAAACGATCGTGGCCCGGTCAACTCCTTCGAGGTGCCTGTCGAAGTCGAGGGTCTTTACTGTCGGCTGCCGTGGAAGGCCCACATCTCTCCATGCCCGGCCGAAACTGCCGTCCGTAAGCACCCTAGGCACGTTGCTACTGCGCTTAAGGGAGGCATCGTCAACGTCTTGGTCCCACTCGCGCTGGAGGAACTCCAAGTGTTCAGCGACCTCTGGATGAGGTGGCGATCCATGTAGATCCAAAGCCTAGCCAAACCGAACTCGGAGACGCGGATCGTCGTCGTCGTCTCCAATCCCGCCGGGGCTCCATCGGCTATCCATCGTGCAGGGTGGACGAGCCGAGCGAACCCTGAAGCCCGCGAATCGACTCGATCATCCCGAGATGGCGGCTCAGGTGTTCGAGGTAGATGAGGACGTTGTCGAGTTTCGTGTCGCCATCAGGATCAACCTTCGGGGGCGCCAGCAACTGATCATCCGGTATGAGCGTGATCGCCTCCTCGGCATAGGCGAAAGCGAGTCTCGCGTAGCCGACGACTTCCTTCTGGTCAGGGAAGCGGATCTCTTCCGCCGCCTCGTCTGACATTTCGGTTCCGGTGTCCCGCCGGCCCATCGTGCCGGAAGCGAGCGACCATCGATCCGCCAGCGATTCTCTCTCCCATACCTGCGTACGAGGATCCTGAGCCAGGGCCTTGTGAAGGTAGGAGGCGAAAATATCGTCCCATCGTGCGGCGTGCCACAGCTGCCAGGCGCCCGAATGAAGACTTGGGCCGGCGCTCCACGTGAATTGCTTCGCAGACAGCGCCTGCGCAGACGTCAACAACCGCTCATGCGCGAGCCTGTACGAGCGTAGGAGCGTCTCGCGAAGGGAACGCGGGTGCGACGCCATCAGGCGGTTAAGGTACTTCGTCTTTCAGGTTTCGCCGGGCGTCAACCTTCTTCCGAGTTGCTCCAAGCCGTTCGAACAGCGTCGCGCTTGGGCTACTCCAACCTGTGTTCGCTGTTTGGGAGAGATATCGCCTGTGGGCGTCAACGACCCGCAAGCCCCGCGGATATCCGGACAGATGCTGCGGGTCGCCGAGTTCCTGGCGGCGGTTTCGCTGGCCACCGACCTCGCCGATGACGTTGCCGGCGCCAAGACGGTTGCGTTTGCCTGAAGCGGCGCTCCACCGAGGTCGTCCCGGCATCCAAGGGCGTTTCGATTTGGTCCAGGTGGTTCGAACAGCGTCCGGCTTGGGGTAACGCCTCTCGACTCCTGGACTTCAGCCGCCGGCGATCGCCCCTACGATCAGGTACGGCTCTCGACCTGCGGCGACTTCCTCGGGCAGCGGTGCGTCCAGAGACTGGTCCGAAAGGTCCCGCTCGCACGCGAAGAACCTGAGCATCGCGCGGCGCTGCTGCGTCACCGGGTCACGAATGGTTCCGCGCAGAGCAGGATATGCCGCCTCCAGCGCACTCAGCAGAGAGCGCTGAGTCACCGGGCTCCCGACCTCCAGCTCCACCTCCCGGCCGACACCCGCCAGTGTGCGCAGGTTCGCCGGCAGGACGACGCGGATCACCGCAGCGTCTGCACCTCAACCGAGAGCACCGACGGCAGGTCGTGCACGATCGCCTTCCAGCTGTCACCGGCGTCGGCCGACGCATACACCTGGCCGCCGGTGGTCCCGAAATAGATGCCGCACGAGTCGAGCGAGTCGACGCTCATCGCGTCGCGCAACACATTCACGTAGCAGTCTTTTTGAGGGAGGCCCTTCGTGAGCGCCTCCCATTCGTTGCCGCCCGACTTGCTGCGATACACGCGCAGCTTTCCATCCGGCACGAAGTGGTCCGAGTCGCTCTTGATCGGGACCACGTAGATGGTCTCCGGTTCGTGCGCATGGACATCGATCACGAAGCCGAAGTCGGTCGGCAGGTTGCCGCTGACCTCGTGCCACGAGTCGCCGGAGTCGTCGCTGCGCATCACGTCCCAGTGCTTCTGCATGAAGAGCACGTTGGGACGGCTCGGGTGCATGGCGATGTGGTGCACGCAGTGCCCTACCTCTGCGTCCGGGTCGGGGATGTAGTTCGAGTGCAAGCCCTTGGTGATCGTCCGCCAGGTCTTGCCGTCGTCGTCGCTCCTGAAAGCGCCCGCCGACGAGATCGCGGTGATGATGCGGTCGGGGTGGGTCTTGTCGAGGATGATGGTGTGCAGGCACAGGCCGCCGGCGCCGGGCGCCCACGTGGACGCGCTGGGGTGGGTGCGGAGCCCCGGCATCTCCTCCCAGTTCTTTCCAGCGTCCGTCGTGCGGAACAGCGCGGCGTCTTCGACTCCCGCGTAAACGGTGTCCGGGTCGCTCAGGGAGGGCTCGAGGTGCCATACCCGCAGGAACGCGTAGGGGTGGTCGCTGTTGTCGTACCACTTGTGGGTATTCGTCGCGCCTTCGTACCGGAAGTCGTTGCCGATCGGCTGCCAGGTGGCGCCGCCATCGTCCGAGCGCTGCGCGACCTGGCCAAACCAGCCGCGCGACTGCGCTGCGTAGAGTCGGTCGGGGTCGGCGGGCGAGCCCTTGACGTGGTAGACCTCCCATCCCGAGAAGTGGGGCCCGTTGACCTCCCAGCGCTCGCGGCGCTCATCCGACGTCAAGACGAAAGCGCCCTTCTTGGTCCCGACGAGTAGGCGTACGGTCGTCATGCTCCCTCCATTCGCACCATCTCTCACGCCGGCAGCTGGGTCGCCGCCGCTCAACCGCTCATTTTGCCTGGATTTGGAAACGGCGAACAGCCGCAGGAAGGCAGGATGCCTGCTCACGCCGCCGGACCTGCCTGGAGGGGCTTGACAGCGCATCGACCGGTCCTGGTTCAAACCGCAACCTTCGAACCGCTCGGCGACAAGACCAAGCTCGTTCAACAGGCTGTCTTCCAGTCGGTCGCAGACCGCGACAGCATGGTGGCGTCCGGGATGAAAAGAGGATCTGACGACTCGATGGATCGCCTGGCCGAGCTCCTGGAAGGGATGAAGGCCGGCGAGGCGTAAAGGAGGAATTCAAAGGCTACTAGAATCCGAGCCGATGCCCGCCGCCGCGCAGATCGCGCTCTCAGAACACCTCAGGAAGATTCCACCGACCGTGCGCCCGACGGTGGAGGCTGCCATCAGGACGGTTAAGGAGGTCGCCCCCAAAGCCGACGAGATCACCTACCGGAGCGAGGCACCGCGCTCGAGTCGAGCGATGTGGAAGCTCGTCCGCTACGCCGTCGACGGCGCGAACGTCGTCGGCGTCGGCACGTTCCCCAGCCATTCGACCCTGTTCTTCTACCGCGGCCGTGAGCTCGACGACGGGAGCGGGCTGCTTCAGGGCGGCGGAAAGGACTCGCGGTTCATCACGCTGCGCGCGCCGGCCGACGCCGAGCGGCCCGTGGTCAAGCGGCTGGTGCGGAAGGCATTCAATCTCGCCGGCACCGCCAGGTCAGGCGTTGAGAGCTAGTCTCGCGCTGACAGCATCTCGCTTGGGCTAGGCGCTCAGAGTCATGTGGCGGCGCCGGCAGCCGAGTCGACCGATGGTCCAGGGGCATGCGCCGGAACACCGGTCGCGGCGAAGCTGCTGACCCCGAGGATCACGAGCCAGCCCGCATCCCAGACCAGCTGAGGAATCGGCTGCCCGATCTCCAGCATCAGCAAGCAGGCGATACCGACCAGCATCCAGACACGGTGCCAAAGCGGCGGCGCCGAATGCAGGACCAACCAGGCGGCCAGGATCAGCTCGATGTAGTCGTACTGGTGAAGGTGGAATGCGAAAGCCAATGATCCGACGAGACCTAGCCCGAACACCACGTTCAGGTCGGCCCGCCTGCGTCGCGCGATCACCAGCGCAGCGGCCCCCTGGAGCGCCTCCAGGGCGTAGGACACCGGACCAGCTCCAAATACGTAAGCAACCGTGTAGAGGGATTGGCCGGTGTCGGTCTGGCCGTACACCAGTGCTTGCCACCAATTGTTGAGACCCGACGGTCCCAGGGCGAGCGTGAAGGCAGCCGCGAGCACGCTGCAGCCGGCTGCCCAGCCGAGGAAAGGCCGGTAGCGACCACTGGCTGCGAGCGCCAGGGGCACCAGGATCACGATGTGCGGCTTGAGCCCGGTGGCGAGGGCCAACGCGGCCCCTGCGGCTAGCGGCCGGTCATTCACGCAGAGCCACCATGCGGCGGCCACCAAGCCGATCAGAAGCGTTGACGGTTGACCGAAGTAGAAGGAGTCCAGAACGGGCCAGATGGCCAGAGCAACCAGAAGACACACGAGCTTTCGCAAACCGGTGTACGGGGCCGCGATGAACCACCCCCACACCAGAGCGCCAAGCAACACGCCACACCACACGGCATAAGCGGCGGGCAACGGAAGCGTGGTCAGCGGCGCGACCAGCCATGCCAAAAGCGGTGGGTGAATGAACGGCAGCGCTGACGTGATGTTGTTCTGACCGGTCGGGAAGGACGCTGAGAGGGAGCGCAGGATCGAGACGTCGTAGCTCTTCGACCAGCCAAACCGAAGCCCGGCTTCAGCGGCGACGTAAAAGATCCTGAAGTCCGGGTGCACAGCCTGCTGAATGAAGAGAACAAACCAAACGACGACGTCGTAGATCGCGCCCCATCCGGCGACCACGGCAGCCGAGGCAAGCCATAAGGGGGGCCGCGCGTACCGCGGTGCCGGATGAATCACGAAACGCGGGTATTCTCCGTCAAGTGGACCGGCGCATTACTGCTGGCATGCGGTTATGTCGGCGTGATGGTTTCGTCCCACGCCTGGACGTCGGCTCCGTCCGGGTGGTCGTTCACGAAGTCGAACGGGCGCACGAGCTCCCTCAAGGCGAGCTGGTAATGGAAGGTCCCGGCATCTTTTGCCGATCCGACGATCAAGAAGGACGCAGTCGCCCCCGCCCCGACGTCGCCGCAGTCGAAAGCCGAGGCATCTGAGGCCAGCGTGCAGCCACCAAAGTCGGAAACCGTATGGTGGTCGTACCACTTGTCGGCGGTCATGAAAACCAGGCCGAGGTGCGGAATGGCGGGGCCGGTGTTGTTCAGCTTGACCACCAGTTGAGCGCGGCCCGCGACGGCGACGCTTTGGGTGGCCGACGCCTCGACAGTGGCGGTCAGCGGTGTTGGATTGGCGCACCCGACCAGCAGAAGCACCAGGGCAAACGAGCCGCCCGACTTCACCGCTTCCTTAACCTCTTGCTAGACGAATTCAGTAGGTCACAACCTACTGGGCTTGCTCCGAATCGATAAGCGCCTATTGTGGGCGCCTTGCTCCAACAGGCGACGCGCGTAACGTCCGACCTCCGGTGTTCGTTTCAATCTCACGTGAGGAGGGGGTTGGTACTCGCAGGAATCGTGCTGGCCGTCGCCGGCTGCACGCCGAACGGCCCGGCGGTCGCTCACTCCAGCCCCGCGTCGACGCCGTCAGCGAGCCCTACGCCGACCCCATCGCCAAGTCCGTCGCCAAGTCCGTCGCCGAGCCCTTCGCCCTCGCCTTCCGCACCGGCTAGCCCTGTGGCGGTGCCCGCGTGGGCGGCCCTGCACGCCAGCTGCACGGGGGCGCCGGCGACCCAGGAGGCGCTGCTGGTGATGCAAGGCTCGACCACCCCGATCCTGGCCGACGTCACAGACGCTCGCAACCCGCGCGCCATCTGCACGATCACCGGGTCCTGGTCGCCACAGCTCGTGACGCAAACCTCGATGTCGTGGTCGGCGACGCAGGGGTCACCCAGTGCGCCCGGTGAGAGCGTTATCGGGGTCCTCGACCTCTTCACCGGCAATTCGACCGTGGCCGCGGCCTGGACCGGAGGCGGCTTCATGGATGGGCTGCACGCTTGGAGTCCGGACCGCTCATTCCTCGCGTACGTCACGTCGGATGCGAGCGCTGTAACGCTTCACCTGCTGAGCGGCGGCGGCGACCGAGTCGTTGCCACCGAGGGCGCCGTCCCGGGACGCGGACTCAATCCCAGCGAGGACGATGCATACCTCGGCTTTTCGCCTGACGGCGCGTACTTCGCATTTGTCCAGACCTTCAGCTCTTCCGGCGACCACCTACAGGTCCGTCACTCGACAGACGGCAGCCTTGTCTACTCACAGGCGCTCGGCACGATGGCCACCTGGGGCAGCACAGGCAGCCGCCTCTACTTCCGAGCACCGCTCGGCACGTTGGTCAGCCTGTGGGACCCAAGCGGCGGAGCTTCTCAGGCATTCGCCCAGCAGCTTTCCTGGATCCGGCCGCGTGCCGACGCGGGTGACGACTACCTCGCCTTCACGGTTCGCGACTCGGCCGGGACGCCGCAGGTCTGGTTGTACGGCCACGGCGGAAGCAGCGGCGGCCAGCTGCCAAACGTCCGCTCGTCGCCCGTATGGCTCAATACGACCGCCGTCTTCTACGTCGAGGAGGCGCCCTGCGGCAGCGCCTGCGGTCCGGGCCCGGCAACTCAACCGGACGGCAAGACGTTCACGTACGACGTCGGCCTCCAGGCAGAGTCCGCGTCGCGGATCAGCCAGGCCCTCAGCGCCTGGCCGAGGCCTGGCCAGACATGACATCTGATAGGCCAGAGGATGAGATCATGGCTCCGACCCGTGGACCCCACGTCACCCGCCACTGAAGACATGTCGCTTCAACCGGCCGCGGCCTATTCGCCACCGCCTGAGATCTCGGGCGTCATCTCGACCCGCGCGTCTATCCATGTGCCTCGCGAGCGGCGGCTCTGGACGGCAGCACTCGCTGCGGCCCTGCTCCTGACAGCGGGCGGCCTGGGCATTCTTTACTCCGACGACACCACCAACCAGGCCACCATCCGGTCCCTGATTACCCAAAACGAGTCGCTGACCGGGCGGAACCAGAACCTTCAAGACCAGCTCACGATCACGCTCGGCAAGTTGACTGCATCGCAAGCCCAGGTCACCAGCCTCAGCGCCGAGCTGCAGCATCCCACGCTAGGCGTCTGGAACGTACCCGCGCAGCTGCACAACTCCAACGAATACCTTTCCTCGACCGTCCCCGACACTTTCACCTACCACCTCAAGCTCACGTCGAGCGGACCGATGTCCGTGAGCATCCTGTCCACCACACAGTTCCGGGATGCGCTTCTTTGCGTCGTCAACGGGCGCGGCACCACCGACTGGTGCATGCACCATTCAACCTCGGCCTACGGAGCCCTCAACGTGACGAGCGTGAACCACGACTTCAATCTTGCCGAAGGGTGCGCCGCCTACCTGGCGATAATCACCGCGGCCGGTCCCGTCACCATCACTCCCGATGTCAGCGTCACCTACAACCCCGCCTCAGGACCGACCGGCGCCTGCGGCTAAATCACGAAGAACTGATCTAAAGCTGGCGTCGTTCCATTAAGTTAGGCTATCCTATCTTTGATGATAGGCAAGCCCGCGGACCAGATTAGGGACACCTAGTGGCGGTGGTCGAACAGCTCGAACGCCGAAGCAACTTCACCCGATCCCAGCAGGATTACCTCAAAGCGCTATACCAGCTGCACGGCGACCAGCGCCCCGTGCCGACCCGTGAGCTCGCGCAGCGGCTCGGCATCTCGTCGCCAAGCGTCAGTGAGATGGTCACCCGCCTCACCGCACAGGGCCTCGTCGAGCACGACCGCTACCGCGGCCAGCAGCTGACCCGCGAGGGTCGCAAGGTCGCGCTGGAACTGGTCCGGCATCACCGCCTGCTCGAGATGTTCCTGGTCCAGGTCCTCGGCTACAGCTGGGACGAGGTGCACGAGGAGGCCGAGCGCCTGGAGCACGTGATATCCGAACGGATGGAGCAGCGGATCTTCGAGCTGCTCGGGCGCCCGGAGCTCGATCCGCACGGCCACGCGATCCCCACGCTCGGTGGCAAGGTCCGCTCGCTCAGCGACCGCGCGCTCAGCGGGTGCCGCGTGGGGGAGAGGGTGATCGTTCAGGGCGTGTCGGACGAGGACCCAGGACGGCTTCGCGAGCTGGAGCGCCGGGGCCTTCTGCCCGGCACGCGGATCGAAATCGTGGCGGAAAGCAAGTTCGAGGGTCCCATCGCAGTTCGCATCAAGGGCCGCCGCGTGAGCGTCCCGCTGGGCCTGGCACGTGCGATGTTCGTCGAAGGAGTTCGCGAAAGTGGCCGTTGAGGCTCCGGCTCCCAAACCGGCCCCGCCGGCCCCGCTCGCCCAGCATCCGATCAAGGCCGCCCGCGATGCGGTAGCGGTTGCGCTCCCGGGCGAGGAGCGAGTCCTTCGAGCCGCGGAGAAGGCCCTCAACGGCCAGACACGAGGGCTGCGGGCCCTGCTTCCCTTCCTGGGCCCCGCGTTTGTCGCGGCGGTCGCATATATCGATCCCGGCAACTTCGCCACCAACATCGCCGGCGGCGCGCAGTACGGCTACATGCTGCTGTGGGTCGTCCTCGCCGCCAACCTCATGGCGATGCTGGTGCAATCGATGAGCGCCAAGCTCGGCATCGCGACCGGGCTTAACCTGGCCGAAGTCTGCCGGCTGAAGTTTCCGTTCCCTGCGGTGGTTGCGCTGTGGATACAGGCGGAGGCTATTGCGATGGCCACGGACCTGGCCGAGTTCATCGGGGCCGCGATCGGCATCCACCTGCTCTTTCCAGGCGTGCCACTCCTCGCCGCCGGCATCATCACCGGCTTCGCAGCATTCGGCATCCTGGCGATTCAATCGCGCGGCTTCCGGGGCTTCGAAGCGGTGATCACAGGGCTCGTCGCGGTGATCGTGGCCGCCTTCGCATTCGAAGTGTTCCTCGCCCGGCCTTCGGTGACAGGAGTTGTCAGTGGGCTTGTCATACCTCGGTTCGACGGCACGGAGAGTGTCCTTCTCGGGGCGGGCATCCTGGGCGCAACCGTGATGCCCCACGTCATCTACCTGCACTCCGCCCTGACGCAGCGGCGAGTGGTTGGCGCCACGGAGGTCGAGCAGCGGAAGATATTCAGCTTCGAGCGATGGGACGTGATCATCGCGATGGGCGTCGCGGGGATCGTCAACATTGCCATGCTGACGCTGGCCGCGGCCGCCTTTCACGGACAGAACATCGGTCCCCTCCAGGATCTCGACCAGGCCTTCAAAGCCCTTGGCGTGAGACTCGGCCATGGCGCCGATATATTTTTTGGGCTCGGCCTTTTGGCCTCGGGCCTGTCCTCTTCATCGGTGGGCACGCTTGCCGGCCAGGTCGTCATGCAGGGATTCATCCATCGCCAGATCCCGCTGTTCCTTCGCCGCGCGATCACCATGGCGCCCGCGCTGGTGGTGATCGCGATCGGGCTGAATCCCTCTCGCGCCCTGGTGCTCAGCCAGGTCGTGCTCTCATTCGGAATTCCGTTCGCGCTGATTCCGCTGCTGCTCTTCTGCCGCGATCGCGGTCTCATGGGCACGCTGGTCAACCATCGGGTGACGACCTTGATCGCGAGCGGGGTGGTGGCGTTGATCGTGACCCTGAACGTTTTCCTCATCACCCTGCTGGTGAGCGGCCGATAGAACGGCCTAGGCTTTCGTAGGTGAAGCTCGGTGTAAGCGTCGGCTACTGGGGCTTCGGTCTGACGGCTGCCGACCAGCTCGACATCGCCCGCAAGGCCGAGGAGCTCGGGTACGACTCCGTCTGGGCTGCCGAGGCCTATGGGTCGGACGCGGCGACGGTCCTGGCGTGGTTGGCTGCCGGCACGAGCCGGATCAAGCTCGGTTCAGGAATCTTCCAGATCCCAGCCCGCAGCGCGGCGATGACCGCGATGACGGCTGCGACGATCGACCAGCTGTCGGGCGGCCGGATGCTGCTCGGACTCGGCACGTCGGGGCCTCAGGTCTCCGAGGGCTGGCACGGCGTGCGGTTTGCCAAGCAGCTCCAACGCACCCGTGAGTACGTGGCCGTGGTGCGCATGGCGCTTGCGCACCAGAAGGTCGAGTTTCAGGGCGAGACCATCGAGCTGCCCCTGCCGGACGGCCCAGGCAAGGCGCTGAAGCTGACCGTTCGGCCGGTTCAGGAGCGGATCCCGATTTACCTCGCGGTACTCGGGCCGAAGAACGTGGCGCTGGCAGGTGAGATCGCAGACGGCTGGCTGCCTGTCTTCTTCTCTCCTGAGCACACCGCGGCGCTCCGGGCGCCGCTCGAAGAAGGGGCGGCGCGGGCGGGTCGGTCCCTCGACGACTTCCGCATCTGTCCCAGTGTCAACGTGATGATCGGTGACGATGTCGAAGTGGCACGCAACGCGATGCGGCCGGTGCTCGCGCTGTACGTGGGAGGGATGGGCTCGCGCGAGCAGAACTTCTACAACCGCCTGGTCTCGTCGTATGGGTTCGAACGCGAGGCGCAGCAGGTGCAGGAGCTTTATCTCGCGGGCCGGAAGAGTGAAGCGATGCTCGCGCTGCCGGGCGACCTCATCGATGCCGTGAGCATCGCGGGGTCGCCCCAGCGAGCGAAAGAACGGATTCGGGCCTTCCGCGACGCCGGAGTCGAGACGCTCATCGTCTCGCCGATGGCATTCGAGAACGACGAGCGCAAAGAGCAGCTGCGGCTGGTGGCCGAGCTGGCAGGGGACTTCGGCTAAGACTTACCACACTGGAAAGGACTTGCCAAAGTGGCAAGTGGGTGCTACAGTGCGGGCTGTGAGCGATTCAGCTCCAACGCCGCGCGACGCGCAGGCCGCGCTGGCCGAGGCAAACAGTCAGGCAGTGCGCGTGCGCCGCGAGGACCATCAGCTCGCATGGATGCTGCTGGGCATCGCCGCCATATACCTGGCCGTGGCGGCTGTCATGAGCACGTTGCCCGACCCGCGCCGGGCCGGGCCGGTCGCTGGGCCCGCGATCCTGGCCATCCTGATCTCTGGATTGGTCGCATGCGTAGTCATCGGATTGCGCATTCGAGCCTACAGCCGCACGGGGATTCTCCTGTACTTCGGCGGAATCGCTGCGTTCAATCTCTGGAACGGGATCGTCGTGGCGACGAGCCTCATCACGCGATGGTGGGCGCCGGCCCAACCCAGCTATCACTTCGGCCTCAGCGTGGCGCTCGGCTCCATACCGCTGCTGGTCGTGGCCTGGCTGATCTGGCGGCGTTGAGCCATCCGCGCCACGCGCTGGACGACCTGCTCGGTCATCCGGTTCGCTTTTCCATCACCGCATTGCTCGCGGCGGCCAGCAAGGTTGAGTTCAGCTTCGTCCGTGACCACGTCGAGGTGACCGACTCAATGCTGTCCAAGCAGGTGAGCACCCTGGAGCAAGCCGGCTACGTCAAGGTCGACAAGGGTTTCGTCGGCAAGCGAGGCAGAACCTGGCTGTCGCTGACGAAGGAAGGCCGGCGAACGTTCGAACGCCACCTGGCCGCCCTGCGCGAAATTGCGCAAAATGAGAATGGTCACTTCCCCGCTGGCGGGGAAGGTGGCGCGCAGCGCCGGATGGGGACGTCCAAGCAGGCACAAACGCGAGAGCACAAATGGTGAACACGAATCAGCCGCCTCCGCTCGTCGACTACAACCTCTTCGAAGCCGACGCGCCGTTGCGCGAATCCCTCGAACGTGAGGGCGCTGCCTGGGCGCAGGACCTGGTTTCTGACCTCGGCCGCCTCGCGGGCACGCAGGAGGCGATCGACTGGGGCTTCCAGGCCGACGCCAACCCGCCCCAGCTGCGCACGCACGATCGATTCGGCAACCGGATTGACGAGGTCGAGTTCCACCCCGCCTGGCACAGGCTGATGGAAGTCGCCATCGGTCACGGGCTGCACGCCCTGCCGTGGCGTGAGCCGCGTCCGGGCGCACACGCCGCGCGCGCCGCGGCCTTCTACATCTGGTCGCAGGTCGAGGGCGGGCACGGATGCCCGGTCTCGATGACCTACGCCGCGGTACCGGCGCTCCGCCAGCAAAAAGACCTCGCCGAGAAGTGGGAGCCGCTCATCACGACGCTCGACTATGACTTTGGGTTGCGGCCGCCGTCGAGCAAGCGCGGAGTCCTGATCGGAATGGCAATGACCGAGCGGCAGGGCGGCTCGGACGTTCGCACCAACACGACACTCGCTGTACCGACGGGCACTGACCGCGAGCACCTGCTCACGGGCCAAAAGTGGTTCTGCTCCGCGCCCATGTGCGACGCATTCCTCGTCCTTGCTCAAGCACCTGGCGGACTCACGTGCTTCCTGTTGCCGCGGGTTCTGCCAGATGGCACCCGCAACCACTTCCACATCGCGCGGCTCAAGGACAAGCTCGGCAACCGGTCCAACGCATCCGCTGAGATCGAGCTGCAAGACGCGTGGGCAGTGATGGTCGGGGAGGAGGGGAGAGGCGTGCGGACGATCATCGAGATGGTCAACCACACACGGCTCGACTGCGTGATCGGCTCGGCCTCGCTCATGCGACAGGCGGTGGCTCAGGCCACGCATCACACTGCGCACCGAAGCGCCTTCGGAAAGCTCCTCAGCGAGCAGCCGCTGATGGTCAACGTGCTCGCGGACATTGCCGTGGAGTCCGAGGCCACGACCATCCTGATGATGCGACTGGCCGGCGCTTTCGATCGAGCTTCCGATCCTGCGGAGTCGCACTTCCGCCGCCTGGCGCTCGCGGTCGCCAAATATTGGACGTGCAAGCGGGCGATCGCCGTCGTCGCGGAAGCGCTCGAGTGCCACGGTGGAAACGGATACGTCGAAGAGTCGATTCTGCCGCGCCTGTATCGCGAGGCGCCTGTCAACTCGCTCTGGGAGGGCTCGGGCAACGTCAACGCCCTCGACGTTCTGCGTGCGATGAGCCGCGAGCCGGAATCGACCGCCGCCTTCTTTGCTGAGGTGGACCAGGCGAAGGGTTCGGACGCACGGCTCGACAGAGCCGTTGCCGATCTCAAGCGCGACCTGACGAACGCCGCTGATGCCGAATCGCGCGCACGCCGAGTGGTCGAGCGCATGGCGGTGGTGCTGCAGGGCTCGCTCTTGCTGCGGTACGGCGATTCGGCGGTGGCGGAGGCCTTCTGCGCTTCGCGCATCGGGGGCGACTGGGGCCATTCGTTCGGCACGCTTCCGACCAGCCCAGAGTTGGCTTCGATTGTTGAGCGTCACCGCCCTGCTACTAATTAGTGGTGCTTCAAACCGATGAGATCGTTGACGCCTGGCGGAATTCGCCCGTCTCGGCCGTCCCGCCCAGCGAGCTGGTCCTCGTCACCGACTTCGACGGCACCCTGGCCGATGTCGTACCGGATCCAGCCCAGGCGGTCGCGCGGCCAGAGGGCCTCCAGGCGCTGAGCCGGCTCGTCCGCCTGCTCGCCGACGTCGTCGTCCTGAGCAGTCGCACCACTACCCAACTCGAGGAGCTGGTTCCAATCTCCGGCGTCCGGCTCATCGGTGATAGCGGACGGGCAAGTCCGCCACACGCGCAGAAGGAGGCGCTCCAGCAGTTCAATGCGGGCGTCAGCGTGCTGCTCGCTTCGATTCCAGGAGCCTGGTTGGAGGTCAAGCCCGCCAGCAGCGCGATCCATTTCCGCATGACAGACGCGAGCGGTGAGGAGCTGCTGGCACTCATCCAGCCCCTGCTCGACGGGCGGCGCCTGGCCGCGGCGTTGGGCCGCAAGGTGATCGAGGTCCACGCTCCGAAGACCGGGAAAGGAAGCGCTCTGGCGGCGCTGCTGCCGGGCCACGACCCGGCCGGCGTCGTCTGCTTCGGCGACGATGAAAACGACCGCTCGATGTTCGAGTACGTCAGCTCGCTAGACATCCCGCACATGTGTGTTGGCGTGAGCTCGCTCGAAGTGCCGGCCCACCTGTTCGACAGCTGCGACGTGGTCGTCTCGGGGCCTCAGGAAGCGGCCGTATTTCTCAATGAGATCGTCGAGTGGGCGGCCGCCGGTTCAGATTCCCTTCCACATTAGGGAAGGTGGCGCGCAGCGCCGGATGGGGGGACGCCCCTCAAGCAACTACGATCCGGTGAGGGTCGGCACACCTCCACTCGTAACCTCGAGGTCTGCCCACATGCCGCTGGCTTCGTTACCGTCGACCAGCGATGCGATGCGGTAGCTGCCGGGCGTCGACGGACTGAACACGAAGCTGGCTGACTGACCGGGATCAAGCCCACGCTGAGGCTCCGCCGTGGACCAGTCCGGCTGCACCGGTGCAGTCGAGCTGCGGTTGGCGACAACGGCGCAAGAGTTGGGTACGGTCCCGTGGTTCTCGCATTGGATCGTCACCTGCCAGCCGACCGGGACCGTGAGCACCAGCGCGCCGTTCCCGTAACCGTCGTAGTTGAACTGAATGTCGGTGGCGGGATGGCCTGCGATCAACGTGACAACGGCCGACCGAGTCGCAGTGTCGACGCGGATGTAGCTCTTGGGATCAGGCGGTGCGCCGGACCCGGTTCCAGTCACCGGGTCGCAGGCCGTCGTGCAGATCACCAACAATAATCCCAGCCCAATGAAGCAAGCTCGCAAACCACCGCCGAGGCTCGTCCAGTGGTGGGAGCGACTCGACACGTGGAAGCAGCTTGCGCTGTCCTTCCCGGTGTTTGCGATTTTCACGTTCCTGATCAATCTCGGTCCCTTCAATCAACCAATTCTGCGTTCGGTTCTCTATGGCCTGTTCGAAGGTGCGGTGCTCAGCGGGCTGATGGCGGTGGCGACGAGGACCGAACGCGCTGGGCGCTGATACCTACGGCCGCAAGCCAATCCCTCTCGGCGTCATGACCAGGTCGCGCAGATCCTGCACCTGCCGGCTGATCCACCGCGTGATGTCGTTACTGCGCACGACCTCGCGCGCCCCTTCGTTCAGGCGCTGCCTCTCCTCCAAACCCATGGTGAGCCCGGTGTACAAGGCGGCTGCGGTGGCCTCCACGTCGAAGGGGTTGATCGAAAGTACATGCGCCTGCAGCTCTTCGTGGGCGCCCGCATTCTCGGAAAGCACGATCACTCCGTTGGTCCGGTTGACGAGGGCGCCCTCCTTGACCACAAGGTTCAGTCCGTCGTAGACGGGATTGACCAGAAGGACGTCGAAATTCTTGAGCGATGCGACGGCCTTGCGCTCGCTCTCTCCAATCTCCAGCCGAACCGGAAGCCACGTCTCCGTGCCGAACTCGCTGTTGATGCGGCCGACCGTCTGCCGGATTTGCCGAACGTAGTGGCTGTAGACGGCCACGTCCTGGCGCGATGGTTGCAGGAAGGCATAGAACTGGACCTGGCCGCGCAGCTCGGGATGGTAGCGCAGGAGCTTGTCATAGGCGATAAAGCCCCGAACGATGTTCTTTGACGGGTCGGTCCGGTCGATGCGCGCGATGAGGCGCTGAGGGCGCCACGACGCCAGGTCGTGCTCCTGGCGCTTGACGCCGCGCGATGCTGCGAGCCGGGAGGTGGTGCCGACATCTATCGATATCGGGTAGTGGCGCGCATAGACGACGCGGCCGCCATAGAAAACCGCCCTCTCCCGCTCATCCACCTGGAGCCCGGCGTTCTCCTCACACGTCAATAGGAAGTTGCGCACGTCAAGGCTCGACTGAAAGCCGACGATGTCGCAACCGAGAAGTCCCTCGAGGATCGCGTCGCGCATGGGCTTGGGGAGCACCTTCCAGTACTGCGGCGTCGGCCACGGCACGTGCACGAAGTGCTGGATCATCGCCGTGGGCAACGCCTTTCGCACCAGCCCCGGGACCAAGTAGAGCTGGTAGTCGTGGACGAGAACGAGGGGCCGCCTCGGCGCCTGGCGGGCGACCTCGATCACCTTCTCAGCCACCTGTCGATTAACCTCGACGTAGCCCTCCTTCCATGCCTGATGGATGCGCTCGTCGATGACCGGCTCGTTGCCGAGGTCCCAAAGGTAGTGCTGGATGAACCAGAGCACGGGGTTGGCGAACACCCCGTAGTACATGTCGTATTGCTCCTTGGTGGGCATCGCGTAGTGCAGGCGGCCGGTGGAGTCCAGCAGGGGGACCGCGACCGCCACGCCCTGAATGGCGGCGAGTTTCCGCTCGTCGTCGTTGCGGGCGCAGGCGACCCAGTCGGCCTCCGTTGCCTCGGCAAGGGTGAGCAAAGCCGTGATCACCCCTCCGGCTCCGCGCTTGAAGCCTCCCTCCGGCTTTGGCTCGCGCGGAGCGCGATTGCAGACCAGGATCGGCGAGCACGCCGGGAGGGTGCGGGCGACGTATGCGCGCATTGACGAACCGGGACTTCCCCTCTCGACGGATGCGGGCGCGTCCTCGTAGCTGCTCACAGCGGAGCGCTTACCGGACGAACGCCGAGCGGTCAACTGGCACCTCGCGCACCCGGATGCCTGTCGCTCGCGCCAACGCATTGGTGAGTGCGGCGGGCCCCGGGATCGCCGGCGGCTCGCCTACTCCCTTCGCGCCAAGCGGTCCCACGGGCGACGGAACCTCAACCAGCTCGACCTCGATGAGCGGCACCTGGTCCGCGCTCGGGATCTCGTAATCGAGGAAGCTGCCGCTTCGGAGCTGGCCCTCGGCGTCGTAGACCAGCTGTTCACCAAGAGCGCGACCGAGCGACTGCACGGCGCCGCCGTGCACCTGGGCCTCCACCTCGGGCCGGTTGATCGCGCGGCCGACGTCCTGGATGGCGGCGTAGCCGGTCACCTGGAACGCTCCCGTCTCAGGATCGGTGCGGACCCTCGCAATGTGGACGGTGAACGCGGGCGACGCGCCCTGTACGGCCGAACGCCCCATCGCCTCGATCGGCCGGTGGCGGCCCATGAACTCGGTGCTGAGCGTGACTAGCTTCGTAATCTCGACAAAGCGCTCGGGCACGCCCTTGACCATGACGCGGCCGTCGACGATCTCCAGGTCCTCGGTGGCGGCTTCGAGCTCTTCGGTGGCGATCTCGAGCAGCTGGCGTCTTGCTTCGAGCGCGGCTTCGTAGACCGCTCCGCCCAGGCTGTAAGTGGTCTGGCTGCCGGCGGCCATCGGGCCGTGCGGCGCGACTGTCGTGTCGCCGATGTCCACGCGAACCTTTTCGGCTGAGATTCCGAAGGCTTCAGCTGCGATCATCGCGAGCCCGGTCGAAGAGCCGCTTATGTCGGGAGACCCGATCAGGATAGACACGGTCCCGTCGGGCTCGACCCGGCAGCCGGCCGCGGCCGGTGTGCGGGCGCCACCCCACGATCCGAGCGCGACGCCCACGCCCTCCCCGGGTCCGACGGGGGCGGTGTAGAGCGGATGACGGCGCGCCGCCTCAAGGCACTCGACCATCGCGATCGGCGGCCAGGGCTCGCCCTCGGCATTCGGGTCACCCTCGCGCGAGGCGTTGTGCAAGCGGAGCTCGATCGGATCCATGCCGAGCTTGGTTGCCAGCTCGTCCATCGCCGACTCCAGCGCGAAATAGGCCTGCGGCGCGCCCGGCGCGCGGTAAGCGTCGGTCGGTGTCTTGTTGGTAGCGACCTCATAGCCCGTGATGTCGAAGTTGGGAATGCGGTACGTGCCGCCGAGGAACGAACCGGTGATGCCTGCGTGCCAGCCGCCGGTGGCCCCGTTGTCGTAGTCGTAGCGGGCCCGTAGTGCCGTCAGGGTGCCGTCTTTTTTGGCGCCGAGCTCGATCTCGAATCGCGCCGCGGGAGCCGGGCGGCTCAGCAGGAACTCCTGCTGCCGCGTCAGCGCCAGGCGAAGAGGATGCCGCACCTTTCGCGCCAGCAGAACGAGAAGGGTCTCCAGCAGCATCACCTTCCCGCCGAAGCCGCCACCCACGGGCATCGAGATGACTCGGACCTCGTGCGGCGCGAGGTCCAGCAACTTGGCGATCTCATCCCGGACCAAAAACGGACCCTGTGTCGGCGCCCAGATGGTGACGCCTCCGCCTGGCTCTGGCCGCACCATGGACACGTGCGGTTCGATGAAGGCGTGGTGCACGCCGGCGATTCGATAGGTCGCCTTGATGACAGCATCGGCTTCAGCCAGGCCGGCATCGACGGCGCCGCGTTTGAACGTGGCCACCGAGCTGACGTTGCGCGGCCGCTGGATGGGCTCCGATTCCGACTCCGTCGCCGCACCGTGCATGGACGCATCGCTTTCAGAGCCCTCGGCGTCTGCCTCGCGCACCTCCGGCGCGTCGCCCCGCATGGCCTGGTCGGGACTCACGACGGCGGGCATGGCCTCAAAGTCGACCTCGACCAGCGCTGCCGCGTCCCAGGCGGCCGCCTCGCTCTCGGCGATCACCGCCGCCACCGGCTGGCCGGCGTAGAAGACACGCCCCACCGCCAGGGGCTTATCCGGTCCGGCGGCCTCGACCTCGGGGAGATCGGCCCCGATCACGACCGCCACCACCCCCGGCGCGGAGCGTGCGGCGCCGATCTCGATGCCTCGGATTCGGGCGCTCGGCAGGTGGCTGAGCACGAGCTTCACGTGCAGGAGCCCAGCAAGTTCGAGATCATCGGTGAACCTGGTCGACCCGTCGACCTTTCCCCGACCTTCCTTCCGGCGCATCCCGCGAATGGCACCCACCTGGGGATCATGCCACGGTATGGCAGAGCCCGAAGTAGACATTCACCGCCGGCCAAGCCACAATGGGAGGTGGAGTAAGAGGCGGCGTACGGTCCGCCACCCCTCGTCGGCGCGCTCTCGCCCCGGTGACTCGCGAAGACACCGGGAAGAAGGCGAGTGGGAAAGAGGCTCTCGCCTCAAGCTTTTTAGGGGGAAGCTATGACTCCAACGTCGTTACGGATCCTCAAAGCCCTAGCGGTGGGCGGCGTGTCCAGCCTCGTGCTGGTCGCGTGTGGCGGAGGAAGCGGGACCACCAGCACGAATCTGGCGTCGAACCAGACGCTGACCTTCCCGATCCTCGCCGACTTCGGCACCCTTGACCCGGCCATGGCCGACGCCGAGACCGACACCGAGATCTCGCAGAACATGTTCGACGGGCTCGTCAAGTTCGACGAGAACCTCAACATCGTTCCCGACCTCGCGACCGCAGTCCCGACCGCATCGGCCGACGGGCTCACCTATTCCTTCAAGCTCCGCCAAGACGCGACCTTCTCGAACGGCGACAAGTTCACGTCGAAGGACGTCCTCTATTCGTGGAACCGCGCAGCCGCGATGCAGGGCGCTTACGCGACCAACCTTTCCGCGATCGACGGTTACAGCGTGGTTTCTACCAACACCGCAAGCGGCGCGGCCCTCGAGACTCTGCTCGAGAAGAACGACCCGTCGGTGACCTTGGCCGGCCTGACGGCTCCGGATGCCAACACCGTCAACGTGAAGCTTGCGAGTTCTGCCGGCTGGTTCCTCACGGCCATCGCCCTGGCCGGAACGACGGGGGACATCGTCGACCAGAATGCAGTCAAGCAGGACTTCAACAACTGGTGGACCAACCCGGCCACCGCCATCGGCACCGGCCCGTTCAAGATGACGGCTCGCGTCCCGAAGCAGTCAGTGGACTTCGCGGCCGTATCCAACTGGTGGGGTTCTCCGAAGCCAACGCTGACCAAGATTCACCTCGACGTCTCGGTCACCGACGCATCGACCGCCATCACGAAGTACGAGCAGGGTGGTTATGACCTCGTCGGCTACGGGGGTTACAGCAACCTTCCCGTCGCTGACATCATTCGCATCCAGGGCACCAGCAACGAGAAAGCCCAGCTGACTCTCCAGGCGAAGGTGCGGAGCTATTGGGTCAGCTTCAACATGGTTCACGATGCGAAGCGCCAGGCCGGCGGACCCTTCCTCCTCTCTGGCGGCCAGAGTGCGCACGACCTGCGGCTGGCGTTTGACCTCGCGGTCGACAAGGCCAAGCTGGTCTCGGTCGTCTGCCAGAGCATCGTTTGCACGACGGCAACCGGCGGCCTGATCCCTCCGACTCTGATCGGGTACATGGGCGCCAACCAGGATCCCCTGGCCAAGTTCGACGCCACCCAGGCCAAGCAGCTGCTGCAGTCGGCCGACCCGACCGGCAGCAAGACCAAGGGCCTGACCTACACGTACGACCCTGAGAACGCGCTCAACAAGCCGACCGCAGAGTTCCTGCAGTCGCAGTGGCATGACAACCTGGGGGTCGACGTGGCCATCCAGCCCGTGTCTCACTCGCAATTCATCCAGGCCCGCCTGAAGGGCGGCTACGTGCTGTCCCGCGACGGCTGGCAGGCCGACTACAACCACCCGCAGGATTGGTTCGACAACCTGTGGGGAAGCCCCGTCGGTTGCCCTGACTCGGGATGCAGCACGGGCTACACCACAGCCGCCTACGACGCCTTGCTGAAGAAGGCCGACGCCGAGCCGATGCCGGCAGCGTTGGCTGACTACAAGTCGCTCAACCAGATGCTCATCGATGATGTCGTCTACATTCCGCTGTACTACTCGGTCGGCGCGTTCCTGATCAAGCCCTATGTCAAGGGCGCCGGGACCAACGCCTTCTTCGACCACTACTGGAACGAAATCCAGATCCTTTCGCACTAGAGCCGTACGCAAAGAGGGCGTCCGTTTGATGCGGGCGCCCTCTTCTTTTACCAGCGATGATTTGTAGGGGAGCAAAGACGGTGAGGTGCTGACCCGAGGCACGCTGTTCTACATCAGCCAACGCTTGGTGATCATCGCGTTCACCGTGCTCGCCGTGTCATCGATCGTCTTCCTCGGGATCCACCGGCTTCCGGGGGACGCGCTTTTCAGCGAGCACCTGCACGGCACGCAGTACGCACTCCTACTCCAGCACTATGGGCTGGACAAGCCGCTGTGGCAGCAATACACGACCTTCGTGACCGGCCTGTTCCTGCACGGCAACCTGGGTGAGTCGCTCGTCAATCGTGGTGTTCCCATCACGCCCCTGGTGCTCCGGGAGATGACGGTCAGCGTCGAGGTGGGCCTGTTCGCGCTTGTCTTCACGATCGGGCTGGGCATGCTGCTCGGCGTGGTGGCGGCGATCCGCCAGAACACCTGGGTCGACTATCTGCTCAGCACGACCTCAGTGATCGGCTACAGCATGCCGAGCTTCGTGATCGCCACCTTTCTGCTGCTCGTCTTCGCGGTGTGGCTCGACAACTTCACGCAGGGCACGTTTTACTTCCAGATCGGGTGGACGGGCACGTACGGGACAATCGGTGAGATCTGGCTCCCTGCATTTGCGCTGGGCTTCCCGTACGCGAGCATCGTCGCCCGCCTGACGCGCGCGAGCATGCTGGAGGTGATCCGGCAGGACTACATTCGCACCGCCCGCGCGAAAGGCCTGCGCGAGACAGTGATCATGGTCCGCCACGCCCTCCGCAACGCGCTCATCCCCGTGATCACGATCCTCGGCCCGCTGGTGATCGGCATCATCACGGGCGGCGTGATCATCGAGAACATCTTTGGCATCCCGGGCCTGGGCAAGGAGTTCGCGACGAGCATCCTCAACCGCGACTACAACATCGTCATCGGCGTGTTCACGATGTACGCCGCGATGGTCGGCCTGGCCAACCTTGGCGTTGACCTCGCGTACGTGGTCATCGACCCCAGGATCCGGTACTGATGGCAACCGCCGCCGCCGTCGTCAAACGCCCGGCGACTCTGCAGCAGGCCAGCCTGTGGTCGGATGCGTGGCGCCGGCTCCGGCGCAACCGGATGGCGTTGATCAGCGCCGTGTACCTGGTCTTGCTCGTCGTCGTCGCGCTCGTGGCGCTGGTCCATACGCCCTACTCATATCGGGAGGTGGGCGTGGCGAGGCCATACTCGGGTCCAAGCTCCGCGAACTGGTTCGGCGCGGACATCCTCGGCCGCGACGTGCTTAGCCGCCTGATGGTGGGCGCTCAGATATCGCTCATCGTCGGCGTGGGCACGCAGGTGCTCGTGCTCGCGGTTGGCGTTCCAATCGGGCTGATCGCCGGTTACTACAAGGGCTGGATCGACACCGTGGTGTCGTTCATCATCAACGTCTTCTACGGCATCCCGGACCTGCTCGTCGCCATGATCCTGCTGCTGCTGCTTGGCCCCAGCCTCAACAACATCATCATCGCGATCGTCGCCACGCGCTGGATGGACATGACCCGGCTGGTCCGCGGTCAGACGCTGGCCCTGCGCGAACGCGAGTTCATCGAGGCGGCTCGCGCGAGCGGCGCCAAGCCTTTGAAGATCCTGTTCGGACACATCCTGCCGAACTCGCTGGGGCCGATCATCGTTCAGGCCACGTTCGGAGTTCCGGCGGCGATCCTGTTCGAGGCCTTCCTCAGCTTCCTCGGTATCGGCGTACAGCCTCCAACCCCGTCCTGGGGATCGATGGCCGCCGACGGTTTGGCCGCGATCAGGATCGCCCCACACATGGTGATAGCGCCGTCGATCGCCCTCTCGCTCACCCTGATGGCCTTCAACTTCCTGGGCGACGGGTTGCGCGATGCGCTCGACCCTCGGCAGAAGCGATAGTGGCCACACCCATCCTGCAGGTGCGCGACCTGCGAACCCAATTCCTAACCGACGGCGGGATCGTCACGGCCGTCGACGGCGTTAGTTTCGACCTCTATCCCGGCGAGAGCATCGGAATCGTCGGCGAGTCTGGCAGCGGGAAATCCATCACGGCCCTCTCCATCCTGAGGCTCGTCCCAGACCCGGGCCGCATCGTGTCCGGCCGGGTGATGTTCCGCGACCAGGACCTTCTCCAGCTGACCGGCGAGGAGATCCGCGAGATCCGCGGCCGCGACATCGCGATGATCTTCCAGGATCCGCAAAGCTCTCTCAACCCCGTGCTGCGAACCGGCTTCCAGGTGGACGAGGCGATGCTCGCGCACGGCAAGTCAAAAGGCGAGGCGCGCGCACGGACCATCGAGCTCCTCAAGAAGGTGCGCATCCCCGCCGCCGAGAACCGCTACAAGGACTTTCCGCACCAGCTCAGCGGTGGCATGCGCCAGCGCGCGATGGTCGCGATGGGCCTCGCCAACGCGCCTTCGATCCTGATCGCGGACGAACCGACCACCGCCCTCGACGTCACGGTGCAGGCGCAGATCCTCGAGCTCCTCGCCGACCTCAACCGGGAGCTCGGAACTGCGATCGTGATGATCACTCACAACATGGGCGTGGTGGCCGGGCTGTGTTCGCGAGTGCTTGTCATGTACGCGGGCGAGATCGTCGAGCAGGGTCCGGTCGAGCAGATTTTCGAGAATCCTCAGCATCCGTACACCTGGTCGCTCCTGCGCAGCATCCCGCGAGTCGACGCGCTGCGGCACGAGCGCTTGCGCTCGATCGAGGGCCTGGCTCCCGACCTGCTGCGACCCCCTTCGGGCTGCCGCTTCCATCCGCGATGCCCGTTCCGAATCGAAAAGTGCTACACGGACGAGCCGCGCTTGCAGGAGGTCGCGCCCGACCAGCTGGCCGCTTGTTGGGTGACGATGGAGCGGGCGCGCAAGGAGATGGGTGCCGACGAGCTGGTCGACATCCGCCCAGGCGCAGGTTCGGGCGTGCACAAGGGCGAGCTCTCCGACTGATGGCGGAAGCCGCGCGACAGCAGGATCCGACGCCGATGCGCGCCGGCGCCAAGACGCTCGTGCGTGTCGAGAACGTGGTCAAGCACTTTCCCGCCGGTCTGGGCCAATCGGTCAAGGCGGTCGACGGAGTCAGCTTCGAAGTCATCGAGGGCGAGACGCTTGGCTTGGTCGGCGAGTCGGGTTGTGGGAAGTCGACCCTTGCCCGACTGGTCACGCAGCTGCTCCCGGTCACGTCGGGGAAGATCTTCATCAACGACGTTGAGGTGACGAAGCTCCGGGGCGAGAAGCTGCGGCAGCAACGCCGGCAGATGCAGATGATCTTCCAGGACCCGTTCGCATCCCTGGACCCGCGCATGACGATCGGCGACATCATCGCCGAGCCCCTCGTCAATTTCGGCGTTATGCGAGGGCGCCAGCGCGGCGAGCGCGTGCAGGAGCTGCTCAATATCGTCGGCCTCAACCCCAACTTCAACAACCGGTATCCCCACGAGTTCTCGGGAGGCCAGCGACAGCGCATCGGAATCGCCCGGGCTCTGGCGCTGAATCCCAAGCTCGTGGTCTGTGACGAAGCACTCTCAGCGCTCGACGTCTCGATCCAGGCCCAGATCGTCAACCTCCTTGAGGACCTTCAGCGTGAGTTCAAGCTCACCTACCTGTTCATCGCGCACGATCTGTCAGTCGTGCGGCACATCAGCGACCGGGTGATGGTCATGTATCTCGGAAAGATCGTCGAAGTCGCTGACAGCGCGGGGACGTACACCGCACCCAAGCACCCCTACACGAAGGCGTTGCTCTCGGCGATCCCAGTACCCGACCCGAGAATCCAGCGCGGCAGACGTCTGGTCGAGCTGTCGGGTGAGATACCGTCGCCGCTCAACCCTCCGTCAGGTTGCCGCTTCCACACGCGGTGTCCGATCGCACGCGTGCCGACACCGTGCGCCGAGGTCGAACCGCCGCTGGAGGAGAAGCTGCGAGGCCACCTCGCGGCGTGCCATTTCTCGCAGGAAGTTTAGAAAGGGTCGCTTCCCCGCAAGCGGGGATGGTCCCGGCCAAGCCGGGGATGGGGAGCGCCGGTAGGGGGCCAATTCGCCTCCCCGCTTGCCGGGGAGGTCGGCCGCCGCTTTGCGGCGACCGGGTGGGGGGACCCGAGCTTGCGCCTAGTGCTGAAGGATGCGTGCCTGGGTCCAATAGAAGTCGTAGAGCGCGTTTCCGCCGACGCCTGCCACGTACGGATGCGCCAGGTATTGCTGCACGCCGTATACAAGTGGGGCGAAGACCGTGTCGTTGACCAGCATGTGGCCCGCCGTCTCGTAATCGACAACGCTTTGGCTCAACGGCGCGGTATCGGCGCTGGCGACCACCTTGTCCAGGTTTGGGTTTGAGTAGCACGATCCCGACGAGCTCGCGCCCGTGACGAACAGGTAGTCGAACCAATCCTGGGGATGGTCGTAGTCGGCGCTCCAGCTCTGGCGAAACGCGGGGTACGCGCATTGTCCGTTGCGGTCATCGAAGAATGTCTTGCGATCCATCTCGACGCAGGCCACCGAGACACCGAGGTTCTTCGTCCACTGCGCCACAAGGTTGGTGCAAACCGCTTTGTTGAACGCGTTCGTGTCGTACGTATAGGTGAGGCCTTTGACTTTCGTTCCATCCGGATCCCAGGCCTTGTACTCCGCTTTCGCCGCCGCGGCGTCGAACTTCACGTTCGTGTCGACACCGTCGCCGAGGTAGCCCTGCAGGCCCTTGCTGATCAACCCGCCGGTCGCTGCGATGCACGCCGTCTTCTGGTTGCACAGGGCGTCGACGAGCGCACTGCGGTCGATCGCGGTGCTGAACGCGTGGCGTCCTGCCCTGCCGGCATCGATGCCGGCAAACGGACCGCTTTTGAGGTTGAAGCCGACCCAGAATGTGAGGCCGATCGGGACCAGAGTGAGCTGGCTCTTGAGCTTCGGGTCCGAGGTGTAGCGCGTTGCGGCTGCGGGGGGTAGTCCCTGGCGCCCGTACCCGACGAGGCTGAATACGCCGGACTCGTATTGAGAGACCTGGGCCGCGCCATCGGGCACGACTTCGACGTGCACGCGTGTGAGCTTGCCGGTCGAACCTCCATACCAACCGCTCACGGGCTGGAAGTCCATCGATTGGCCTGGCAAACGAGCGGTCATGCGAAACGCTCCGCTGCCGATCAGCGTCTCGGGTTTCGTGAACCAGGCATCTTCGCCCGCCGACGCGATGACTTTCTGGTCGACCACCCAGAAGGGCCACAGCCCGACCTCGGCGATGAAGTAGCCGGCGCGCTTGCTCAACGTCGCGGTGAACGTGAAGTCGTCGACCTTCGCAAGCCCACTCAGTTGGCTGGCCCTCCCCGCGGCGACTGCGTCATAGCCCGCCACCACGTTGAGCAGCCCCGCGTAGTCGCCCTGCTTGGCGGCGGCGCGGTTCCAGCTGTAGATGAAGTCGGCGGCGGTGATGGGGTCGGTGTTGGAGAAATGGCCGTCGTGACGCAGATGAAAGGTATAGGTGAGCCCATCGGCGGAGACCACAGGCTGGCCCACCGCCAGGTCCGGCACCTCGTGCAGCTGCGCATCGAACTTGTAGAGGCCCGAGAAGACGTTGCGGAGGATGTCTACGTCGGCGGGGGTGGAGATGAGGGCTGGGTCGAGGTCGGAGACGTCCTGGGCGATGGGGAAGCTCAGTGTCTGATCTGCCGCGAGAGTCTCGGCGGGCGCAGAGGGACTGTTGGGCGCCCACCAGACGACCAAGGTCAAGATCGCAATGGCAATCGCCCCGATGCTCGCGGGGAGGTACCGGCGACCCCGGGGGCGGGAGGGTCGGGCCGGCACCAATGGCTCAGAGGGTGGAGTTGGCACCAATGGCTGAAAGGGTGGAGTTGGCACCAATGGCTGAAAGGGTGGAGTTGGCACCAGTGGCTCAGAGGGTGGAGTTGGCACCACCGGCAGAAGGGGTGGAGTTGGCACCAGTGGCTCAGAGGCTGGAGTTGGCACCACTGGCTGAAAGGGTGGAGTTGGCACCAATGGTTCAGGCGGTGGGGACGGCTCTAAGGTCTCAGACAGTGAGGATCACCTTGCCTGTGCTCTTGCCCTCGGCCACCGTCGCAAGCGCGCGGGGGGCGTGGTTGAGCGGAAAGCATGTGGAGATGTGGGGCTTGATCTTGCCAGCCTCGTAAAGCTCGAGCAGAGCGTGGGCCGCGGGTGGAATGAGCTCCGGCGCTCGCTTCTTATACAAGCCCCAGTGGAGTCCGACCACGGAGTAGTTCTTGATCAGCACGTGGTTCGTCGCCGCCTGCGGGATGCGGCCCGAGGTGAAGCCGACGAGCACGATCCGGCCCTCGAAGGCGATGCACTTCGTAGAACGGTCGTAGACGTCCCCGCCGACCGGGTCGAACACCACGTCGGCGCCGCGACCCCGGGTGATCTTGTTGACCTCCTCAACGAAGTCCTGCGTCTTGTAGTTGACAGCATGGTCGGCGCCTAACTGGCGGCAGACGCCGACCTTCTCGTCCGATCCGGCGGTCGCGATGACCATTGCTCCGGCGGCCTTGCCGATCTGGATGGCAGCGCTGCCGACGCCGCCCGCGCCGGCATGGACGAGGAGCGTCTCACCCGCCTGGAGGTTGGCCCGCCGGTGGAGCCCGAACCACCCGGTCTGGAAGATCAACGTGAAGCCTGCGCCCTCTTCGAAGCTCATGTTGTCCGGCATCTGCGTGACCGATTCCGGTGCGGCATCGGCGATCTCCGAGTAGCCCCCATGGGTGAGACCTGCGCTGTCGAGCAGAGCCATGACGCGATCGCCCGGCTTGAAGCCGGACGCCGGGGGCGCGCTCATCACCTCGCCGCTCACTTCGACGCCAGGCACGAAGGGAAGGCCTGGTTTCACCTGGTAGAGTCCCGCGACCATCAACGCGTCAGGGAAGTTGATAGCAGCGGCGCGCACATTGATGCGCACCATGCCCTCACCAGGCTCGCCAGGCGCGACCTCCTCGAAGCTCATGGACTCGGGCCCGCCGAGCTGCCGAACCACCCAGGCCTTCACCGGGGCAAGGCTACAGCAGGCGGGTCACGCGGCAGGAGAGGTCAGGGCGCTCAGGATGACGCGTGCAAACTCCGGACCCGCGATGATGCCGCGCTGGAGCAGACCCATGGACGGCCAGAACGCTCGAACGCTCTCGGTTCCGTCGCGAAAATGAAAGACAACGAAGTCTGGCGTCCCTGCCGGTTGAATCGCTTCGTCGACGGGAGCCTGGAGCGTGATGCGAACCAGGCGGGTGATCGCCGCCGGATCCTGGATCGAAGCCAGCTCGGTGGTGGAGTCCGGGCCGCCGATACCGATCCCGATGACCTTGTTTTCGAGATCGAGCAGATCAGCCCCAGTCGCGGCGTTGGGGTTGGTGTCGGCCTCGTACATGACGGTGCCGCTGGTGCCTTTGACGCCGATCCTGAAGTTTGATCGGTAGTCCCTCAGAGCGTAAATCGGGGTGCCGGCTTTGAGGAAGCCCGCGTCACCGTCCTTGATCCGGTACGCGGGATTGGTTTCGTTGTCAGCGAGCTGTCGTTTCGTGGTTGCCAACGGTGCGCCCAACACAGGCGTGGTCGTTCCAGCCGAGGCGGGCGGAACAGCAAGATAGGTGATGCCTTCCCACTGGATGAAGTCGACCCAGTCGATGGCCGCGCCCTGCCCGCCGCAGGCCCCAAGCACGAGAAGGCTTGCTACGAGCAGCCCAATGCAGCCGACCTCACGTTAGTCTCAACGCCGCGGCCCCGCACCTCGTAACAGCAGCAGGATCGCGCTTCAATTCAAAATCGTCGTAAGCCGGCGTAGCTCAGCTTGGTTAGAGCAGCGGTCTTTTAAACCGATGGTCCGGGGTTCGAGTCCCCGCGCCGGCACCAAATCCGAATTCGGATTTGGCTCGCGGCGGTAAGTGACGGCGGCGGCGTATAGCCAAATGCCAAGCCAGAATGCACTCCAGGAGAGTCTGGGGAGGCTCAGGGAGGCGATCTGCCATCTGCTTACCCGCCGGTTCGAACTCATTGAGCAGCGGTTTGTTGGACCGCTGTCCTGGTCCTCGGCGGTTGGTACTGGAACCTCGCGCGCGGGATCCAGCCTTGCGTCACCGACCTTGCGTCACCGAGATTGCGCTCCCTACGCACCCGCTGCGTAATCGGCGACGGCGCCGAGCGGAACTATTGGCAGCTGCGTTGGGGGCGGCGACAGTTTCTTACCCACCGCCATGGTCAGAGGCCTAGTGCGACAAGGAGGGGCATGAAGCCAAAGCTGCATGTGCTTCAAGGAGAGGGAGTCGGGCGTAACAAAATGCCTACTCGGCGCATTGAAGTAAGTGGAGTGACGGGGCTGGACGCGCTTGTAGAGGCCCATGAGGGCCAGCCGATCGCCGATCTCATAACACCTTTAGTCCCGGCCGCCCAGCGCCTTGCTTATGCAATGTTGCAGAACGCACACGACTGCGAAGATGCGGTCCAGGAGGCCACGTTCAAGGGACTTAGGGTCGAAATCACTGAGGTGCCGACCCATGAATGAGCACGAGTTTCGCGATCCTCTCCGGGACGGATTGGGTGAGCTACCTCCGCTCGCCGCCCCTGTGCTCGCATCGCCAAAGTCACGGGGACCGCGCGCCCACACAGGCGCGATGACAAGGGTTGCCGTCTTTTTGGCCGCCGCCCTGCTTGTTCTCGTGGGGATCGCCTATTGGATGTCGTCTCGGCAGAGCGGCGAAACTTTGCCGGCGACGAATGCGAGCTCTGCCGCCCAGCCAGCGCCTGCTTCGTTCACTTGCGCGCTGCCCGTGAATACGACCAGCTCGACAGGGAACCCATCCCTCGGTTTCAAAATGAGCGCTGGGTTCGTCAACATTCCTTCGGGAGAGTTCTCGGTCGACCCCGCGGCTGCGCTCCAGGACTTGCCGTCGGACAACAGCGGTCTGTCCGCTACCTACTCGTCCCCGCTCAAACGATGGCTGCCCGCCGACAGTCGAACCGTCTCACCGGACGGGCGCTCCTACGTATACGTCAAGTGGCTACCGGGAGACGCGAACTATTCGATAAAAGGGGTCACCCCAACTTCAACTGAGCTGCACGTCGTCAACGCTGCGAAAAAGACTGATAAGAAGTTGTGGAGCACAGCCGACGAAATCACAATCGACATGTGGGACTCGCAGGGAATCCTCGTTGAGACGTCTCCAAAGGGGGGCGGCTCCCCAGGGGCATGGCGCATAGATCCCGCCACCGGCAGGGTTACACAAGCGCCGCCAGACGCTGTGCAAGCGAGCTTGCCGTTTGACGCCTTGCCGCCGAGCGGCATCTGGTCCATGACTCTTGGTCAAGACAAGCAGGGCCGAGCCGTGTTCCGAATCGGTTCACGTGACGCCGGAACGAAGTACAGCGTTGTGGTCGTCGAATCAGGACGGGCCACCACGATCTATTCAGGAGTGGCCGGCGATGCGACTGACTTCGACCCCGGCGGGGTGTATTCCGACGCGCACGGACTGTGGCTGGGGAACAGCTGGGGGAACAGCGACGGCTCACGCGTCTGGCTCTGGACAAAGTCAGCCGGCCTGCGGAGCTTCAAGGTCACGGGCTTGCCATACAGCAACGGCAGCTTGGGCCCGGCGGGTGAGTGCGTGCCGGGACAGTTCGACGGGGTGGCGTTGGCGCCGCTTCCCCCAACGCCCTCGCCCTCGCCCTCGCCCTCGCCCTCGCCGATTCCGTAACCGGTCGACTGGGCGCCGCTGCTGGCCAAGCCGCTCAACCTGCATGACCATCCGCCTGGCACGTCTAGTCCGGTTTCCCCGCAGGTGAGCCTCCAGCCCAAGGTGAAGTCGGGCAAAGGAGGCCCCAACTACGGGTATGGACAGGGACCCGGTTCGAATCCGGGCGCCGGCACCATCCGAGGTTATTTGGGTCGTATTGGGGCTCACTCCAGTTCGCGAATCGAGCGGCTCAGCAGTGGAGTTACGACGGAGTAGACGATTGATGCCCCACCCGCGATAAGGAAGATCGCGGACGGACCAATCAGCGGGATTGCGGCCGCCGCGGCGATCGGCGCCACCGGACCGACCAGGAACGATCCGAAGAAGTCAACGCTGGTCACACGGCCTATCAAATCTCCAGGGACATGCTTCTGAATCGCCGAGTCCCATAACGTGTTGGAAAAGACGATGCTCGCGCCAAAGCCTGCCGCCGCAAAGAGCACGACCGGAAGCAGGCCCACGCCGAATCCGGCGGCGGACAGTCCGAGCAGGGCATTACCGGCGTACAACGCGAGCCCGATTCGCCGGACCCGCAGGTTCCCAGCCAGCAGGCCCCCAATGACCTCACCAACTCCTTGGGCTGCTTCGATGAGCCCAAAAGTGGCGGCGGTGCCATGCAGAACATTGAGGACGAGCAGTGGCAGGGCGACCGTGAAGGCGGCGAAGTAGAAGCCGTTAGTGAACCCGAAACCCACGATCGTCAGCCAGAGCCACTTCACGGAGAAGGTGAACGCAAGGCCCTCGCGCATCTGCGATAGCAGTGACGTTCGAGGCGGCGGTTCGCGCCGCGGCGGGTTGGCGAGGAAGAAAACCATGAAGCTGAAGAAGAACGTCGCTGCATCGATCGCAAACGCCATCGGTGATCCTGCTCGCGCAACAACCAGCCCACCCACGAGTGGGCCTACGACCCGCGCAAACTGCCCGGCGAGACCGCGAAGCGAGTTGCCCGCGATCAAGACATCCTTGGGCACGAGCTCCGGCATGATCGCGTTCATCGCGGGCGTATAGAAGGAGAAAGCGACACCGAAGAGCGCTGAGGCCACGTACAGGTGGGCAATCTGCAAATGGCCGGTCAAGCCCAGCAGGGCAACGACGCCGACGACGACTCCGCTCGCAAAATCGCTCGCCAGGATGACGCGCCGGCGCGGCACGCGGTCGACGATCGCCCCGCCGAACAAGATGACCGCGAGCTGGGCGGTGGCGAAGACCGTGAAGCCGAAGCCGAGTTGCAGGGGGGAGCCGCCCAGCGCGAGGATCTGGAAGGGCAGCGCGACAGAGTACAGGGCGTTGCCGACTTGCGACACCGACTGCCCGATCCAGAGCAAGCGGAAGTTGCGATGGCGCAGTGGCTCCAGGATTCTCACTTGTGTGGCTCAGACATGGTCATTTCTTATGGCCAATCCGGAGCTGCATCGGGTGTCGTGAGAAGTCCGTTTTAAGTGTCTCGTTAGGCATCGTGATAGGACCCGATTGTGGTTTAGCCGTGCTGCCATCACTGCTGCGAGCTTCGATCGAGTACAGGAGGGGGCTTAAGCACTGCGGGCTGGCACGTCGCGGCCGTTCCTGAGCCAACGTTTAGACCGATGGTCTCACGGTTCGAATCCCGGCGCCGGCACAACCCTGACCTCCATTCGCATACAGGTGTGAGATGATCCGCGCCCGCGCTTTAAGAGGGCGGTTAACACCCATGAAATCACCCTCGTTTAACGCCGTCATCACGGCAGTCGGCACCGCGCCATCGTGCCAGCCATGACCGCGGTTCTCGTTATTCTCTCGGCTCTTGCGTTGACGTTCGTGCTGGCCCGACTGGGACGCGAACGGCTGGCTCTGATCGACGGTGAAGGTCTGCGCTTCACCGGGTTCAACGCCCTCCGCGCCCTCGCAGCGCTGGGCGTCGTGGCAGGTCATACCCTCAGCACATCGCCGCTCACGTCGTGGCCGAAGGTCCTGGTGGGGAGCATGGCAACCGGCGTCGCGCTGTTCTTCGTCATCTCGGGCTTCCTTCTTTACCGCCCGTTTGCGAAGGCGCTCGTGGACGGCAGCGCAGTGAAGATCCAGCGCTTTGCCGCCAACCGGGCCCTCCGCATCCTTCCTCTTTATGTGCTCGTAGTGGTGGTGGTCTTCTTCGCGACGGAGGCCCATCCCACCCAGGCGCTGCTGCGGCTGGCCCGAGCCCTCACGTTTACCGGGGTCTATTCAGGAGATGACCTCGTGCCAGTGGCCTGGTCCTTGGACGATGAGGTCGCCTTCTACCTCCTCCTTGCGGCTCTGTACCTTGCGCTGAAAGCATGGCCGCGAGCCGATCAACGGATCTGGCTGGGGGCCGCCGTGGTCACAGCGATGATCTGCGCCTCGCTTGGCGCGCTCGCGCTACAACCTTCCGACCAGTCCATCGTCGGCGGTCCGATCACGAAATTTCACCTGTTTGGACTCGGCATGCTGCTTGGAACCGTGCACGCTCGGTGGCCGCACTTCCAGCTGTCGCCCTACGGGATGGCGGCGGCCATTGCAGGGGTCGTGGGCCCACTCTCGGTCTCTGTCATCGCGTACGACCGGCACGGGTACCTGTTCAATCCGATGTGCGGGCTTGCCTTCTGTACGCTCGTGGGCATCGTCGCTTTCAGCGGCCCCTCAACGCGGCTGATTCGGCTCATCTCCTGGAAGCCCTTGATGCACCTTGGCGATGTTTCCTACGGCATCTATCTCTGGCATGAGCCTCTTCACCACGTGCTCTTCAATGCCGGCCTGCTGTCCAGCAGCTTCGCTGTCGCCTTCCTCGAGCTAGCCACTTGCACGGTCGCCCTCGCAACGGGCACGTACTATCTCGTCGAGAAGCCGGCCCTGCGAATCAAGCATCGCTGGGTGGTGTCGCGCACTGCCGTCGCGCCCGACGACAACCGGGCGCCGGTCCAACCGAAAGGCCACTCACCGGCCTTTCACCGGGCCGTTCCCAGATCGCCGACGCGGTGAGAATGGTGAGGTCAATGCGAATGACGACTGGCGGGCGCGGTTCGTGAGGAGCCTGGTGGCGGCTCTCTTGTTGATGTCCGCTTGTGCCGGACCGGCCTCGACCGCCACCGTCAGCTACAAGATCGCGACTGCTTCGGTTCGCTCGGACTCCTCCAATCTGGCGCGCTCGGACGGCGTGCTCGGTGGACAAACCAACGGCGATGGAAGTGCGTGTTTCTGGCTCAGCACCGGCCGGGACAAGATCGCTCTCTCCTGGCCTTACGGCTACTCGGCGCGCATCAGTCCGTTGACCGTTTATGACGACACCGGGAAACCTGTCGCAGAGGTGGGGGAGATCGTGACCATGGCGGGCGGTTTGCTGCCGGGCAGTGTCCACTCGGTCACCGGCTGCTCGGGCTTCACGAAGTTCTGGGACGTGGGCAAGGTGGTCAGCGCCCAATAGCTGCGCGCGTCGCCTGGACGACCTTCCATGAACTCGGTCTGATCGGCGCAGGTATTCAAGTCATCCAACGTCGATCTAGTCATGTACTCGTGGCGACAGGCATCTGATCGGCCGCACCTGACTAACAGGAGCATTCGGCGCGGCCTGGCGCTGGTCATGGCGGCAAGCTTTTGGCTGGCAGCAGCCCCGTTGGCCCACGCGACCGACACCCTTGATCAGAGCCAGACCGCTACCGGCTTCAGCGTTACCGTCGACAGCACCCAGATGCTCGCTCAGACGTTCACCGCCGGCATGACCGGCCAGCTCGACCTGCTGTCCCTATTCGTGGGCGAGTCGTCCGGCGGAGGAGCGATTCAGATCCAGTCGGTTGCGGCTGGCGGCCAACCCAGCGGAACGTCTTTGGGCGCCACTACCTACTCCGGATTCCTTCCCGCGCAGTGGCGCGACTATCCGTTAGGCGCGGCGGTCTCGATCACCGCAGGCACCCAGTACGCAATCGTCGTGATTCCGAACTCGGGCAGCACGAACACCGTCTGGCTTTCGAGCAGGACCGACGTATACGCCGGCGGCCAAGCCTGGTCAGGGACGCAGGCGACCGGTACCTGGACGCTAGCGCCCCATAGCCCTACCGGCGCAGCGGTCGACTTCGAGTTCAAGACCTGGGTCGCGACCGGCGTCAACCAGGCGCCCGTGGTCGCCGCCGCCAGCAGCGCCGTATCGGTGAACGAGGGCGCTGTGCCGTCCAACTCCGGCACCTACTCCGACGCCGACGGCGACAACGTGTCCCTCACCGCGTCCGCCGGCACCCTGACCAAGACGGGAACCAGCAGCGGGACCTGGTCATGGACGCAGGCTGCGGCCGATGAGGGTCCCAGCCAGAGCGTGACGATCACGGCCGACGACGGCAACGGAAGCACCGCGACCACCCTCTTCACGCTCACCATCGTCGGCGTAGCGCCGACGGCTCAGATCGCCGGAGCCCCTGCGACCGCTCTGGAAGGCGCAACGGTTTCGCTCACAGGATCGGCGACCAGCCCCAGCGCTGGAGACACCTTCACATACAGCTGGACCGTAACCAAGAATGGCGGCGCGTACGCCTCGGGCACCGGCGCTTCCTTCAGCTTCCAGCCGGATGATGAGGGCGCATACGCCGTCAGCCTGCAGGCCACTGACGACGGCGGTTTCAGCGGCACTGCGTCGGCCACCGTCAACGGCACCAACGTCGCGCCGACGGCAACGATCACGAGCGTCAGTCCATCAGCCGCACCGGTGCTCGTGTCTCAAGAGCAGGTCACCTTCGCCGGCCATTTCAGTGACCCGGGCGTCGGCGATTCCCACACCGTGACCTGGACCTTCGGCGATGGCGCTACGTCTACGACTTCGTTTGCCGCCGGCGGTGGCGCCGACTTCAGCGTGTCGCATGCGTATGCCAAGGCCGGCACGTACAGCGTTGGACTGGCAGTGGTCGACGACGACGGTGGCCTTGGCAAAGCATCGACCACGGTCGTCGTGGGGACCCCGGCGCAGGCCATCGCCAGTCTCGTCGGGTTTGTGCAGGACCTGCCTGATCTCAAGCAGTTCCAGCGGAACAGCCTGCTGCGAAAGCTCGATTCACTCGGGCGCTCGCTCCAGCGCGGCCAGACGGAAGCGGCCTGTGACCAGCTCGACACCCTCCTGCACCGGTTCGGAGGCTCCAAAGACGAGCGTTATCTGTCGGCCCAGGACCTGGCAACGCTCACGGCCATCATCCGCGCGA
>DATBZP010000085.1:0-12093 GCA_036513135.1 Candidatus Dormiibacterota bacterium | reverse complement strand
GGAGTACTGAGAGGCCCGCGAAGAGAAGAAAGTGGCGCCGGTACATGCGAAACGTTTCGTCGATCAGATCGCCGATCTCGAGCGGACGCAGCCGAAGTGGAGGTGTGGCGCTCACCTAATGCAATTGTGGGGCCGCGACACGCACCTCGCCGGGCCCTCCCTCTAACCCGACGCACCTGCGTGTCGAATTTAGCCGAGGCGTGCGCGCTTGCCAACCGAGGTTGTTAAGACCGCGAGGTTGCGCGCCGACCAAGCGGCCTAGGGTTTGGCCGCCCCTGTGCCCGCCGGCTCCTTGTGGCGGGGCTTGACCGGTGTGAACTTGAGGTCATCCTCACCTTCAACGTCAATCTGCACCGTGTCACCCCGAGCGATCTTTCCGCGCAACAGGTGCTCGGAAAGGTTGTCTTCGATCCGGCTTGTGATCACCCGCCGCAGCGGGCGAGCGCCGTAGGTGCGGTCGTAGCCCTCTTTCGCAAGCAGATCCTTCGCGGCGTCGGTGACCTCGATCGTGATTTGCTGCTCGACCAGGTGCTTGCTGAGCTTGTTCAGTTGCAGATCGACGATCTGCCGGATCTGCCCGGTCGTCAGGCTCTTGAAAACGACCACGGCGTCGACCCGGTTGAGAAACTCTGGGCGAAACATTCGCTTGAGCTCCTCATCGATCTTCTCTTTCGTGTTCTTGTGGCGGCGCTCGACCTCCTCGGACTCATCGACGACCGCCGGCTGGAACCCGAGTGAGGTGCCGGCCTGGTTGACGTCGCGAATGCCGAGGTTGGAGGTCATGATGATCACGGTGTTCGCGAAGTTGACCACCTTGCCCTTGGCGTCGCTGAGACGCCCGTCCTCGAGGATCTGCAGCAACATGTTGAAGACCTCGGGGTGGGCCTTCTCGATCTCGTCGAACAGGATCACGGAGTAAGGGCGGCGGCGGACCGCCTCAGTGAGCTGCCCTCCCTCGTCGTAGCCGACGTACCCGGGAGGTGCGCCGACCAGTCTTGCGGTCGTGTGCCGCTCCATGAACTCGGACATGTCGAGCTTGATCAGATTGTCTTCTGAGTCGAACAGATACTCGGCGAGGGCACGCGCCAGCTCGGTCTTCCCGATGCCGGTTGGCCCGAGGAAGATGAACGAACCGATTGGGCGTCGCGGGTCTTTCAGGCCCGCGCGAGCACGCCGAACCGCCTGGGAGACGGTTTTGATTGCCTCGTCCTGGCCGACCATCCGCTTGTGGATTTCCTCCTCCATGCGGAGAAGTCGAGAGGTTTCCTCTTCGACGAGACGCGACACCGGCACCCCTGTCCATGCGGCCACGATTTGCGCGATGTCTTCCTCCCCGACTTCGGGAACGGTCTCACCGAGCTTGTCTCGCCAAGCCGCTTCTTTGAGCGCGAGCTTGTCCTGCAGCTTCTTGACTTTGTCGCGAACGCTCGCGGCGGCCTCGAAGTCCTGCTTGTTGACTGAGTCGTCCTGGTCCGACCGATGCTTCTTGATCTCCTTCTGCAGCTCCTTGAGCTCGTCAGGAGTGGTGGTGAGCTTCATGCGCACACGCGCAGACGCCTCATCGATCAGATCGATCGCCTTGTCGGGCAGAGCGCGGTCGCTGACGTAGCGGTCACTGAGCACCGCGGCCGAGTGCACCGCGGCGTCGGTGATGGTGACCCGGTGGTGCTTCTCGTACAGCGATTTCACGCCGTTGAGAATGTCGATCGTCTCGGCCAGCGTCGGCTGGTCGACGTAAACCGGCTGGAACCTGCGCTCCAGTGCGGCGTCCTTCTCGATGTACTTGCGGTACTCGTTGAGCGTGGTGGCGCCGATGCATTGGATCTCTCCACGGGCCAGAGCCGGCTTGAGGATGTTGGCCGCATCGATGGCGCCTTCAGCCGCTCCGGCGCCGACGAGCGTGTGCAGCTCGTCGATGAACAGCACGACCTCGCGACTCGATCGGATCTCGTCGAGGATCTTCTTGAGCCGCTCTTCGAACTCTCCGCGGTACTTGGTGCCCGCTACGAGGGCGCCCATATCAAGCGTCAGCACGCGTTTGTGATGGAGCGACTCCGGCACGTTGCCCAGGATGATCTGTTGAGCCAGACCTTCGGCGATGGCGGTCTTGCCCACCCCGGGCTCGCCGATCAGGGCCGGGTTGTTCTTGGTCCGGCGGCTAAGAATCTGAATGACCCGCTCGATCTCCGTCTCGCGCCCAATGACCGGATCCAACTGGTTCCGTCGGGCAAGCTCGGTGAGGTCGCGACCGAACTGGTCGAGCAGCGGCGTCTTCGATGGTTTCTTGGGAGCCGGCTCGGCTTCTGTCTCCGCGCTCGAGTCGTGAAGCAAACGCTCGATCTCGGACCGCACCTTCTCGAGCGTGGCGCCCAGGTCCTCGAGGACATGGGCCGCAATGCCCTCGCCCTCAATCAGCAGCCCGAGCAAGAGGTGCTCGGTGCCGACGTAGTTGTGGCCCATGCGGCGCGCTTCCTCGAAGGAGATCTCAATCACCTTCTTGACGCGCGAAGTCGGGATGATCTGCTGGATGATGATCCGCTCGTTCCGGCCGAGGACCGACTCGATGGTCTGGCGGACCTTCCCGATTTCCACGCCAAGGTTGTTGAGAACCTTGGCGGCCAGGCCTTCACCTTCGCGGAGCAAGCCCAGGAGCAAGTGCTCGGTGCCGATATAGCTGTGGTGCGATCGTTCTGCTTCTTCTTGAGCGAGCGTCAGAACCTTCTTGGCACGCTCAGTAAATCTCTCAAATGGATACAAGGTCCTACTCCTCCTGGATTCCTACGCCTCGGTGGGGCCAGCACCTCCTCGAACGTTGCTTCGGTACCCGGCGGTACCTCTGCACCTAATATAACGTCCCACTCTACCAACGGATTTCTTTGGGCGGAGGCGCAATGAGGCCGCTTCTCGGGCGCCTCGGAGGTTACCTCCCCGCAGCCATCTCGCTGGCGCTCCCAACAACCTTCTTAACCGCAGCTGAAGACTCGTTTATTCTGCCGCGGACGGCGATCGTCATCGTGGGTGCCTGCGTGGGCGCCGGACTGGCCTTCTTGGCTCCTGGCGGGCATGGCTTGGGAAGGCTTCGCTGGCCGCTGACCGCCGCCGCCGCCGCCGCGATCCTCGCCTTTGCTTTCTCCATCTCGTGGCCCCTCAGCTTCGTGGGCTCTTATACGCGCTACGAGTCGCTGCCGGTGCGACTGGCCTATCTCGGACTCTTGGCCGCAGCGGTCTGGCTCTTGCGCGAGAAGCGCCAGCGCGAGTGGGTGGTGACGGCATTCGTCTTCGGTACGACGGTGGCGTGCCTGGAGTCATTCGTGCAGTGGGCCGGACATGTCCCGTACCGCCCAGACGGGAACCTGGGAAACGCCAACCTGCTGGGTGCTTTGATCGCGATGGCCCTTCCCCTGGCGATCGCACGCGGATGGCGCGGTGGGCGCTTCATGGTCGCGTGGTGGTTTGGTGTGGCCGTCCTGGCCGGCGCCATAGTCGCGACCACCTCCCGCAGCGGCGGGCTCGGGGCACTCGCTGGCTGTCTCGCGCTGGTGGTCCTTTTCCTGAGAGGAAGGTTGGCCGCCGGCGCAGCAATCGCATCAGTGGCGGTCATCGGAGCGGCGCTTGTCCTGATCGTGGTGTCGCCGCTGCGCTTCCTGAACGGCGATCCCGGCCCCACGAGGATCCATCTCTGGCAGGACGGATTGCACATGATCCTGGCGCGGCCCCTCACAGGATGGGGCGAGGACGCGACCGGGCTGGTGTTGGGGCGGTTTCTGAGCGGTGATTGGTCGCCCGGTGTCACTTTCGATCGCATATCTTCGGGGCCGCTTGACCTCGCCGCCACTCAGGGATTACTTGGCCTGGCGGCCATCGGCTGGATCCTCGTCATTCTGTTGCGCGGCGCGTGGCGATCGCGATTCACCGGCGATGTCGCAGCTTTGGCAGCAGCCTGCATCGGATACACGGTCTGGGTGATCTTTAACTTCGATTGGGCCCCGGCCACGGGGGCCTTCTGGCTCCTCGCCGGAACGGCATGGTCGTCGATCCGAACCATCGAGGACGACGAGGTCGGGTCAGGCGCGTCGGTTGCCGCGGCAACGCAAGGGCCGGGCCATTGGCGGTCGGGCGCAGCCGTTGCCTTGGCCCTTGTCGCTACCGCTCTTGGGGTGTTACCGGTGTTGGCCGACGCCTGGTACTTGCACGGAAGGGTCGAGCTGTCCGTGCTTGTTGATCCTCTCCAGGCCCGCTATCACTGGGCGCTTGGGCAGGGCCTGGTCGCACAAGGATCAGTGGCGCGAGGGGTGGACGAGATGAAGCTCGCGGCTGACCTGGGTGAGAGTGAGCCCGGCCTCTACGTGGAGCTTGGCGACCGTGAGGTGCAGCTCGGTCGGCTGGCGGACGCGCGCCGGGACTACCGGCGAGCCCTTCAGATCGACCCTTTTTACGCTCCGGCGCAAAAGCGCCTCGCCTCCGTCGGGGGCTGAACCCGGCGCGTCGCACCTCGGGGTGGGCCCTCCCTGTCCCGCTGGCTCCCTCCCCCGAGCCGAGCAACACCTGCCGCCGTCAACTCAAACAGGCAGGCGGGAGGAAGGCAACCCTGCTTGTTAAGCAACCGACCGGTGCGGGCTAGGACTCGTCCTCGGTGTCGTCGTACTCAACCGGCGCCGGCTCGGGGCGTCCGTTGACCGCCAGGCTGGCGGGTGGCGCGGAGAGCTGCTTCAGGCTGAGCGAGATGCGCCGGCGGGCGGTGTCGATCCCGATCACCTTCACCTGCAGCTCCTCCCCCACCTTGAGCACATCTTCAGTCCGCTCGACGTGCTCCCACGACAACTCTGAGATGTGGAGCAGCCCCTCGATGCCGGGCATGATCTGGAGGAAGGCGCCGTACTTCTTGGTCTTCGTGACCTGCCCTTCGACGATCGAGCCGATGGGCATGGACTGGACGAGCCTTTCCCAAGGGTCCTGCTGCAGCTGCCTCAAGGACAACGAGATGCGCGTCTGCTCGGGGTCGAGCTTGATCACCTTCACGGTGACCTCGTCGCCGAGCTGCAGGACGTCGGTGACCTTGGAGACCCGATCCCACGACAGCTCCGAGATGTGGATCAGTCCATCCGCGCCACCGATGTCCACGAACGCGCCATAGCTCGTGATACCTGACACGGTCCCTTTGACCGTGGCTCCGGTCTGGAGCCGGCTGAAAAGCTCTTCCCGCTTGCGGGCGCGATCCTCGTCCTCGGCAGCCTTCTGGCTGACGATCAGGCGGTTGCGCTTTCGGTTGACCTCGAGGATCTTGACTGGGATCCGCTGGCCGACCAGCGATTCCAGGCTGCCGGCGTAAGCCCGAGCCACCTGGCTGGAGGGCAAAAAGCCTCGCAGGCCAAGGATGTTGACGATGAGACCACCCTTGTTCTGCTCGCGGACGTCCGCTTCTATGACCGAGCCGTCAGTCTGCTTCTCCGCGGCAACGATCCATGTGGTCTCTGCCCGAGCCCGACGCAGGCTGAGGACGACGTTGCCTTCCTCATTCTCCGGCTGGAGGACATAGACCTTGATCTGGTCGCCGGGCTCAAGCCCGACCGAATCCAGGTCGCCGCGCAAGCCGAGCTCCTTGCTCGAGATGACACCTTCAGCCTTGGCCCCGATGTCGACCAGGACCTCGTCTGCGTCGACGCGGACCACGATTCCATCCACGATGTCGCCGTGGTTTGGTGTTTTGAAGGCCTCCTGGTCGTAGTGGAGGTAGTCCTCCATGGTCATCACGTAGGATGGGTCTTGGTCAGGCGCCTCCTTCTGTTCAGTCAGGACAGCACCGGACTCATTGGACAACGCACGTACCCCCTAAGGATTATTGGTGTGGTGTTGGTCGTCAGAACGGCCTCCGCCAATACGAACCGCCATTGTAACTCAGAATGGTGCGTTATCCGGGAAAGCTCTCCGAGAGGTCGTGGTTGTCGATCAACCTGGTCCTGCCGATCCGGACGGCAACTACGGCGAGCGATCCCGGGGTACTGAACGTCTCGGGATCGACGATGTCGGCATATTCGACCCGGGCAAGCGGCTCCGCGTCGAGTCGGGCCCGGAGCGAGTTGCGAAGCTGGTCCGGGCGCCGCTCACCCTTGGCGTAGGCTTCGGCGGCAAGCCGCAAAGCCGAGCTCAGGCATACCGCCGCCTCGCGCTCCTCGGGGCTCAAGAAGGCGTTGCGCGAGCTCAGCGCCAGACCGTCGGCCTCTCGCACCGTCGAGCAAACGCGAATCCTGACCGGAAAATCCAGGTCGCGCGCCAGCCGTTTCACCACCGCCACCTGCTGCGCGTCCTTTTGACCGAAATACGCCTGATCTGGCTGGACCACGGTGAAAAGCTTGCTGACCACCGTGGCTACGCCATCGAAGTGCCCGGGACGGGCGGTCCCCTCCAGGAGGTCCGCAACCCCAGACACGTGGACCCGCGTGCTCGATCCAGGGGGGTACATCAAGTCGACGGCCGGACGGTATACGGCGGTGATCCCAACCCGCGCCAGAAGCACCGCGTCTCGAGCCGGGTCGCGTGGGTAGCGGGAGAAATCCTCGCCCGGACCGAACTGGATCGGGTTCACGAATATGCTGACCACGACGATCGGGTTTTCGCGACGTGCTTCTTCGATCAGGCTGAGATGTCCCGCGTGGAGCGCGCCCATGGTCGGCACGAGTCCAATCGCGAGGCCTTCGCGGCGCCAGTGCCGCGACGCCTCGAGCATCGAGCCGGGATCTTCGAATACGGCGAAAGGACTATCCGGCGCCGTACCTGACCTCTTCTTTTTCTGCGCTGGTCGCCGGTGCCGCGCCGTTTGCCGAGTAAGCGTGCTCGGGGCCCGGGAACTCGCCACCGGCGACCTCTCGGGCAAAACGCTGGGCGGCGCTGCTGATCTCCTCGGCGAGATTGGCGTAGCGCTTGACGAACTTCGGCGCCTTGCCGGTCGTCAGGCCGAGCATGTCGTGAAACACCAGCACCTGGCCGTCGGTACCGGCACCGGCCCCGATGCCGATGGTTGGGATCCGAACGGCCTGCGTGACGCGGCTCGCGAGCTCGCCTGGCATTCCCTCGAGGACCAGGCTGAACGCTCCAGCCTGCTCGAGCTCTTTGGCGTCGGCCAGGATCCGCGCCGCTTGAGTTTGGCCCTTGCCCTGGACCTTGAAGCCGCCCATCTGGTGGACGAACTGAGGCGTCAGACCAAGGTGACCCATGACCGGGATGCCCAGCTCGGTCAGGCGGCGGGTGATCTCAACGATGCGACCGCCGCCCTCCAGCTTGACGGCGTGCATGCCACTTTCTTGAAGGAACCGGCCGGCGCTGGCGATCGCCTGCTCGACGGAGACGTGATAAGACATGAACGGCATATCGCCCACGAGCAGTGCCTGTCGAGAACCCCTGGCGACCGCCTTGGCATGGTGGATCATTTCGTCTAGCGTCACCGGCAGGGTGGTCGGGTAACCCAGCATCACCATCCCGAGGCTGTCCCCGACAAGAAGGATCGGAATGCCCGCCTCGTCGAGAATCCTGGCGCTCAGGTAGTCGTACGCCGTGAGCATGGCGAAGCGGCGGTGCTCATCCTTGAATCGCTGGACATCCAGAACCGTTGTCATGCCCGACGTCTCCTTCGGGTCGCTGCCGCTTTTGGGGTCAGCGCCCTGCGCGTCCGCTCGGCCGCCGCAGGCTCAATGCCCGCCTCCACTGCGATCTCGAGCGCGATCAAGCCGAGCATACGATATAAATCCACAAGCGGCGGCTCGCGCCGGGATCTAGCCGAACCGGCGAGCTCAGCGAGCGCGGACAGGTGGCGCTCGATCGTCTTGACGTCACCGCGCCGAACCGGCCCGGTGAGCGCCGCGGCCGCGCCACGCTTACGAATGCTGGCGAGTACCCCTTCGGTGAGCGCGAGCAGTCCAGAGGTCGCCTCCTTCTCACTCCAGCCGGTGGTCTCGAGTAGCTGCACGGCTTTGGCAAGCAACACGTCGACATAGTTCGACGCGAACACCGCCGCCGCGTGATACAGGACGCGCTCGCCGTCGCCAACACGCTTTGGCCTGGCGCCAAGAGTTCGCGCGAGGCTGGTCAGACGCCGCCTCAGCAAGGTGCTTGTCGCGTCCACAGCTACGACGATGCTGCCGAGTGCTGCCGGCGAGCGCGGCTCAGGGAAGGATTGAAGCGGGTGGAAGGAACCGATTGAATGCCGCGCTCGCAGAGGTTCGAGGGCGCCCAACGGTAGAGCACCGCTGAGATGCACGAAAGCCACCGTCTGTGGGATTCGCCGGCCGGCGCCCGCCAGCCGTTCGGCGATGGGCAGGAGTGCGTCGTCGGGTACCGCCAAAAAGACGATCGCGTCGGGAGAAGACTCAAGGCTGCGGACTAGGCCTGGGATGCCTCTTCTCGCCGGCCGCAGCTCCGCCCGACGGCCGGCTGCTTTGAACGCCCCCGCCAGTGTGCGGCCCAGGTTTCCCCGCCCGACGACGAACAGCCGCTGATGGGCCGGCGTGCTGGTGCTAAGAGGCGGTCGAGCTGGCGGCGGGCGCTTGAGGCGCCTCGCGGGCGAGGATCGCATCCAGCTCCTTACCATCGAGCGTCTCAACCACCTTCAGCTTCTCGACCACTATGTCCATCTGGTGACGCTGCTGGGTGAGGATCGCCTTCGCGGTCTGATAGCCGTGGTCGACGATGCTGCGGATCTCCTCGTCGATGATGGCGGCGACCTCTTCCGAGTAATTCCTCTGCTCCCCCAGGTCACGACCGAGGAACACGAGCTCTTCTCGGTGACCCATCGCCACGTTGCCCAGCTTGTCCGACATTCCCCACTGGGTCACCATCCGGCGGGACATCTGGGTCGCCTTCAGGATGTCGTTCTCAGCCCCGGACGTGATGTCCCCGAAGACGATCTCCTCGGCGACACGGCCGCCCATGATGCCGGCGATCTGGTCCATCAGCTCGTCTCGCGAGATGAGGTACTTGTCCTCCTCGGGCAGGCTCATCGTCCAGCCCAGCGCCATGCCCCGCGAGATGATCGACACCTTGTGCACCGGGTCGGTGTGCGGAAGCGCCTTCATCACGAGGGCATGACCGACCTCGTGGTACGCGATGATCTCCTTTTCGTGATCTGAGATGCGCCGGCTCCTGCGCTCGGGGCCCGCGATCACCCTGGCGATCGCCTCCTCGAGCTCGTCCTGCCCGATCACCTTCTTGTTGGCACGGGCGGAAAGGATGGCGGCCTCGTTGATGAGGTTCGAGAGGTCGGCACCGGTGAAGCCGGGCGTCTGGCGGGCCAGCACGTCGAGATCGACAGTAGAGTCGAGCGGCTTGTTGCGCGCGTGGACGTCGAGGATCGCGCGGCGGCCCTTGATGTCCGGCCGGTCGAGCGTCACGTGGCGGTCGAAGCGTCCGGGTCGGAGCAACGCCGGATCGAGCACGTCCGGCCGGTTCGTTGCCGCGATGACGATGACATGTGTGTTGGTGTCGAAGCCGTCCATCTCGACGAGCAGCTGGTTGAGCGTCTGCTCACGCTCGTCGTGCCCGCCGCCGAGGCCCGCGCCTCGCTGGCGCCCGACGGCGTCGATCTCGTCGACGAACACGATGCATGGCGAGTTCTTCTTGGCCTGGTCGAACAGGTCCCGCACGCGGCTCGCGCCGACACCGACGAACATCTCGACGAACTCCGAACCGGAGATCGAAAAGAAGGGCACGCCCGCCTCTCCCGCCACGGCCTTGCTCAAAAGCGTCTTGCCGGTGCCGGGAGGCCCGACGAGCAGACAACCCTTCGGGATTCGTGCCCCGAGGGCCACGAACTTCTCTGGGTATTTGAGGAACTCGACGATCTCAGAAAGCTCCTGTTTGGCCTCCTCCACACCTGCGACGTCGGCGAAGGTGATGGCGGGCTTGTCGCCGGCGATCATGCGCGCCCGCGACCGTCCGAACGACATCGCCTGGTTGTTGCCGCTTTGCGTCTGGCGGAGCACCCACCACATGAAGGCGGCGATCAGGATCACAAGAATGATGTTGGGCAGCAGAACGCTGATCAAGTAGCTGCCGCTGTTGTTCTTGTCGTAGAAAACGTCCACGTGGTCCGTGCTCCGGAGCTCGGTGAGCCATGCGTCCCCAGATGTGGGGTCGGGCAGGACGACGTTGTGCTTGCGGCCCTGCGAGTCGATGGCGATTCCGTCGGTGCTGTTGATCTCGAGCGACTTGACCCCGCCGTCGGCCGCGTTGGTCATCAGAGTCGAAAAGTGCCAGTCGCTCGAGTTCTGGCCGTTCTGAAACGATTGCCACGTGAACCAAAACACCAGGCCGAGTACGACGACCAGTGCGAAATAAAACAGGCTGGAGCGGGGAAAACGACTCAACTCGACTCTCCTCGAGGGCTGTTCGGCATTCCTAGCCTAGCAACTTTAGGCTTCCAGCGGTCCGGCATCGGCGAGATTGCAACATGGAGGGCGGGCTCGCCCGCCACGCTCGCTAGGTCAGCATCGAGCGCGATTCCCGGTACCCACGCCAGCCGATCGCCGGCGAAAACCAACGGCCACGCGTCGCGATCCTCTCGCGGAATGCGGGCATCGACCATGATGTCCTGCAGCTTACGCGAGCCCCTCCCACCGGCCGGCCGCATGCGCAAGCCGGGCCGCCGGAATCCCACGTGAACGGGGGCCGCGAGCCTGAGGTGCACTGCGTTTGAATCATCGCAGCCACTGCACCGCCGCACGTCGAGCAACGGTCTGACGCTTTCGGCACGAGTGACTGCCGGCGCAACGACTTCCATGTGGTTGCCCACGATACGAAAGCGCAGACCTCCGGGAAGATCGACGCCTCGGCCACCAGGGCCGCCGCCGACCAGCCGGAGCATCGAGGTCAGATGGGCGCGCGATAAGGCAGGATCCACGCCGCCCGCGCTCGAGTACAGAATCTTCATGAGCTCAACGGCGACCGGTTCGGGCATCCGCGCCACGTCCAGTCTCGTCGGCGCTCCGGCGCTGAGCAGCGCCTGGGCCTGCCGTTCGATCGCGTCTTGCAGCGTTGAGGCGTGTCGAGCGACGGCGTAGAACCGGCGGCCGATGCCCGGCCGGTCTCGCTCGAGGGCGGGAAGAATTTCGTGCCGCACGCGCGCGCGCGCGAAATTGAGGTCCGCGTTCGCCGGATCGTCGTACGCGGTGAGTCCGCGTTGCGCGAGGAACTCGACGACCTCGCGTCTCCAGACCGCCAGCATCGGTCGGGCGTAAGCGCCGCGGCTCGCCGGCATGCCTCGCAAGCCCGCGAGCCCGCATCCCCGCATGAGGTGCAACACGGCGCCCTCTACCAGGTCGTCCGCGGTGTGAGCGAGCGCGACAACTGTCGCGCCGGCTTGTACCCGGGCCCGATCCAAGAAGTCGTATCGGAGAGAGCGCGCGCCGGCCTGCACTGAGCCGCGCGGCATGGGCGACCGGCGACGTTCGGCGACCAGCGATACGCCCAGCCTGGTGCACAAGGCGCCAACCTGATCGGCGACTTTCTCTGAGCCGTCTCGCAACGCATGATCGAAATGCGCCGCGGTCGTATCCAAGCCAAGCTCATGGACGGCGACCAGCAGGGCGGTGGAATCGGGACCTCCGGAGACCGCGACCAGCACACGATCTCCAGGTCGGATCAGCAAGGATCTCTGGATGCCCTTGATGAGCGGCTCGGAGGAGTGTGTCAGCAGCATGGTGGTGCCGGCTGGACTCGAACCAGCGACAACGCGATTATGAGTCGCGCGCTCTACCACCTGAGCTACGGCACCGCGCAAGCCGGGCGCGAGCTGGGCGCCCTCGAAGGAGAAGATCCTATCTTGCGGTCTGTGCGCGCGCCTTCAGCTTGCGCTTCTTCACCCGTCGCTTGGCCAGCGCCACTCGCTTCCTCTTGTTCAAGTCTTCTCCAGAATGCGGCGAATCCGATCCCAAGCCCCACGAACTCGGAGGCTTCGCCGTGAGTTCGCGGTGGCCCCTATTTGGGCCTGACTCGGTGGTTGGTCGAGATTGGTTGCGGAGGTCGGATTCGAACCGACGACCTTCGGGTTATGAGCCCGACGAGCTGCCGCTGCTCCACTCCGCGTTCAAAAGTATACCGCCGGGC
>DATBZP010000084.1:0-2691 GCA_036513135.1 Candidatus Dormiibacterota bacterium | reverse complement strand
GTGTCGCGGCCCCACAATTGCATTAGGTGAGCGCCACACCTCCACTTCGGCTGCGTCCGCTCGAGATCGGCGATCTGATCGACGAAACGTTTCGCATGTACCGGCGCCACTTTCTTCTCTTCGCGGGCCTCTCAGTACTCCTCTCCATACCGTCGGCCGCGCTGTCCGGGTACAGCTCTTACGCCTTGTTCAGCGGCCTTCTCCAGCAGACGAGCCCGGGTCAGCTGCCCAATTTGGGTTTCCTCGAATCCACCCTCGTCGCAGCCGGCATCTTCTTCATAGTCGACCTGGCTCTGATCCCTTTCTTCTACGGAGCGGTCACATATGCTGCTTGCGAGTCGGCGCTAGGCCGACCCGTCACGGCTGCGGGCGTCCTGACGGGCGTGCTGCGCCGGTACTTTCCGCTGCTGGGTTACTGGCTCCTCATGGGGCTGATGCTCATCGTGTTCTGTCTCATTCCGCTGTGGACCTGGATCTGGGTCAGCTGGGTCGTGGTCATGCCCGTCATGTTCATCGAGAACGTCGGCCTGGGTGCGGCGATGGGCCGCAGCTGGCGCCTTGTCGAGGGGCGCTGGTGGCGCACGTTCCTCATCCTCTTCCTCACGTTTGTCCTTTTCTACGCGGTCCGCTTCGCGCTCAGCGCGTTCATCGCGCTGGGCCAGACATTGCTCCAGCTCGTCGTCTCGTCTGTCGTCGTGCTGTGGATCTCGGGAGCGACCGGTGTGATCGTTGATTCCCTCGTCAACCCGATCCTGCAGATCGCCATCGTCCTCATTTACTTCGACCTGCGGGTGCGGCGTGAGGCGCTCGACCTATTCCAGCTGGCGCAGGGCCTGCCCCCGCCGCCGCCTGTGCCCCTGTCGAGCCTGCCGCCGCCGCCGCCGCCCGGGCCTCCGCCCGGCCTGCCTCTGCCCCCGCTGGCGCCGGCGCCGTGAGACTCCGCTGAGCAGCCATATCTTCCTTCGCACGCTGGCGTTGACATCGCTATCGGTGGCGCTCGCCGTGATGACCGCGATTCCCGCCTCGGCTGATCCACCGGCCCCTCCCACCTACCGCCAAGCTGTCGAAGACGCCTACAACCTGGTCCTGGGCGCGACGCCTAACGACACGGTGACCGCACGCCAGGCGATCAGCGCGCTTGAAGCCGGCGCCGGGCTGACACAGCCAGAGATCGTGGCCGACCTCCAGCGTCAACCGCCCGATTACGGGGATGCAAAAGCCCGTCTCGCCGCTGTTCTCGCAGCGCTCGACCAGCCCGCCAACACGTCCGATCCGCAGCTTGCGCAACAGCGCTTGCACGACGTGCTGGCCATGCATCGATTCGACGCGCTACGCCAGCCTCCCTCATTGCTCGACCGCTTCCTGCAATGGGTCGGAGACCGGATCAACCAACTGCTCGGTCTGCTCTTCGGCGGCAGGGGCGGGTCTATACCGGGGTGGTACTTCTACATTGTCGGCGCCGTCGTCCTGGCCGCCGTCGCCGTGATCGTCTTTCGCTCGGCACGCGGGCGATTCACTCAAGGCATGATGGCCAATCAGCCCACTGGCCCGCGAGCCCCTGCCGACTATTTCGCTGAGGCCGACCGCCTCGCGGCAAGGGGCGACCGCGTCGGAGCGATTCGGGCGCTCTGCGCGGGCGTGGCCGCCACGCTGACCGGAGAGCGTACCTGGGAAGGAAGCCCGCTCACGGTGCGAGAGATCTTCCGGCATGCCCCGGACCCCGCCCGTCTGCATCCTCTTCTTCTGCCCTTCGAGGCCGCTGTGTACGGCGGTCGCGACGTCGACGCGGCAACCTACGAGCGCGCGACGCACGTCGCGGCGCCTTTCCGCCAGCCCGCGACGGTGGCCGCATGAGGGGAGCACGCGGCTGGGTCATTGCTGGCTTGATCTCCGTCGCCGTGGCGGCGACCGCGTTCCTTGTCCAGCCGCACCAGGATTCCCCAGACCACAGCTCGAACAGCGATGCCGCCAACGGCTCTTCGGCGGCGCGGCTTTTCGCGCAGGCGATGGGCCACCCGACCGACCAGATCGGCGGGACGTTCTCGCCCCCTGCAGGGCTCGGCGTGATGTTCGTCTTCACCCCCACCAGCCCATACACATCCGATGAGGCGGAGCGGACTCGGCTGTGGGTCCGCTCCGGCGGCATCCTCGTCTACGCCTCAGAGCAAGGTGACCCGGAGCTTGATCGCGCATTCGGGGTGACCCGGATCGGCGGCTATACCCGCATCGACCACGAGATCGCCAACCCCGTCGTCACAGGGGTCACGACCGTGGCGGGCGCAAGTGTGGTGACGCCCCTGGATCCGGCCGCCGGCCAGGTTCCGTTTCTGCGTTCTCCGGACGGTTTTGTGCTCGGTTACCTGGAGCGGATCGCATCAGGCGTCGTCGCCGTGCTGGCCGACCCGCTCGTGCTTTGCAACGGCTATCTCGATAAGCGTGACAACGGGCGACTCCTGGCCGACCTTCTCGGCCTCGCCGGCCCCAGCGCTTCCGTCCTCTTCGACGAATACCACCACGGCATCATCCTCAGCGACTTCACACCCCAGGCGTGGGTCACGACCCCCTGGGGCGTTGGATTGCTCTGGCTGCTCGTCGCAGTGTTCGTCGGCCTGATCCTGCGCGGCCGGTCGTTTGGCCCGCTGATCCCGCGGCGGGCGGAGGCGACTCGTGCCGACGTCGAATGGGCGGTCG
>DATBZP010000083.1:0-8688 GCA_036513135.1 Candidatus Dormiibacterota bacterium | reverse complement strand
ACCGTGCCGCGAGCTTTGCCCGACCAGTCGTACCCGATGAGCCACGACGGGTTGTTTGGATCGTGCACGTACAAAAGAGGCACACCGGCCGGGGGCGGGCCGTAGTCCGCGACCGGAGAAGCTTTCGGATTCGTCACCGGCACGCTCGCGCGGTGGTTGAAGCGCGTCGACATCAAGCCGACGACGACCAGGAGGCCCAGGAGCACCGCGGCCACGACTGCAACCCACTGGAAATTGGGAGCGCGCCGCGGCTGCGCCGTGACCGCGTCCACGATGTCGTAGCGCAAGGCAGCATCCGGCGCGTGCGCCATCTGCTCCTTCTCAAACGCGGCTCGAATCTCGGAGCGCATCTCGTCCATCAGTCCATCTCCAGTCCGGGACGCAGCTTCTTGGCCGCCCGGTAGACGCGGGTCTTGGCGCCGCCGGCACTGACACCCAGCACGGTGCCGACGTCCTCCATCGGAAGGACGAGGTAGAAGTAAAGAAAGAGCGCGAGCCGGTCGTCGGGCGGCAGCTTCGCGAGCTCGCGATCGATGTCCATGTTTCCGGCGGCGGTGTCGTCGTTGCGTGTCGCGTCGCTTTCGATGTTCGACATGCGGATCACCGACCACCAATGCCCGCGCCGCTCGCTGCGGCACTGGTTGGCCACGATCGCGAGGAACCACGGTCGTGCGGGCTTGTCCTCGTGCAGCTGGTGCAGCTTGCGCCAGGCTTTGAAGGACGCCTCCTGCACAGCGTCGTGCGCCTGGTCGGGGTCGCGCAGGATGGCAAGGGCCGTCCGGTAGCCGGCGTCCAGGTGAGGGCCGATCATCGCATCGAAATCCGCCCTACCGGTCTGCACACGACTCATGGTGAGTTCTTGCACAACACCCTCGCCAATAAAGACGCGGGCGAGGTGGTTTTGGTTTCAGCCAGTTTGGGCGTTGCCTCCCCCCCGGCTTCGCCGCGTGATTATTCGAATTCAAAACCCATGTGTTTTGAGGGGTGCATGACCTGGCTTCGTAGGGAGATTTACCGGGCTAGAAGGCGTATGACTGCTGAATGGCCTCCCGTGAGGAGATTGTGGTTCGCCCTCGTCCATCCATTCCTGCATTGAGTCTGATTGAGGCTCCGATCCCGGGACGGCGGAGGTCGGGCTGGCTGAACTCCGCCCGAACGAGCCTCCGGGCCCAGACCGTGGCCCTGTTCATCCTGCTTGTGGTCTTCGCGATCAGCGCGATTGTGGTCGGCGAGATCGCGGGCGCTGCGAGCGACGCCAGCCAACGCGAGCAGGTCAACCTGATCACGTGGCGTTACGAGACTGTCCGCATCAGCCTGTCCGCGGAGGCGCTCAGGACCGATCTGGCCGAGATGAACAATGGGCTGCTGAATGGCGATACATCTCAAGCCACGCTGAATCGGACCCAAGCCCAAGCAGACATCACTTTCATCGACTCCGGGGTTTCGATGATCTCAGCCCTCAGCCTGCCCAGCGATGACGCGCCCATTGTCGCCAAGGACGGCGACGCCTTCCGGGCTCTGACCGCCTTCGCGCGGCAGTTCATCGCCGCGGCACCGCACACCGACGGCGAAATGCTGGCGCAGACCGGCGCAGCATTCAGCGCGTGGCGCGCAGCGCGCGCCCCAGTGGACGCCTACATCCAGAGCGACCTCCAGGGCATCCAGACGCTCAACAACGCCCGCGCCGTGACTTCGCAGAACGTGACCATCGCTGCCGGGATCGGGGCGGCGGTGCTGTTGCTGCTCCTCGCTTTCTATCAGTTCTTTCTGACCCTGCGACCCGTGGTCAAGCTGGCCAAGGTGGCCACCAAGCTGGCGGCCGGCGAGCCGGTCACCATCAAGCCAAGCGGGCGCCGTGACGAGCTCGGCGTCCTGACCGGTGCGCTCGCGGCGTGGCAGCGGAGCTCTCAGAACGTGGTCGACGGTCTTCGCGACGGCAGCTCCCGGGCCGCGGCCGCCGCCTCCGGCCTCTCGTCCGCGTCGGAGCAGCTTGCCGCCGCCACCGCCCAGCAGACCGCCGCGACCGCCGAAACGTCGGCCAGAATGGAGGAGCTCGCGCGCGCATCCACCGCGATCGCGGACACGCTCAGGCAGGTCGCGAGTCAAACGATCGAGACGCGCGAGAACCTCGAGCGCGCGCAAATCGCAACGGAGGCTTCGGGAACCCGAACCCTCGCGCTCGCCGCACGGGTCCATGACGTCAACAAGATCCTCGTCCTTATCAACGAGGTCGCGGACCAGACGAATCTCCTGGCGCTCAACGCGGCGATCGAGGCGGCTCGGGCTGGTGACGCGGGTCGTGGCTTCGCGGTGGTCGCCGACGAGGTTCGCAGGTTGGCCGAACGCTCCAAGTCATCGTCCGCCCAGATCACCGCCATCATCGGGAACGCTGAGGCCGAGAGCAACGCCACGGTCATGGCGATGGAGGAGAGCGCGAAGCAGATGCAGCACAGCCTGGCTCTACTGGCCAGCGTCGTGGAGGCGTCCGGTCGCGTGATGCTCATCACCCAGCAGCAGCGGACCGCGACCGAGCAGGTCGGAGAAGCGATCACGCGGATCACGGTGGGAAGCCGGCAGGTGTCGGAGACAGCACGTGAGATCTCCACCGCGGCAGCCGGCAACGCGACGCTGGCATTCGAAATGGAGAAGATGTCCCGAAACGGGACGCGGCGAGACTAGCGGTCGCATAATCGGGGCGTGTTGGCGCCCAACCTCGTCGGAGAGGAGGTCGACTTCCTATCGCTCTTGAGCGATGTCAACCGGCGTCGTTTGCTCGAGCACTCGACTACCGACGTGTATCCACCGGGCACGATCATCCGGTACCCGGAGGGCCCGTCTCGTTCATTCGTGCTCGACCACGGGCTGGTCCGCGCCTACTGGAGCGTTCCGGACGGGAGGCAGGCGACGGTCACCTTCTTCCACGCTAAGGACCTGATTGGCGGAACGGCGATCGTGAGCCATCAGCCCAGGATCATGGTGCAGGTTGTCGTCAAGTCCACCCTGACGACTCTCGACCTGGAAAAGGCTCGCAGCCTGGCTGCAAGCGAGATTGAGGTCGTGGCGGCAGTTGCCATGCATCTGGCAGCGCGAGTTCGAGTGGACTTCAAGCTGATTGCCGTCCGCTCGTTGGGCAACCTTCGAGAGCGCGTGGCTTACGACCTGCTCGACCGGGCCTGTCGGTCTCAGCTTGCTGTGGGCCGGCTCGAGGCCAAGGCCACACATGCCGAGCTCGCCGACTCCATCGGCTCCTCGCGCGAGGTGGTCAGCCGAGCGCTGAGTGGTCTGCGCGAGGCCGGAATCGTTGAAACCGCGCCGGGACTGGTGCGGGTCATCGAACCAGTGCGCCTGGCCGCGATCGTGCGCGCCTTCGTGATCTAGTCCCTTTCCCCCTCCCCGCTCGCCGGGGACGTGGCAGCTATCTTCCTCCCCGCTTGCCGGGGAGGTGGCGCGAAGCGCCGGTGGGGGGATGGGGTGTTCGAAGGCCATGGATTCAAACCCCTCCCCACTTGCCGGGATGGGATTGTTTGAAGGCCTTAACAACCTGGCTAGTCCCGCGAACAAAGATGACCGACGATCCCTCCCGTGCCGTACCCTGAAGCCGAATCCCCCCACCCCGGCCGCTGCGCGGCCGGACCTCCTCGGCATGCGGGGAGGAATGCCAGTGAGCGCCCGGCGAATCCGCAAACCGGTCGAGCTCGAGATCTCCGCAACAACATGTCCGAGACCGAGCGGCGCGTGTGGTCACGGCTGCGCGGCAAGCAGCTCGGCGGTCACAAGTTCCGAAGGCAATTGCCGATCGGCCCGTACTTCGCCGACTTCGCCTGTCTATCCGCGCGGCTTGTGGTCGAGATCGACGGGCCAGACGGAATCAAGACCGCATATCTCGAGACTCAGGGCTTTCGGGTCGCGCGCTTTCCCGTCAGTGATGTTGACGAGTCAATCGACGATGTCATCGAGGCCATCTATTGCCAACTCGAATCCCCCCACCCCGGCCGCGATGCGGCCGGACCTCCCCGGCAAGCGGGGAGGAAATTTACTTCCCTGGGGGCGAACCCTTTTGCCTACTCCAGGTAGTCGCGGAGCTTTTTCGAGCGCGACGGGTGGCGGAGCTTGCGCAGCGCTTTGGCCTCGATCTGGCGGATTCGCTCCCGAGTCACCCCGAACCGCTTCCCCACCTCTTCCAGCGTGCGCTGGTGGCCGTCGATCAGCCCGAACCGCAGCTGCAGCACGCGCCGCTCGCGAGGCGTGAGCGTGTCGAGCACGTCCTCCACCTCGGAGTGCAGCATCGTGAGCGATGCCGCGTCCTGCGGCGAGACCGCCTCGCGGTCCTCGACGAAGTCGCCGAGGTGGGAATCCTCCTCCTCGCCGATGGGCGTCTCGAGCGAGACCGGGTCCTGCGAAACCTTCACGATCTCGCGCACCTTCTCGGGCGTGATGCCCATCTCCTCGCCGATCTCCTCGTCGCTCGGTTCGCGGCCCAGCTCCTGGAGCAGCCGGCGCGAGACGCGGACCAGCTTGTTGATCGTCTCGACCATGTGCACCGGGATGCGGATCGTCCGCGCCTGGTCGGCGATGGCTCGCGTGATGGCCTGCCGGATCCACCAGGTCGCGTAGGTCGAGAACTTGTAGCCCTTGTGGTAGTCGAACTTCTCGACCGCGCGGATCAGGCCCATGTTGCCTTCCTGGATCAGGTCCAGGAACGACATGCCGCGGCCGATGTACTTCTTGGCGATCGATACGACCAACCTCAGGTTGGCCTCGGTCAGCCGCTGCTTGGCTTCGTAGGCGCGCTCGTAGCGCTCGGTCAGGCGGTAGCGCGCGATGCGGTACGACTCCAGCGCCTCGGCCCTCACGCGGGGGCGGGCGGCGCCATTGGTCGCCTGGCGGCGGCGATCGGCTGCGGCGGCATCGAGCAGGTTCTGCAGCTTCGACATGTCGTCGAGGCCGATCAGCTCCAGCGCGATGTGCGCCTGCTGGCCCTTGCGCTTGACAGTCGCCAACCGCTCGACCACCTCGGGCAGCATCTCCTCGACCGAGCGCTGGCGGCCGTCCGCCTCCTCGATGACGTTCAACGCCTTGAACGCGTCGTGCAGCGGCTTGGCCTCGATCGCCTGGGCGAGCTCGACCTCATCGTTGGCGGTCAGCAGGTTGACGCGGCCGATCTCCTTCAAGTACATGCGCACCGGGTCGTCGAGCGAGACCGAATCCATCATCTCGATGTCGAGCAGCATCTCGTCGTCGATCTGCTCGACCTCTTCGAAGTCCTTCTCTCCGTCCGTGACCTCGATGCCGATCTCTTTGAACGAGGCGAAGATGCGGAAGATCTGGTCGGGCTCGGCGTCGATCTCCGGGAAGCCCTGGAGGATGTCGTCGGGCGTGAGGTAGCCCTGCTCCTTGCCCTTGACGATGAGCTGCTCGGCCACGGCCATCAGCTCGTCTTCGAACTTGTGCTCCGGCTTGGCCTCTGCCTTACCCGCTCGGGTCTTGGTCGCCACCTTAGCTACGCGCGCGATCTCAGCCTCTCCTTTCCATGTCGGTGATGGCGCGTGCGAGCTCCCTAGCTTCGGCTTCGAGACGCGCCACCCGCTCCGAGTCCTTCCCACTTTCGGCCTCGGAAAGCTCGCGGATTATCCCACTGTGCAGGCCCTTCATGTGGTCGAGCCGGATCCGTTCCGCCAGCTCCGCTGCCACATCGTCATCGACACTCGGCGGCGGCGCCGCCCACGCTCTTCGAATCAGGTCCTGTTCCTCTGCGGGATACCCCGCCAACTCTGTCTCGAGCCCGGACACACCGCCGCGCTCATAGGTCTCCAGCATCCGTAGGTATATACCGCGATCCTGTTCGTCCAACTCTTCGGGGACTAGCTTTGATCGCACCCTCTCGAACGCGACCGGCCGGACGGCAAGCAACTGCAGCAGATATCTGCCTACCGTGAGTTTCTTCCCCACCAGGCGGGCTGCCAAACCGCTTTTGCCATTGGTTCCTCCACCGGCGCTCCCCACCCCGTCCCTCCCCCTCGCGGGGGAGGGCGACTTCGGCTGGTCGGTCAGCAGGTGCGGCTGAACTCCGATCCAGCCGGCCGCACGTTCGCGAAAGGTCTCGCGGACAGCCGGGTCGGGGATCTTTTCGAGCACCTCGCGGACCCGACTTGCCGCCAGCTCCAGGTGATTTGGATTGCCCGGGTTGAGGCCGGTCAGCGCGTCTTTGATCCAGAACTCCCAGCCCGAGGGGGCGGCTTCGGCAAGCTCGGCCCATCTTTGGGGGGCCTCGGCGCCGGCGGCCCTCAGGAATTCGTCGGGGTCTTTGGCCGGAGCGCTGATGGTGGCGACGCGGGTGCGCATCTGGTGGCCTGCCGCCAGCTCGATCGCCTTGAAGGCGGCGGCCCGGCCGGCACGGTCGGCGTCGAACACCAGCAGCAGCTCGTCGGTGAACCGCTTGAGCAGCCGCACCTGGTCGTCCGTGAATGCCGTGCCCGAGCTGGCGACTGCGTTCTGGACTCCTGCGCCGTGCGCGGTGATGACGTCGAACTGGCCCTCCATGATCACGGCGTGTCCTTGTTTGGTGATCTCGTCGCGGGCGAGGTCCAGGCCGAAGATCACGCGTCCCTTTATGTAGGCGGCGGTTTCGGGGGAGTTGATGTACTTCCTTTGCTCGTCGGCGCGGACGGTCCTTGCCGTGAATGCCAGCGGCTGGCCGCGCTCGTCCCGGATGGGGATGACAAGGCGTTCGGCGAAGAAATCGCTGCCGTCGCGGCGCATCAGCCCGGCGTCCTGCGCGTCCTGGAGGCTGCGCTTTTTGGCCCTGAGGTATTCGGCGAAGCCCCTTCCGGCGGGGGCGTACCCCAGCTGGAAGCGGCGGGCGGTCTCCTCGTCGACCTTTCTCGATTCGAGGAGCCTTCTGCCCTTTTCGCCCGCGGGGGTCGACCACAGGACGTACTCGTAGTACTGGGCGGCGAGCTTGAGCATGGCGAGGAGGCGCCGGCGGGAGTCGGAGCGCTCCTTCTGGTCGGGGCTGAGCTTTTTCAGCTCGACGCCGGCGCGCTCGGCGAGGAGCTGCAGGGCCCCGCGCTTGTCGGTCTTCTCGATGAGCTCGACGAAGGTGAAGACGTCGCCGTGGCGCTCGCAGCCAAAGCAGTACCAGGACTGCATCTGGGGGTTGACCTTGAAGCTGGGGCTGTCCTCCTGGTGGAAGGGGCACACGCCCCAGAAATCCTTGTTCCGCTTGGTCAGGCGGACGTGTTCCTGCACGACCTTGACCAGGTCGACCTTGGCCTTGACCTCGGCGAAGGCGTCATCGGACGCTGGGGGGGGCACGACACTATTGTCCGTCGCTCCGGGGCGGCAGGTGGCGCTTACAGTTAAGAAGCGATGGCGTACGACCTGCTGGGGCTCCCGCCGTGGCTGTTCACAGTGGTGATGGGCGGCTGGTTCCTTCTCACGGGTCGCGATCTGATTCCGTGGGTCCCCGCGGGGGTCAGGGAAGGATGGCGCTTGCGCCTGGTCGGGCTCGTCTGGTGCCTGGTGGGCGCGTTCTTTACTTACCAGGTGATCAACGGCTCGTTCAGTCCGGAGGCCATTGCCTTCAGTTACGTCGGCCTGGGTCTTGCGCTTTGGCGTGGTTGGCGGAAGGCTCGAACCCAGGAGAGGGCGGGGCAATGACTCACTCAAGCTTGCTGGCTTCCGGCGTGGGCACCCTGATCGCGTTTCTGGCCCTCATGGCCATGTTCAGGCTGGCGCCGAGCCGCCAGGCCAACTCAGGTTTCTGGCGGGCGATCGACAGCATCGCTCCACCGAATTTCGATCAGAGCTGGGCACGGTATGTGGGCGCCTGCCTGATCGTGTTCGTGGTCTACCAGGCTACGTTTCAACTCGCACTGGGCCGCTGAAGCGATGGGACTCGAGGTGCTGGCGCTAGCACCCTGGGTGTTCACTGCGGTGATCGGCGCCTGGCTCGTCCTGACGGGACGCCGGCTGATTCCCTGGCTCCCCGAGGGTGTGAGGGACGGATGGCGCTTGCGCGCAATCGGGCTCCTCTACTGCGTGGTGGCTGCGCTGTTTGCTAACTGGGTCATCCAGGGCCCGTTCGATCCGAGCGCCTTGGTGATCTCGTGGATCGCCGTGGGGACCGGGGTTTGGGTCGCCTTCGTTCGGTGGCGGAAGACCGGAACCAGGGGCGCCTGAAGGGTGGTCGTGCTCGAGGTGCTCGCACTCGCGCTGTGGATACCGCTTGGTGTGGCCGGCGTCTGGTTCCTGGCCACGGGCCGCATGATTTTGGGGCTCCCCAAAGGGCTCAAGCAAGGATGGCAGCTGCGCGTGTCCGGGCTGGCCTACTTCGTGATGGCTGGGTACCTCACTTATCGGGCGATCCACGACGGGTCGTTCAGTGCGGACGGACTCGTCGCCGGCTACATCACCGTGGTGGCTTTGGTTTTGGTCGCCATCTATCGCCGGCAGAAGGGACGGAATTCCGCCCTGCCGGACCACTGAGGCAAATGATTCAAGAAATGGGCGCGGCCGAGCTGATCGGATTATTGCTGTGGCTGGTCCTTGGCCTGGCCGGCGCCTGGCTCCTCGTGACCGGTCGCAAGATGGTGTTTGGGCTTCCCGGGGATTTCAGGGAGGGGTGGCCCGTGCGCGTGTTCGGGCTGACTTGGGTGCTGATGGCGGCGTTCGTTACTTACGAGAGGT
>DATBZP010000082.1:0-2351 GCA_036513135.1 Candidatus Dormiibacterota bacterium | reverse complement strand
CCAACCTCCATCCTCGCCGAACCTGTCGGCAAGGACTTCGAGGCCACAAGCAGGGAACCTACTCGATACAACGAACTTGAAGGATGAACCACTAGGATGAAGCTCCTATGTCAAGTAGCGGCAGCTTGGGCCCCCCGGCCGATGCGGCGAGCTCACGGTGTGAGACGGCGCAGCGAAGGGCCGTGGATGGGGAATGTCTGGACGTCTCGGCCGGTGAAGCGAGGTGTTCGCGGGATCAGCGGTTTACGACGCCCTACGGGCGAGTCCCCCGCGATGATCGTCCGGATTTCAGGCGCGGCGTTCCGTGCCGCTGGATTTCGCGGTGCGGATTGACGGCCGGGGGGTGTGTTGCGGCGGGGGGGTCAGGCAGCGACGAGGCGAGGATCGGCGGTGTCGTGGTCTGGCAGGTCGCGGATCATGCGGCGGTAGACGACGTCTGAGAGGTGTCGTTTGAGGATCCGGCGGGCCTCCTTCTTGGTGTGTCCGTGGGCGCGCGCGTTGGCGTAGAGCGCCTGGGCGCGTGGTTCGCAGCGCAGCTGGGTGATCGCCATCCGCTACAGGATCGCGTTCACGCGCCGGTTGCCGCCGGGGTTGAGGCGGTGGCGGACCGGCTCGCCGGGCCCCTCCGCGGTCGAGGCCGCCAACGGCGCGGTCGCGTTGAAGCGTGCGAACCCGCCTTCGGTGAACCGGCGCGGGTCGCCGACCTCGACCAGCAACTCCGCGACGGACACGGTCGACAGTCCACAGAGCTGCTCGAGCGTGGTGGGGCTCGCGTCCACGAGCGTGCGCAGCTCGCGGGTGACCTGCTTCTCCTGGGCGTCGAGTTTGGGCCCCTCGGCATTCTGAGTGGGTAGCGTCCGGTTTGGCTGAGAGCCTGGCGAGCTTCTGATCCTCGATCATGGGAGCCCGGCATGCACGATCTGGACCTGTTTCAGCGAGCTCTTGGCCTTGAGGAGCCATGGGAGGTGGCTGACGTCAAGTTCGATGCTGGGAGGCGTCGTCTGGATCTGCGGATTGACTTCCCGAAGGGGTCTCGGTTTCCGTGCCCGGAGTGCGGTGCGGCTGGATGCAAGGTGCACGACACCGAGCCGCACACGTGGCGGCATATGAACTTCTTCCAGCATGAGGCGTATCTGACGGCGAGAGTGCCGCGGGTGATCTGCGCCGAGCATGGAGTCAAGCAGGTGCAGGTGCCGTGGGCGCGGGAGCGCTCTGACTTCACGCTGCTGTTCGAGGCGATGGTGATGGCGATGGCCAAGGAGATGCCGGTCAGGGCGCTCGCGGGGCTGGTCGGCGAGGAGGACAAGCGGATCTGGCGGATCGTGCATCACTACGTCGATCAGGCGGTCGAGGCGCAGAACCTTGCCGAGACCGAGCAGGTCGGGATCGATGACACGAGCTTTCGCCGCGGCCAGGACTACGTGACGGTGTTCTGCGACCTGGACCCGAGCGAGCGGCGAGCGGTGTTCGTGACCGAGGGGCGCGATGCGCAAACGGTCGAGCAATTCGCGGGTTTTCTGGAGGCGCACGGCGGCGATCCGGACCGCATCACGGAGGTCAGTCAGGACATGTCGGCGGCGTACCTGGCGGGGGTGCGCGACCACCTTGACAACGCGCAGGTCACGTTCGATCGCTATCACGTCAAGCAGAAACTCTCGGAGGCGATCGACACCGTCCGGCGAGCGGAGGCCAAGCAGCACAAGGAGCTTCTGAAGAACACGCGCTATCTGTGGCTCAAGCGGCCCGACAATTTGACCGAAAAGCAGCTCGATTGGCTCGATGAGCTCCTTCAGCAGCCGCTTGAGACCGTGCGGGCCTACGAGCAGGCGCTGAAGTTCGATGACTTCTACGAGCTGGAGGATCCCGCCGGCGCCGAGGAGTACCTGCGCCGCTGGGTCAGCGAAGCCAAGGCCAGCGAGCTGGAACCGCTGGTGGCGTTTGCCGAGATGCTCGAGGCGCACTGGTCGGGAGTCATCCGCTGGCACCAAAGCCGCGTGTCCAACGGGTTGCTGGAGGGCCTGAACTCACTCATCCAGGCCGCCAAACGCAGAGCCCGCGGGTACCGCTCAGCGCGCAACTACAAAGCGATGATCTACCTCGTCGCCGGCAAGCTCCAACCCGGACCGGCGGTCACGTAGGAGTTACAAACGGAAAAGCACCTACCCACTCAGAATGCCGAGGGGCCCCCCGCCGCGCAAGACCAGGGCCCGCTCTAGCTCCACGACGGCTACGACCAGGCCGACATCGGGACGGAACTTGACCTCGGCGCCGACATCGGACAGGCTCTCATTCGGGAACGATCCGGTCGGCGCTGTGCATATCGCAGCCAACCAGGTTTCGCCAGAAAGTCA
>DATBZP010000081.1:0-31648 GCA_036513135.1 Candidatus Dormiibacterota bacterium | reverse complement strand
CGTTCAAGGACGTTGGTTGGGATGTCAAAGTTGGCGTAAACCTGCTGGACGTCGTCGTCCTCCTCGAGTGATTCCATCAGCCTGAGAACCGCCACGGCTTTGTCCTCGCCGACCGCCACGGTCTGTTTGGGCTGCATCGTGATCTCGGCGTTGTCGATCGTGACGCCGAGTTGCTCGACCGCCGACTTCACCTTTTCGAAGGCCGCGGGAGGCGTGGTTATCTCCACTGATTTACCGTCGACCTGCACGTCGTCGGCGCCGGCTTCGATCGCCGCGAGGCCGACCTCGTCGGGATCGTTCTTGCCGGCGTTCGCGGCAATCACGCCTTTGCGCTCGAACATGTAGCCCACGGAGTTCGTCTCGCCAAGGTTGCCACCGAGCTTGGCAAAGCGATGCCGGATCGAAGCCGAGGTGCGGTTGCGGTTGTCTGTGAAGGCGTCGACCATGACCGCGACGCCGGCGGGTCCATAGCCTTCGTACCGGACCTCTTCCAGCTTCTCGCCGGCGAGCTCCCCCGTCCCCCGTTTGATCGCGTTCTGGATGCGGTCCGTGGGCATGTTGATCTCGCGTGCCTTCTGCATCGCGAGCCGGAGCCGGAAGTTGCCCTCCGAATTGCCGCCACCCTCTTTAGCCGCGATCGTGAGCTCGCGGCTGGCGCGCGTGAACGCCTGGCCGCGCTTAGCGTCGACGATGGCCTTCTTGTGCTTGATGCCTGCCCATTTCGAGTGACCAGACACTACGCAAGGAGCCCCGAAGTATCGCGGTAGAAGACTCCCGGGGTCCCCGCGAAATCGAAGATTTCGTGGGGTGGGAACATGCTTTCGCTGATTCTACTTCACCACAAACCGCACCCAGCGCCGCTTGCCGACCTGAACCACGTCGCCAGGTTTCAGGGGATCGTCGGCCGTGGCCAATGTTCCGTTGACCTTGATGCCGCGCTGATCGATCAAGCGCCGAGCCTCCCCGTTGGATCTCGCCAATCCGCCACTCACCATAGCCTCGACCAATCCGATCGGGAAGCCCGTTTCGACTGGGTGTTCTTCGATCTCTGAAGGTGCGTCACGTTTCCGGAACTTGGTCTCGAAATCGGCCTCGGCTCGGGCCGCCGCTTCCTCGCCTTGCAATCGCTTCGCCAGCTGTCGGGCCAGCGCGGCCTTTGCATCGCGTGGTTTCATCGCCAGGGTGGCGCCGAGCTCGGATGCGCTGAGGCCCGAGACCAAGCGTAAATACTTCTCCGTCAGCTGGTCAGGGATCGACATCGTCTTGCCGTAGATCTCCTCCGGCGGCTCGCTGATCCCGATGTAGTTGCCGAGCGACTTGCTCATCTTCTGCACGCCGTCGGTTCCTTCGAGGAGAGGAAACACCGCGACGTCCTGCGGTTGCTGCTCGTACGCCTTCTGGATCTCTCGACCGAACAGGAGGTTGAACAGCTGATCGGTGCCGCCGAGCTCGACATCGGCGCGGATGGCGACCGAGTCGTATGCCTGGTTGAAGGGATAAAGGACCTCATGCGCTCCGATCGCGACGCCGGACTTCAGGCGATCGGCGAAGTCCTCTCGCTGCAGCACCTGCTGAAGCGTGGCCTTGCCCATCAAACGAAGGATGTCGGCCGCGCTCATAGCGGCGAGCCATTCGGAGTTGAAGTGGACCTCCGTCCGCTCTCGATCGAGAACCAGGAAGGCCTGATCGAAGTAGGTCTTCGCATTCGCGTCCACCTGCTCGCGTGTCAGCATCGGTCGCGTTTCCGATCGACCGCTGGGGTCTCCGATCATTGCCGTGTAGTCGCCGATGATCAGCACCACCGTGTGGCCGTCGTCCTGGAAAGCGCGGAGCGCGTCGAGCACGACCAGGTGACCGACGTGGAGGTCGGGCGCGGTCGGGTCGAGTCCCAGCTTGACCCTCAGCTTCTCGCCGCGCTCCAGGCGAGCCTGGAGGTGATCAGCAACGTGGATCTGCACCGCCCGGTCGCGCAGGCGCTCGAAGAACTTGCCGCTCAAGGCCCGATCTCTAGGGGTTGACTGGGCCGGGACCGAAGTAGATCTGCGGATCGCTGGGCAGTGCTGGCTGGAAAATGACGATGATCGACTTGTCGATCTTGCTGACGAGCGGAACCACGATCCGCGATCCGTTGTACCCATTGCGGATCTGCAGCTGCAATGTGTCGAGCTGGGCGCCGCCGAATGGGTTGGCCGCCGCCCCCAGCTCGTAGACACAGACGACCGTGAGCATCAAGCCGGTGATCACCCCGACCGCGACTCCAAAACTGCGATTCAACGCAATTGCGGGGATCTGGATCTGGCTGTGGGCGAGCTGAGTCGCACCTTCGATGATGACCAGGATCGCGATCACGAGCCCGAAGAACCCATAGATTCGTGCGTCTGGCGTCTCGAAGTTTGATGTCTGCTGCAGGATGCCCCCTGCCTGCAATCCCATGCTGGTCGCTGCAAGGAATGCGATGTATAGCGCGATGAATCCGATCAGGCGCCGAATCACGCCGGAGAAGAAGCCGCCAACTCCATAGGCGACGATGAGCACGAGTGTCACGATGTCGATCCAGGTCACTTCTCGAAATCCGTTCCTTTCCAGGTCCAGGTGGCAGTAGGGAGTGACCAGGATGTCGATGACGCCTCGGACCTGGCGCGCTGCTTTGGGCGCTCCACCAGCATATTGACGCTAGGGCCGGACGAGAATTGCGAAGCGCTCATCAGCGGAACCTCGCCTGCTGTCGTTTCTCCAAGGCACTCCTGATCTCGGTCATCACTCGGTCCACTTCGGCGTCCGTCAGGGTGCGCTCGGGGCTTCGGAAAGTCAAGGTGAACGCGATGCTCTTATGGCCTTCAGGAACCTGGGCGCCATGGTATTCGTCGAACGCGCGCGCGTTCTCCAGGAGATCACCGCCGGACTCCTTGATCGAAGCCAGCAGGGAACCGGCGGCGACAGGCTCTTCCACCACCACGGCGAGGTCTCTTTCGACGGCGGGGAACCTGGGCAGGGGCTGCGCGCGGGGTGAACGTGAGCCGGCGAGCACCGGCTCAACATCGATCTCGAAGGCAACCAATCGACCTCCCACCTTCAGGTCTGCACCCACCGTCGGATGCAGCTCGCCAAGGTAGCCGAGCTGGCGCCCCTCCAGGATCACGGCGGCGCACCGGCCAGGATGAAAGAGCTCCGCGGCTCCGCGCTGATACGTGCACTCCGGGGCTGACAGCGCCTCGATGCACGCGGCCAGCACGGACTTCATCCTGTAAAAGACCTGCTGCCCCGAATCTGCGGTACTGCCCGCAGTCGCGACGGCGGCCAGGCGCAGCGGCTCGTCGGGTTGGCTGTTCTTCTCACCCACCCGCGCGAGAAATGCAGCCGCGATCTCGTAGATGCGGACTTCATCACGCCCGCGGTCGCGATTCAAAGCCACAGCGTCGACCAGCGAGGGCAGCAGCGAAGTGCGCAGGGTGTCCATGTCATCGCTCAGTGCATTCGCCACACGCATCGCATGCGCTGCGACCCGCAGCGACTCGAGCTTGCGGCCCGAGACCAGGGCTGGATTCCAAGTCTCCGTGAAGCCCGCGCCGGCCATCACTTCTCGCGCCACGTCGAGGCGGCGATCCACGCTCGAGGCAAGCGGGGTCCAGGTCTCGTGGCGGCGGCCGGGCAACGTCGGCGGCACGCGGTCGTAGCCGTACACGCGACCGACCTCCTCAACGAGGTCTTCGGCAATGGTCACGTCCAGGCGGAAGACCGGCGGCAGCACATCCCATTCGCCGTCGCCCAACACCTTGACGTGGAAGTTGAGACGCTTGAGGATCGCCTCCGCCTCTTCGAGCGGGACATGCGTGCCCAGTACCTCGTCGACGAGGGCGGGGCGCAGGTTGATCCGGACCGGCTCCTGCGGCCGCGGGTATACGTCAGGCCACTCCCGATGCACCGTGCCTCCCGCCAGCTCAGCGATGAGCGAAGCGGCGCGCCGTGCTCCCGCCAGCGCAAGCTCCGGCGGCAGGCCGCGCTCGAAGCGCGCCGAAGCCTCAGTGCGCAGTCCGAGGGTTCGCGACGTCTGGCGGATGCTCGGCCCATTGAACGTGGCGGCCTCGAGCAAGATGTCCGTGGTGCCGGCGATGACGGCGGACTCTTCGCCGCCGATGACGCCCGCGATGGCGACTGGCCGCTCGACGTCCGCGATCACCAGCATCCCAGCCTTCAGCTCTCTTTCAATCCCATCCAGGCAAAGCAGCTTTTCGCCTTCGCCGGCGCGCCTAACCCGGATTTCGGCGCCGACGAGTTTGGTGAGGTCGAACGCGTGCAGCGGCTGGGCGTACTCGAGCAGCACGTAGTTCGTGATGTCGACGATGTTGTTGATGGGTCGCACTCCACAGGCACGCAACCTGCGCTGCAGCCAGTCCGGGCTTGGGCCGACCTTGACGCCTTTGATCACAGCGCCGATGTACCTGCTGCAAAGGTCGGGGACTTCGATGGCGACCTTGACCAGTTCGCGCCCGGGCGGGATCGCGGTGCCGGTGAAGGAGGGCATGAAGTCGCGCTTGAGAGGCCGGTCGAGTCCTGCGGCCAGCTCGCGCGCGACGCCAAGGTGCCCCATGCAGTCGGGGCGGTTGGACGTGACCTCGGCTTCCATGATCGCCTGGCTCGGGATTACGGTCGTGAGCGGATCGCCCGGAGTTCCGCTGTCGAGGATCAGGATGCCGGAGTGGTCGTCACCGAGCAGCAGCTCAGAAGCGGAGCACAGCATCCCGCCGGCCTTGTAACCCGCGATGTTCATGTCCTTCACGAGCTTGCCGTTCGGCACCGTTGTCCCCGGCAGGGCGACGGGCACTAGCGTCCCCACAATGGCGTTGGGCGCGCCGGCGATGATCTGCTCGACTCGACCGCCGCCGAGGTCGACCTGGTGCACCCAGAGTGGATTGCGCGACTTCGGGTGCGGCACCTGTTCGAGGATCTTGCCCACGACGATCTGCGACAGGTCGACTAGCGTGAGTGATTCGACCTCGATGCCAAGGCGCGTGAGCACCTCTGCCGCGTCTTTGGGCGAGACGTCGGCTAGATCGACGAATTCGCCGAGCCATTCATAACTGATTCGCATCTGCTTAGTCAGACCCCCCCATCCCGGCTTCGTGGACTCTCCCGCGCGTGCCGCGCGGGGACCCCAATGGACGGGGAAGTGACTTTTCCATCTGCAAGTGCCCTACCTTTCCCGGTCCGAAATCGCGGTGGCTGGGTTCGGATTTCGGACCGAAGCCCCTGAAGCGGCCCCGGACCGGGTCCCCCGGTCCGGGTAATGGTCGACCCCAGAAAGGGCGTCGATCCGGGACCTGGGTGGACGATCGCAAGGCAGCGCTTCACGGGCGTCTAAAACTGTTCCAAGAAGCGCAGGTCGGATTCGTAAAAGAGGCGGATGTCGTCCACGTCGTGCTTCAGCATCGCCATGCGCTCTATGCCGAAGCCCCAGGCGTAGCCGTTCCACTGGGTGGGATCAATTCCGCCATTGCGAAGCACCTGTGGATGGACCATCCCGCAGCCTCCGACCTCGAGCCACCCCTTGTGACGGCAGCTCTTGCAGCCCATTCCGTTGCAGATCCCGCATGTCACGTCGAACTCAAAGCTCGGCTCGGTGAACGGAAAGTAGCTCGGACGCACGCGCACCTTGCGCTCTTTTCCGTAGAGCGACTGGATCATGTAGAGCAGCGTGCCCTTCATGTCGCCGACGGTCAGGCCCTTGTCGATCGCCAGACCTTCGACCTGGCTGAAGTACGGCAGACGCGTCGCCTCAGGAGCGTCCCGGCGATAGCAACGGCCCGGCGTGATGATGTAGATGGGCGGCTCTTTGATCCGCTGCATGGCCCTGATCTGCACCGGCGACGTGTGCGCCCGCAGCAGCAGCTCCGGGGTGAAGTAGAAGGAGTCCCAGTTCTCCCGCGCCGGATGGCCGGCCGAGAGGTTGAGAGCCTCGAAGTTGTACCACTCGGTCTCGACCTCGGGACCGTTCTCGACCTGGTAGCCGAGGCTCTCGAGCACCGTCTCGATCTGCCGCCGGACCTGGGTCAGGACGTGGATATGCCCCCGGGCGGGCGGAGGGCCAGGGAAAGTGATGTCGATCGCTTCGGTCTCGGCGATGTCCGCCAAGCGCGCGCCCTCGATCTCCGCTCGCCGCGCCGCCAATCCCCCTTCGATGGCCCGTTTCGCTTCGTTCGCGCGCTGGCCGAGCATTGCCCTCTCCACTGGTTCGAGCTTTCCAATGCCGGACAACAGACGGCTGATCTGACCGCTCTTACGGCCTAGGTACTCCAGCTCGATCACCTCGATCTCAGCCTCGTTGCGCGCCTTGGCAATGGCGGCGAGCGCCTCGGTGATCAGCGCTGACGGATCGCTCATGCCGCGAGCCTCCGCTTGACTTCGAAGAGGATCAGTGCCGCGGCGGCGGCCACGTTCAGAGACTCGACTCCTTCGCTGAGGTGCACGGTGACGAGCTTGAGGTCGGCTTTAGAAAGCCCGTGCGTCTCATTGCCCAGCACGATCATGCCCGCTTTCTCGATCGGCGCGTCTGCGATCGGTTCGCCGCCGAAGGCGGCCGCTCCATATCCGACCAGACCGGCGAGGTCGCTCCAGCCGGCGCGGGCGACAGTCAGCCGGAAGACGTTGCCCGCCGACGCGCGCACCGCCTTGGCCCCGAACGGGTCAGCCGACCCTTGAAGCACAGCCAGCGCCGGCGCCCCGGCCGCTGCAGCGGTGCGGCAGATCGCACCGACGTTGCCAGGATCCTGCACGCCGTCCAATACCACGAGCGGCCAATGCCGCTTCCGAGCCGCCGCCAGGGCGGACTTTGCATCTGACTCGTGAAGCCTGGCGATCGCGATCACTCCTTGCGGTGTGACGGTCTGGCTGACGCCACGGAAAACCCCACGCGAGAGGGTGATGTGCCGTCCGGATCGAGCCGTGAACTCATCCCCTTCGCGCACCGCCACCAGCTCGAACTCCAATCCGGCCGCTTCGGCTTCAGCGAGCACGCGCGGACCCTCCAGGAGGACAAGGCCTGGTTCGCGCCGTTGAGCGAGACGCCGTATGCGGCGGACGATCTCGTTTTCCGGGCTCGAGATCAGCTGCTGGTCAGGAGACAAGCGCGGCATGGCGGCGAGCATAGACGCCGCAGATCCGTCGACAGGGCCGCGATCGGCTCCTAAAGGGCTTTTTTGGCAACCTCGACCAGCTGGGCAAAGGAACCGCTGTCGCGAACGGCCAGGTCGGCCAGCACCTTGCGGTCGATCTCCACTCCGGCCTGGCGAAGGCCGTGCATGAGCTTGTTGTAGGGCAGCCCCGACTGTCGCGAGGCGGCGTTGATGCGCGCGATCCAAAGCTGGCGCATCTCACGCTTGCGGCGCCTCCGGTCGCGGAACGCGTACGCAATCGCATGCAGCACGGCCTCGTTGGCCGGGCGGAAGAGCAACTTCTTGGAGAGGCGGAAGCCCTTCGCGCGATCGAGGATCGCCTTGTGACGGCGATGTGCAGGAACGCCTCGCTTGACCCTCGCCATTGGTTAAATACCCAGCGCCCTGCGGACGGTCTTGCGGTCAGCCTTCGCGACCGGCTGCGCGTTCTCGTAGTTCCGCTTGCGCTTCTGCGACTTGTGCTCGAGCAGGTGGCTCTTCCATGCGCTGGCGCGCATGAGCTTGCCGTTGCGGGTCACCCGGATCCTCTTGGCGAGGCCTTTCATGGTCTTGATCTTAGGCACTGGTCGCGGTCTCCTTGGCGACGCCCTGGCGGCTCGGCGCCAGGATCATGAAGAGGTTCTTGCCCTCGAGCAGAGGCTGTCGTTCGACGACCGCGAATGGGCGCGCGTCGTCCGCGACCCGGTCGAGAATCCTTCTGCCGATGTCCTGGTGGACCATCTCGCGGCCCCTGAACATGATCGTCACCTTCACCTTCTCACCTGCTTCCAGAAACTGCTTCAAACCCTTGAACTTGGTCTGGAAATCGTGCTCGGCGACCTTCGGTCGGAGCTTCATCTCCTTCAGCTTGGTGACGTTCTGCTTGCGCCGCTGGTCCTTCTCCTTTTTGATCGTCTCGAACTTGTAGCGTCCGTAATCAATCAGGCGGCAGACTGGCGGGCTCGCTTGCGGCGCCACCTCGACGAGGTCGAGTCCCTTCTCGCTTGCGATGCGCAGAGCGGCGTCCAGGGAGAGCACCCCCAACTGGTTGTTCTGGTCATCGATCAGCCGCACTTCCGAGCTGCGGATCTGATCGTTGATCTTCAGCTCCTTAAACGAGATGAGACGCTACCTCGGGCAAATTCAGGGTCCTGCTATTCCTCCAATTCGGCTAAATAAAACAAAACGGACAGCCTGAAGCCATCCGCCACAACCGTGACCCCTTCGAGCGAAGCCCTGGGGGTGAGGGTCGGTGCCCTGCTTCAGGTGCTGGATCGTACCGGAAACGTAACCCGATGCGCAAAGTGGCGTTGGCTTTATTTGATGGGAACTTTTAACGGTGCCTCACCACCCGCGAAGTTTGCTCTCGTCCTGGTGGCGGCGGCGCTGGCCGGAGCGTGCAATGGTCCGTTCACAGGCGCGACCCGGTCGCCTTCTCCGGCCGCCGCCTCTTCGTCTCGACAGAGCTTGCCTTCGGCGAACCCCTCCGGCAGTCCGACCCCGGTGCAGCTGACCAGCGCGTTTGCCGTGCTGTTGAGCCCCTTGAGCACAACCAGCTACACGGTGAGCCTGGTGGGGATTGACGGCAGGGTCGTCGCGAGCCAGCAAGCCAGCACCCCTGGAGCGGTCAGCTGCGCCAACGCTGCGGCCGCGGTGGTTCCGATGCCGGTGAGCACCAGCGATACGAGGGTCTACTTCATGGACGCTCAAGGGGTCGTGCGCTTCCTCGCCCCCAACGGAGACACCGGCCGGGCCACCACCGTTCCGATTGGCGCCGCCCAACGCAGCATGTTCGCGGTCAGCCCCGACGACCAGCGCATCGCCGTGATCGTCGACGACTTCACCTCCAGCGGAGCAACGACCAGGCTGTACGTCGAAGACCTGAACGGTGGTGGCAATCACGTGGACGTCTTCAGCGAATCGGGCGCCTACACGCTGTGGCCGACCGGCTGGCACGGCACGAACAACCTGGTCGTGGCGAAGGCGCCGGCCTGCACGCAGGGTGGCGGACCGTTCAGCGCCGGGCCGCAGGAGCTCCATGTGGTCGACCCGAGGACTGCTCTGCGGCGGTTCACTGTCGGCGGCCCCACATGCGTGATCGCCGGCCCGCCCTCGCCGGCGGGCGCGGTGTGCGAAGACACAGCCGCCCTAGCCCAGGCCAACGTGGTCAGCTGGACCGGAACCACCTCCCGCTCCTTGACGATCGCCGGGCCGACTTTGGCCTACCTGTCGCCCAACGGCAGCCAGGTCGCACTTGTGGGGAGCGCGGGCACCGTGATCCAGGAGTCGAGCCGGCAGTTCGCGGGGATGCAGGCATGCGGGTGGATTGACGACACGCACGTCTTTTCGGGCGGGGACACTCAGCTCCAGCCCCGCGTGGGCGATGTGACGAGCGGCAACGTGGTCCCAATCGCGGCGCAGGGCGACTGCGCCGGGCGAATCCCGGGCGGTCTTTAGCCTAGCGGCGCCTTTCGGCGACTTCGCTGGCGACCATGCTCGCGAACGCATCGAGAGTTGAGTCGGCCTGGTTACCGGACCGGTCACGGATGTTGACATGCTCGGTTTCCGCTTCGCGGGCTCCGACGATCGCCATATAAGGCACCTTGCGGGCCTGCGCATCTCGGATCTTTCGCTGCATGCGCTCGGAACGATCGTCGACCTCAACTCGCAAGCGGACCGAGCGCAACCGGTCTGCGACCTTGTTCGCGTACTCCTGCTGCGCGTCGGTGATCGGTATGACAATCACCTGCATTGGGTGAAGCCACGTCGGAAAGGCGCCGCCGTACTGCTCGATCAAATAGGCGGTCATGCGCTCGAACGCGCCAAACGCCCCCCGGTGGATCATGACCGGCCGCTGCCGCGAGCCATCCTCGGCGACATACTCGAGGTCGAACTTCTTGGGCAGCTGGTAGTCGACCTGGACGGTGTTGTTGGTGAACTCCCGGCGCAATGCGTCGCGCACCTGGAAGTCGATCTTCGGCCCATAAAACGCAGCCTCGCCGACTCCTACCTTGTAGGGAAGGTTCAGGCTTTCGAGCGCCTCTTTCAGCGAGGCCTCAGCGCTCTCCCACTCCTCATCCGTGCCCGCCCATTTGGTTTTCACGTTGTCACGCACCGACAGGCGGTACGAGTAGTCCTCGACTCCGAGCACGGACATGAAGTAGTTGGCTAGCTCGATCGCTCCACGGACCTCGCCGATCACCTGGTCAGGCGTGCAGAAGATGTGCGCGTCGTTCAAGTTGAAAGAGCGCACTCGGATCATCCCCATCAGCTCGCCCGACTTCTCGAGCCGGTAGTTCTGACCCAGCTCCGCGATCCGTAATGGCAGGTCGCGGTAGCTGTGGAGCTCGTGGGCGTACACCAGGATGTGATGCGGGCAGTTCATCGGGCGGAGCTCCAGCTCTTCTCCGTCCTCGAAGCGCATCGGCGGAAACATCGTTTCGTGGAAGAGCTCCCAGTGACCGCTGGTGCGGTAGAGGTCCAGCTTGGCGACGTGCGGCGTGATGACGTGGCGATAGTCGCGCTTCAGCTCTTCATCGACGATCCATCGCTCCAACTCCCGCCGGATGGTGGCCCCGTCCGGGAGCCAGATGACCTGGCCGACACCTACGCGCTCGTCGAGGGCGAAGAGCTTCAGCTCCCGGCCGAGCTTCTTGTGGTCCCGCTTCTCGGCTTCCTCGAGGAACTTGAGGTAATCGTCCAGCTCCCTTTGTGTTTGCCATGCGGTGCCGTAGATGCGGGTCAGCTGCGGCTTCTTCTCATCGCCGCGCCAGTACGCCCCCGCGACACGCAGGAGCTTGAACGCCTTCAGGTCGCGGGTCGACCGGACATGCGGTCCTCGACACAGGTCGAGAAATTCGCCGGTTCGATAGACGCTCACCTCGTCACCCTCGACCTTGTCGTTGATCAGCTCGAGCTTGTAGTCCTGGCCCCGCTTGCGAAACTCTGCGATCGCCTCCGCACGCGAAAGCGTTTCGTGCACGAAGGGCCTGTCCTCCTGAGCGATCCGACGCATCCGCGACTCGATGGCGCCCAATTCGGACTCAGAGACGGGCTCGCCGAAGGCGAAGTCGTAGTAAAAGCCGTCCTGTACCGGCGGGCCGATACCGTACTTCGCGTCGGGGTGCAGCTCCGTGATCGCCGCCGCGAGCAGGTGTGCGGTCGAGTGCCGCAGCAGCTGCAATGGATCGTCGCTTGCCTCGTGATCGCCGTAGTCGGGCATGGGGTCGTCCAGTATATGGACGCCTTGATTCAACTCGAGTCGCCCCCCACCCTGACCCTCCCCCTGGCGGGGGAGGGGAAAGAACCGTGAATCCAACCGCGATTGTCGACGCGCTCGGTTATCCGGCGGCGGGACTCGGCATCCTGATCGAGAGCGCGGGCGTTCCGTTCCCGGGTGAAGCGCTGCTGCTCGCCGCGGCCGCGTGGGCGGCGGCGCGACACCACTCGATCGTCCTGGTCATCCTGTTCGGTTTTCTGGGCGCAACGGCCGGGGCGGATATCGGTTACTTCCTCGGTTTCAAGGGCGGCCGGCCGTTCGTCGAACGCTTCGGCAGCATCTTCCACATCCGACCGGAGCACATCGCGCGTTCCGAGCTGTTCTTCGCGCGACACGGTGACAGGGCCGTGCTGGCCAGCAGATTCGTGCTGGGGCTGCGCACGTGGGGTTCGATGCTCGCGGGCATGGCTCGCATGCCGTTCTGGCGATTCCAGCTCTTCAGCGCCATCGGCGGGCTTGCGTGGGCCGCCGTCATCGGAGTTGCCGGCTACCTCCTGGGAAGCAACCTCGCCCTGCTCGCGGCAATCCTTCGCGACATCGGGCTCGGCGGCCTCATCGTCCTGGTTCTGATCGTCGTCATCCTGGTCGTGGCTGGCCGGAACGCGCCCCGGCCGCGATGATCGCGACACCGCCCCCGAGCAAAAGAACGCCGAGCCCGCCGATGACGTGCGCAATGCCGATGGTGTCAGAGAGCGCCGCTGCCACCAACACGGGCACCGCGGTCACCCCGTTGATCACCATGTAGAGCAGCGCAAAGATGCGGCCGCGGATCTCGTCGCTGGTCGACTCCATCAGATACGTGATCGCTGGGATCATGATCGCCCCGAACTCGACGCCGAGGAGAAAGCTGAAGGTGGCGGCGGTGATGCGATTGTGGACCTGCAGGTCAGGAAAGTGCGCCATGGCCTGCGGTACGGCGGCGAGCGCCAACATCGTCAACCCATTGGCAACCAAAGACCCGGCAAGTAGCCGGGTGCGGTCGACATGACGCACGAACTGGCCGAGGAGCACAGCGCTGAGAATCGCGCCACCCGTGGCCGGGGCGAGGATGACGTAGGTGTCCTGGGCGGCGATGCCGATGACCTTGCTCACGTAGGCGGGCGCCAGGGTAAACAGCATGAAAAGCACCAGCACCGCGATGCTCACCTGCCCAAACGCGAGCAGAAGGCCACGCGATGCGCGCAGGGCGTCAACGCCTTCCTTGATGTCGACCAGCATTATGTGAAAGCGGTTGCGACTGTCCTCCACCGGCGGTTCGGTCGTCCGCTGCAGGTGCGGGATGTCCGAGGCGAAGATCAGTGTTCCGCCGATGACCAGGAGGGCCACCGCGAACCAGTAGGGCGCATAGAGGTCGATCCGCGAGACCACCGGCGCGAGAGCCCCGCCAACGACAAGCGTCAGGACCATGGTCAGGAGCGCCATCGAGTTGGCGGTGATGAGGGCCGAACGCGGCAGGATCGTCGGGATGACCGCTGCCTCGGCGGGCCCGAAGAGCTGGCCGACTGCGGAAAAGATGAGGGTGATCACGAGCAGATGCACGAAATCGCCTTTGAGACCCGGCACGAGGGCGGCGAGCGGGATGAGCGCAACCACGGCGGCGCGGCCGAAGTTGCACCACATCATGATCTGCTTGCGGTCCATGCGGTCCGCGATGACGCCGGCCGGCGGCGCGAACAGCACGGCCGGCACCGTGTAGGTGAGGAGCGTGATCGCCACAGGCGTGCTGCCGCCCGAGATCTTGTACGCCAGGATGATCAGCGAGAAGAGTAGGAACTTGTCAGCGAGCTGGGCGGCAAGCTGCGCGAACCAGATGTTCCGGAAAGCAGTGTGCCGAAGGACCGATCTAAAGCCGCCCGTACCCTCGACTGGAAAGCGGATTGGCTGCTCCATAAAGACCGCTAGAGATTAGCCGCCGGGACTCCGAAACTCCTCATAGATCGCCGCCCACTCCCCAAGACTGAGCGTTTGCGGGCGCCGCTCTGGGTCGATGCCCACATCGCGAAGCCGCGCGCCGGCCTGTGTGCTGCCGGCGCCGGTGATCCGGCCCAGCGTTCCGCCGAGCTGCTTGCGGCGCCCCTGGAAGACGGACTCCACAAAGCGGAAGAAGGCGCCGAGATCGTCGACGTCAACGGCGGGTTGCTCACGCACATCGAGCAGCACGAGCGCCGAGTCCACCCTCGGCACCGGAGTAAATGCCGCGGCGGGGATTGTGAAGGCGATTCTGGCCTCGGCGAATACCTGCACAGCCACCGTCGCCAGGCTCGCGCCGCTCGACGCCGTCCATCGCACGGCGACCTCCTTCTGGACGACCAGCGAGAGCCGGCGCGGACGAGGTGGATCGTCGAGGAGCTTGCGGATGAGCGCGCCGGTGAGGTTGTACGGGATGTTGCCCGCAACAAGCTCCTTTCCAGCGGGAAAGGCCGAACGAACGTTGAAGCGCAGGATGTCCGACCGCACAACCTCGACGTTCTCGTGTCCCTCCAGCACTTCGCGGAGCGCCGGAACGAGCCGGCCGTCCAGCTCGACTGCGACCAGCCGGCGACATCGAACAGCAAGCGCAACCGTCAGAGTCCCAACACCTGCGCCGACCTCGAGCACCTCGTCGTCTGGAGCTGTTCCCGCTGATTCGGCGATCGCGTCGCGCAGCGCCGGGTCGGTCAAGAAGTTCTGGCCGAGACCGTGCCTGAGCTCGATGCGATGGCGGCGCAGCAGCGCCGAGAGCTGTTCTGGGTCGGCAGGATCGAGTTTCATCGGGTCGCCGGCGTCCGGCTCACGTCATCTTCGCGAACAAGGCGAACGCATTGGCGCGCTCGGTCTCCGCCAGCTCCTCCAGGCTGATCCCGCGCAACTCGGCGACGAAGTTTGCTGTGTCGAGCAGATATGCGGGCCGGTTCGGCACCCCCATGCGCTTGTGCGCGTTGCCATACGGAGAGTCCGTTTCGAGGAGCAGTCGGTCGGCCGGACACCGCTTGACAACCTCCCGCAACGCATGCCGGCTGGGGCGCGTGACCAAACCTGCAAAGGAAAGAAAGAAGCCGAGATCGAGAAAGCGCTCGGCCCACTCCCATTCGAGCGCGAAGTAATGCATGACGCCGCGCAATCCGCGGTGTTCGACGAGCGCCGCAATTAGCTCCGTAGAGGCGCCGCGGTTGTGGATCGACACGGGCAGGTCGAGCCGCACCGCCAGGTCGAAGAACCGGCCGAGCCGCTCCATCTGCACCTCGCGCGGCGGGCTGCCCGGCTGCTCGAAATCGAGTCCAACCTCGCCGATCGCGACCACGCGTTCGTCACTGGCGAGCTCTCCGATGGCCTCCAGGTCGAACGGCGCCGTCTCGCTCGGCTGATGGCCGACGCCCGCCCATACCGGCGCGAAGCGATGGGCCAAAGACACGGCGGCGCGGCTGCGCTCCAGGTCGACGCCCATGGTGATCATGCGCGTGACTCCGGCGCTGACGGCCGCCGCTACCACCTCGCCGGGATCGCCCAGCTCCTCGAGATGGAGATGGGTGTCTACGAAGATTGCGCTTCCTCTTCGACCACGTCTTCGAGTCGCTTGAAGAGTGCCTCAGGGGGCGACAGAGCGCGGCCCGGTGGGAGCTCAGATGGTCGCCAGCGGTCGGCGCTTTCGTAGTCGCCAGTCAGCACGGTGTGCGATACGCCGTGCTCAGAGAACTCCCGCACCTCGGGCTGTGGAGCGATCACGTCGTCATAGCCCAGCATCTGGTGCAGCTTCTGCGATGAGAACGGGAGGAATGGCGTGAGCATCGTCTTCAGGTTGTCGACACAGCGGAGCGCGACGTACAGGACGGTGCCGGCTCTAGCGCGATCCGTCTTGATCGTATGCCACGGCTGCTCGGTCCCGAGGTACACGTTGACCTTCGCCGCCATCGCCATCGCATATTTCAAAGCCAGTTGAAAACGGGCTTGGCCCAGTTGCAAGGCGACGTGGTCCAACGCATCCTCGACCTCGTTGATCAGGGCCTGGTCCGCATCGGTGAGCTGCTGTGGTTCAGGCACCGCGCCGAAGTTGCGCTGTGCGTTGACCAGTGTTCGATGGACCAGGTTGCCCCACGTCGCGACGAGCTCGTCGTTGTTGCGGCGGACGAACTCCGGCCACGTGAAGTCGGTGTCCTGGTTCTCCGGCCCCGCGATCATCAGGTAGTAACGCAAGGCGTCGGCGTCATAGCGCTCGAGCACGTCACGCACGTAGATGACCTGGCCCCGACTGGTCGAAAGCTTCTTGCCACCCATGTTCAGATACTCACTGGCGACGATGTCGTCCGGCAGCTCCAGCTCGCCGGAGCCCATCAGGATCGCGGGCCACAGCACGGTGTGGAAGGTGATGTTGTCCTTACCCATGACGTAGTAGTGCCAGGCGTCGCCGTTCTGCCACCACTCCTTCCAGGCGTCCGGCTCGCCGCGCTGCACCGCCCATTCGATGGACGCCGACAGGTACCCGATCACCGCGTCGAACCAGACGTAGATCTTCTTGTGTGGGTTGTCTTCCCAACCCGGAAGTGGCACGGGGATGCCCCAGTCGAGGTCGCGCGTGATAGCTCGCTGTTTCAGGTTGCGGACGAATTCGAGCGAGTATTTGCGCACGTTGGGCCGCCAGTTGTCGTGCCGCTCGATCCAGTTCTTGAGCTGTTCACCGAACGCGGGCAGGTCGAAGAAGAAATGCTCGGTCTCGTGAAACTCGACAGGCGCGAGGCTGCCTCGTTGATGAGGCTCGATCAGGTCGATCGGGTCAAGCTGGTTACCACAGTTGTCGCACTGGTCGCCGCGCGCATCGGTGAAGCCGCAGATCGGGCATTTGCCCTCGATGTAGCGATCCGGCAGGGTGCGCCCGCTTGAAGGGTCGAAGGCGCCCATCTGGGTCTTCTTGACCAGGTAGCCCTTCTCGTAAAGCTTCAAGAAGAGGTCCTGCGTGACGCGATGGTGGTTGGCGGTCGTGGTCCGGGTGAAGATGTCGTACGTCATACCGAGCCGGCGAAGGTCTTCCACGATCAGGGCGTTGTTCCGGTCGACAAACTCGCGAGGCGGCACACCCTCCTTGTCGGCTTCGTAGGTGATCGGCGTTCCGTGCTCGTCGGTCCCGCTCGCCATCAGCACTCGCGAGCCGCGCAGGCGCTCAAAGCGGGCGAGCACGTCAGCCGGCACGGCAAAGCCGGCCACGTGGCCGATGTGGCGGGGGCCGTTGGCGTACGGCCATGCCGGCGCGACCAGGACCGTTCTTCGTTCAGGCTTGATTTGGGACACCGGAGATCACAAGGGTAAACTCGCCGCGCGGCGGGTCGCCTAGCACGGCCAGCACTTCCGGCGCGGTGCCACGCAGGATCTGCTCGTGCAGCTTGGTCAGCTCGCGCGCGACGGTGAGGTGGCGATCGGGCATGACCTCCGCGATGATCGCAAGCGACTTCTTGACGCGATACGGCGAGTCGAAGGCGACCGCGGGCCGGGGATCATTGGCCAGCGTCGCGAGCAACCGCCGCAGGTCGCCCGGCTTGCGGGGCAAATAGCCGAGGAAGGCGAAACCTGGACCGCCATAGCCCGCGACCGACAGCGCCGCGGTCACCGAGCTGGGGCCCGGAATGGGCACGACGGTGTGTCCCGCCGCCCATGCGGCGGTGACCAGGGCCTGGCCGGGATCCGAGAGGGTCGGTGTGCCCGCGTCGCTCACGAGCGCGACGTCGTGCTGGTCGAGCTCTGCCATTACGCGTGGCAGGCCGCGCCGCTCGACCGGGGCGCGATAGCTGATGAATGGCTTGCGGATGCCGTGCCGGGCGAGAAGCCTGGCGGTGATGCGTGTGTCCTCCGCAGCGATAGCTCCGACCTCGCCTAGCACTCGAAGCGCGCGAGCCGTCACGTCCTCGAGATTGCCGATCGGGGTTGCTACTACGAAGAGCGTGCTCATGATGGTCGCAGTTGCAACAGGAATCCCCCCCACCCGGGCTTCCCCACCGCCCGGCTTCGCCGGGCACCTCCCCGGCGAGCGGGGAGGTGACGCGCGCTCAATCCCTCTCCAACCAATCGCCAACCCTGTCCGCGATCTCAGCTGCCGGGCCGACGAAGCGTGAAGCCGGCGGCAGCACGTCCAGGAATGCCTTCCCGTAATCACGACCCAGGATCCGGTTGTCGAGGATCACCACCGCGCCGCGGTCAGTGGAGCGCCGGATCAACCGGCCGAAGCCCTGCTTCAGACGCAGCGCTGCCTGCGGCAGCGCCAGCTGGGCGAAGCCGTCGCGGACCTGCTCGGCGCGCGCCGCGTAGACGGGTTCCGTCGGCACGGGGAAAGGAAGGCGGACCATGATCACGCAGCTCAATCGTTCACCCGGTACGTCGATGCCCTCCCAGAAGCTCGCGGTGCCGAGCAGCAGCGGGCGCCGAGCCTCCTCGAACGACTTCAACAGCTGGCGCCGCTGCCCGTCGATGCCCTGCCCGAGGATCAGAACCTCGTCCAGGTCGACGCGATGCTTCAACGCCGCGTGAACGTCGCGGAGCTGCCGGTGCGAGGTGAAGAGCACCAGGGTGCGGCCGCCGACCCGCCGCGCCACGGACGCGATGACCTCTTCAACTTGCCCGTCGAAGCTTTCGTGCTCAGGTGCGGGAAAGTTCGAGGGCAGGCAGACCAACGCCTGATGGAGAAAGTCGAACGGTGACGACAGGATGAGCTCTTCGATCCCCGGACCGAGGCCGACTCTCGACCTGAAGTAGTCAAACGTCCCACCTACCGCCAGGGTGGCCGACGTGAACACCGTCGATTTACGTTCGGCGTACACGCGGTCGCGGAGCAGCAAGCCGACGTTGATCGGCGCAGCGCGCAGGACCAGGTTCTCAGTGCGCGCGAGCAGCGTGAACCAGTAGACACGATTGGGATCCGGAGAGAGCAGTGCCTCACCGAGCACGCGCCCGGCAGCCTCCAGCCGGCCGCGGATGATCTCGAGCTCGCGGATGCCCTGGTCGGGCTCAGAACCACCCAGCCAGTCGCGCACACCGGCGACCGCCCTGCGCAGCGCTGCATCCAGTGCCGTGAGCGCGGTCGCTGCGTTTTCCGCGGTGAGGTATATCGATGACCAGCCCTCGTCCTCCCGCAGCGCCGGCGTGAGGCGAACCGAGTCGTCCCTACGTTCGGACTCACCAAGCTTCGTCCCAACCCAGATGGCTGCCCCCTCAAAGAGCTCGCGGACGCGCTGCCCGGCGACCAGGCTCATCGGTATTGCCTGGCTGAACGCTTCGTCCGAAGCCCCAAGGTGAGGCTGGCGCTGGAGTTCTGCCAGCAAGCCAGAGTGCGTCCCCCCTCCAGCAAGTGGGGAGGGACTGGCCAGGCGTTCGAGCAGCGCGAGCAAACCGGGGCCGTCCACCTCCTGGCGCAGGCCGCGCGTCGCAGCGTCCTCGAGGTGGTGGGCTTCGTCGATCACGAGGTGGTCGAAGTCTGGAAGTAGACCTCCCCCCACCTCGGCGTCGGCGAGCAACAGCGCGTGGTTGACCACGACCAGGTCCGACGCCTCGGCCTCCGCGCGGGCGCGATGGACGTAGCAGTCCTCTTTCGTGCAGTGAATCCCAACGCAGTCCAGCGGATCAGACGCGATCTGCGCCCACAGAACTTCCTCGCGCCCGTGCAGGCGCAGCTCCGAACGATCGCCGCTCTCGGTCGTGTGCAGCCACAGCAGGGCCTTGAGCTTGAACTTCAGGTCATCGGCATCCCTGCAGGGTTCGGCCAGGTAGCGGTGCCAACGCCGCAGAGACACGTAGTTGGACCTGCCCTTGAGCAGGCAGGCCTTGAAGTCCCACGGCAGCCACTCGCGCAGCCCGGGCAGGTCTTTGCCCATCAGCTGCTCTTGCAGCGTGTGGGTGTTCGTGGAGACGACCACACGCTCGCCATGTCGCACCGCACGGGCGAGCGACGGCACCAGGTAGGCCAGGCTCTTGCCGGTGCCGGTGCCGGCCTCGACGACGAGCGTGCCGCCACGCGCCTGGATCTGCGCGACCGCAAGGAGCATCTGGAGCTGGACCTCGCGGTGCTCGTAGCCAGGAAGCACACCGGCGAGGGGCCCCTCGGGACCGAGCAAGGCGGCCACCAGCGCCGGGTCGTCCGGGGGCAGCTCGCCCGACTTGCCCCTGACCGACTCGACAACCTTGGCCGGCGAGCCATCGGGGGCGGGGTTGGGCGCCGTCAGCGCTTCGGCGAAGAACCGGGCGATCGACCAGCTGTACGGGGCTACGAGAGCGAGCATCGATTCCTTCAATGTCTCGTCGAGGAGCGCCGCCTCCTCGCGGAGCCGAAGGAGGAGCTGGCGCGTGGCGTCGGCGTCATCCAGCGCGCGGTGAGGTCTCGGCTGGGTGAAACCCATCTCCGTCGCAAGCAGCGGGAGGCTGTGGCTGGCCGCCGAGGGCAAAAGGATGCGAGCCACGTCCAGGGTGTCGAGGATCTCGATCGAAGGGTCCCACAGGCCTGCCGCCGTCAGGAAGTCGACGTCGAGGCGAGCGCCGTGCCCGACCGGTTGGCGCCCGCGCAGGAAGTCGGCCAGCTCGCGCAGGGCGGACTCGGCGCTGGCCGCCCCTCGCAGCTCCTCGGGTTTGATCCCGGTCAGCCGGAGGACAGTCTCCGGGACGGCGCGCCCAGGATCGACCAGGCGTTCTAGCGTCGTCGTGACGCTTTCAGGTGTGAAGGCCACCGCGCCGATCTCGATCACTCTGTCCCGGGCCGCATCCAGACCGGTGGTCTCGAGGTCGAGGGCTGCGTATTCCGGCAAGGCTCACCGGATTCTACGGAAGGCCGTGAGGTGGAACAGGCCCGGTTCGCTCTCAACGGTGAGCGCCCGTGCGGCGTCAAGCAACGCTGAAGCGGGGCTTAAGCCGAGCGCCGGTTGGTATATTTGCGCCCGATGTTAACCGGCGCGATCGAGGCACCCAAGCGGCTCGAGGACCTTCATGTCCGGCGGGATCTCGTCGCGAGCCTTCTCCTGCGGACCATCGCCTTCGCCGACCAACTGAGCGGAGCGGCCATCGAAACGCGACTTGGGCTGCCGTTCGAGACGCTCCAGCCGATCATCGAAGAGTTCCAGAAGTCCCAGCTCATGGACACCATGGGCTTCTCGAACGACCCGGGTGTCGAGGGCAGGCCCATCCCCGTGCGCATGAACTACGTCGTGTCGAGCGCGGGCCGCCAACGTGCTTCCGAGATGTCCGCCGTGCAGACGCGGTACCTCGGACCCTGCCCGATCAACTTCGACGACTATCTCAGTCTTGTCCGCTCACAGGTGACGGGCAAAGCCAACGTCACGGACTCAGCCCTGAAGAAGGCGCTCGGCACCCTCGAGCTCGAGCAACACGTGATCGATCAGATCGGTGGCGCAATGGTCTCTCGGGCGTCGCTGTTCATCTTCGGCGCCCCCGGAAACGGCAAGAGCACGATCACCGAACGCATGGCCCTTTTGATGGGCGCGCCGATCGAGATCCCGCACGCGGTCGCGGTCGGGGACGAGATCATCCGCGTGATCGACCCGGTCTATCACAAGGTCGCCGAGGGCGAGCAGCCCATCGATCGCCGGCTGGTCAAGGTGGAGCGGCCGGTGGTGGTGGCCGGCGGCGAGCTCAAGCTGCAGCAGCTGGACCTCACCTATGACGGCTCCAACCGATACTACGAAGCACCCCTTCAGTGGAAGGCCAACGCCGGAGTTTTCGTGATCGACGACTTCGGCCGGCAGGAGGTGCCGCCCATGCGGCTCCTGAACCGGTTCATCGTGCCAATGGAAAAGAAGGTCGACTACCTGGACCTGTCTGCATCGGGTCGCAAGATCGAGCTGCCCTTCCTCTGCCAGGTCGTCTTCTCGACCAACCTCTCCCCCACAGAGCTCGTCGACGAGGCCTTCCTTCGCCGCATGGCGTACAAGATCGGCATCGGCAACCCGTCGCCCGAGGCCTTCGGCCGCATCCTCCGGTACGAGTGCGACCGGCAGGGCGTGACGTTCGACGAGAAGGCGATCGGATACCTGCTCAACAATCTCTACGGAAAGAAGCCTCTGCGTGGTTCCCACCCGCGCGCTTTGATCGCGCGGCTAGTCGATCTCGCCAACTACCGGCAGGAGCCGCCGCGCCTGACTCCGCAGACCCTGAAGGAAGCGTTTGACGCCTGCTTCAATCCGGCGCTCGGCAGCCTCACCGAGGACGACTGGGCCCGACCCGCGATCGGGTAAATATGAGGGGAAAACCCGGATGGTTTTCCCTCATCGCGAGTGCGGCTTCGCCGCAGTCACTGCTCCCATTCCGGTATACGGATGGGATTTTTCTAAAGGGTTACTCCAAGCCACGTCTGGGTGGCAATTGGACAAAGTCGAGGCCGGGTTGAACCCGGCCTCCCTGGCCACGCTGGCGATCATGCCGGCCGTGTCACTCCCGCTAGTTTCTTTCGGTACGAGTCCAGGTCCGTGAACACCCCGCGCTGATCGGGTGGAAGGAGCTCGGCGATGGCGACCATGATCGCGCCTGAAGCCTCTTCGTGGGTCACGCGCGATCCGTCGGCGCGTCTCGGAAGGACGACGAACGGCTTGCCGAATGTGATCGTGACCTTGGTCCGCCGCGGCCAGCGCGCGCCCTTCGGCAGGCAGTCACGAGTACCTGTCAGTGCAACCGGCAGGACTGGAGAACCTGATTTCTGCGCGATGAAGCCCGCGCCAGGCTCTGGCGAAGCGAGCACACCGGACTCGACGCGCGTCCCCTCGGGATAGATGATCAGGACCTGACCGGCCTTGAGAAGATCGAAGGCCCGCCGCAGAGCCACCCGGTCAGCGGTATGGCGCACAACTGGAAACGAGTGGTAGCTGCGATAGATGAAACGTAGGAGTCGGGTTCGAAAATATTCGGACTTGGCCATGTTCCAGGTGTCGTTGCGCGGAACGAACGCCGGCACCATCGGCGGGTCGAGCGTGGCCGAATGGTTGGGGCAGATGATCAGCGCTCCGGTGCGCGGAATGTTCGCGGCCCCGACGACCTGGAACAGTCCGAGCAAGTAAGTCGTGGTCATTGCACGCATCAGCGCGCGCAGAAACGCGTAGATCACGTGGCGATGTGCTTCAGGATGAGCGCGACCACCTGCTCGATGTCGAGCCGGTCGGTGTCGATCACGACGGCGTCCGGAGCGGGCCTCAGCGGAGCAACCACCCGCTGAGTGTCGACTCGATCGCGCTCTTCGACCTCTTTGCGCATGGCGTCCTCATCCACCCGCTCGCCTCGCCGCTCGTACTGCGCGGCGCGGCGCCGGACCTTCTCCTCGAGGCTCGCGACCGGGAAGAACTTGTGGTCGGCGTCCGGAAACACGACCGTGCCGATGTCGCGCCCGGCCATCACGACTCCCGTGCCCCCCATCCGCCTCTGCTGTTCAACTAGGGCCTGCCGCACGCCTGGGATGGCCGAGATCAACGGCAGCGCATCGGCGTAGTCCGCGTCGTAAATTCCCTGGGTCAGCTCGACGCCGTTCGCCCATACGCGCTCACCATCGACCTTCACGTCGGTTGACTGGGCCAGCCGCGTGATCGCCTCAGAATCGTGCGAATCAAGGCCAAGCTCGGCGGCGATCCTGGTGATTGCCCGGTACATGAGTCCGCTGTCCACGAAGGGAAGGCCAAGCGCCTCTGCGACACGGCGACCGACGGCCGATTTGCCGGAGGCCACACCGCCATCGATTGCAACGATCATTTCGCAGCCTTCTCTTCGACCGCCCGACGAAGCGCCGCGATCTCCGCCTCGCCCAGCACCCGCCAGCCGCCCTCCTTCAGACGCCCGAGCTTCAACGGGCCGAAGCCTGTACGCCGGAGGGATTGAACTTTGTGGCCAATGCCGTGCAGCATGCGGCGCACTTGACGGTGCCGGCCTTCGCGGATCACGATCCGGACCTCGGCGATCCCGGAATCGCGGCTGCCCGGCGTGATTCGAAGCACGTCGACCTCAGCAGGAGCAGTCACTCCGTCATCGAGCTGAACGCCCTTGCGCAGGGTCTCCAGGTCAGCCGCGCTGGGATTGCCGGCGACCAGGGCGATGTACTCCTTGCTCACCTTGTAGCCCGGATGGGTGAGGCGATACGCGAGGTCGCCATCGTCTGTGAGCAGAAGCATGCCCGTGGTGTCAGCGTCCAGACGGCCGACCGGGAACAGCCGATGCCCGCCCCGACCTTCGTCCCCGACCACGTCCAGCACGGTGGTTCTCGACGACTCGTCCTTCGCGGTCGTGATCACGCCCAGCGGCTTGTTCAAGACGATGTAGCGATGTCGCGTGACCGGCTTGACTGCTTGGCCGTTAACGGTGACGCGGTCGTGTTCTGGGTCGATCAGAAGCCCAGTCGGCGGCGAGGGCTTGCCGTTGACGCGGACCGCTCCCGACGCGATGAGCGCGTCGGCGGCACGGCGGCTGGCCACGCCGGATCGTGCCAGGAAGCGATTCAGACGTTCTTGGTTAGCGGCCGTGCGCTCGATGCTGCACCTGACTGATCCCTGTCGAGTTGGGGCGTGGGCAGGTGATCGAGTGACTCGAGACCCAACACCTGGAGAAACCTCATCGTGGTGCCGTACAGCTTCGGCTGGCCTGGTCCAGAACCGCGCCCGACTTCGGTGATCAGGTCACGCAGCTCGAGGTTCGTGAGAACGCTGTCGCAGTTGACGCCGCGAACAGCTTCGATTCGCGAGCGCGGGACCGGCTGCTGGTAGGCCACGATGGCGAGCGTTTCGTATGCAGCAGGCGAGAGCTTGCCCGAGACCTCTGGGCGGAGGGCACGCCGCACAGCCGGCGCGTATTCCGGCCGGGTTGCGAGGTGAATCTCGTCGTGGTGTCGCATCAGCATCACGCCGCGCCCGTCGAGCGCCTGGCGAAGGGTGTCGAGTGCTTGCTCGATGGCGGTGCGATCCGAATCGGTCGCCTGCTGCAGCTCGCGCAGCTTCAGCGGGCGGTTGGAGCTGAAGAGAATCGCCTCGAGCGCGGCCGAAACGTCATTCATGGGCAGGGTCCCTCGCCTCGACATGGATCGGACCGAAGCGCTCTTTCTGGCGGACGCTCACAAGCGACCGTCGCAGCAGCTCGAGGACCGCGACGAAGGTCACGACAGCTTCGAGACGATCCTCGGATTCCAGGATGAGCTCCACGAGCTCGATCGGTCCGCGCTGCAGCCTGTCGATGATCACGTCGAGCTTTTCCTGGAGCGTCCAGGTGCGGCCCGTGACGACCAGGGGTCGTGGAGGGATGCGAGCGAGAACGCTGTTGAATGCGACCAGAAGCAGCTCAACCTCAAGTGGCTCCTCCTGGCCGCCGGCCTCGATCGGGCGCGCCGGAGGCGAAAACGCGTAGGAATCCTTCTGCGCTCGCTCCATCAGCTCGCCTGCCATCTCCTTGTAGGCGCGGTACTCCTCGAGCCGCTGGCGAACCTCCTCCTCCCATCCGAGCAGGTCGGTCTCTTCTTCGGTGGGTGCTTCGCCCGGCAGCAGGCGGATCGACTTGATCAGCAGGAGGCGCGCCGCCATCCACAAGAACTCGGCCATCTCATGTGGGTCCGCGACCTCACGAGCGGCGATCTCGGCCAGGTACGCGTCGGTCACCTTCGCGAGCGACACCTGGAAGATGTCGAGCTCCTCGCGTTCCACCAGTGCCAAGAGAAGCTCGAGCGGCCCTTCGAACACCGGCGTCTTGACGTCGAGTCTTGGACCAACTTCCACGAGCGGTAAGGCTACCTCAGGTTGACTTGGTGGAACTTCTCGACGCGGGCCATGGCGCGCCAGCGGCGGATGAGCCCGGCCGGATTAGGAGTCTGGCTCGAATGTGCGAGCCGCGCCTCGATCTTCGTGCCGAGCACCTCTGCCACGTCGATCTCGAGCGTGGGCTGGAGGCCGCCGAAGCACCATGCCTCGGCGGTTTCGTGTGGAGGGCCGGCCTTGGGGAACGTGAGCGCATCACGCGCGCTGGGCCACGCGGCGTCCAGCGCCACACGCCCCACAACGCGGTGGTCGGGATGAAAGCGGTAAGGGACGTTGGGGTCGAATGTCAGGAGAACGTCCGGTTTCGAGACACGGATCTCGCGGACGAACTCCTCCCGCAGCTCGAGGCTCTCGACCAGCTCGGCATCTGGATGTCGGAGAAAGGCGACACGTTTCACGCCCAGCATGTCTGCCGCCTGCTCCTGCTCACGCTCGCGAATGCGCGCTACCTTCGCGCGGGACTTGCTGGCGTCGGGCGCGCCTTTGTCGCCTGAGGTCGCGAGGACGAAGTCGACGACCACGCCACGACGGGTCATCAACAGGACGGCTCCGGCGCAGTAGAACTCGATGTCGTCAGGGTGCGGGACGATGCACAACGCGCGCTTTAGCCGGCGATCGTCCGGACCGCTGAACAGTCTCGGCACCTAGTGGACCGTACCAGCCAAATCTGGAGCATCCGACGTCCCAGACGGCCGGGCGCCCTGCGGGCGCTGATGCCGGCGTTGCGGGCCCCGGCGATCGTCGTCAGGCATCTATCAATGCCATCCTCCTCTCGCCACCCGCGCCTTGGCACCGGCCGCCTGGAACGCCGGTCTTCGAGCCTGCGGCCTGCTCCAGCTCTGGCCGTTACAGTCCACTAGCGTCGAGCCTCGTCCAGGAGCTCGTGGGCTCGTGCCACCGCTTTCGGTGTGACGCCGCCGCTCATCATCCGGGCGAGCTCGCGCGCGCGCTCATCATTCGAAGTCAGCTCTCGAACTGACACCACATTGCGCCCGTCAGGACCGGGAGACTTCTCCACGAGCAGGTGGTGGTCGGCGAAGGCGGCAATCTGCGCGAGGTGCGTGACCACCAGCACCTGGTGTCGCGCACCGAGGGCCTTGAGACGCAGGCCGACCTGCAGGGCCGCTTCGCCGCCGATCCCGGCATCGACCTCGTCGAACACCAGCGTCGGAAGCTTGTCAGCATCGGCGCCGACGGTCTTGATGGCGAGCATCACGCGAGCGAGCTCTCCGCCCGAAGCGACCCGTGCGAGCGGCTGGAGAGGCTCTCCGGGGTTGGCAGAGAACATCATCTCCGCGCCCTCGGCACCGGACGGACCGAGCTCGGCGGCTGGCCGCAGCGCGATCTCGAAGCGCGCGCCCTCCAGGCGCAGGCCGGCCAGTTCGTGGGTAACAGACTCCTGCATGCGTCGCGCGGCCGCTTGGCGCGCCTTGGTCAGGCGCCCGGCGGCGGCCTCGAGGTCAGCGCGAGATGCAGCCCGTTCCGCCAGCGCGGCTGCGACCGCCCCCTCGAGGTCCTTGGTCGCATCGATCTGAAGCTCGAGGCGCCGCCGCTCCTCTAGCGCAGTCTCCAGCGTGCCGCCGTATTTTCGCTTGATCCCGTCGAGCACCGACAGGCGAGATTCGACCGCCTCCAGCCGCCGCGGATCGGAATCCAGCACGTCGCCGTAACGCCTGAGCTCCGCAGCCGCGTCCGACGACTCCTCCGCAAGCGTCTCCAGTCGCGATGCATGCTGGCCGAGCCGTGGGTCGAGATCGGCCGCAGAGCGGATTGCCGCGGCCGCCCGCGCCACGCCATCCTCGTGCAGCGCGTCGATCGCCAGCTGTCCGAGCTGCGCGAGCCGAGCCGCATGCCTGGCTGCTGCGCGCTCGGCCGAAAGCTCCTCGTCCTCGCCCGGTCGCGGATCGGCTGAGCGGAGCTCTTCCAGCTGCCAGCGCATGTACTCCTGTTCGCGCTGCCCGCGCGAGCGAAGCTGCTCGAGATCGCGAACCCTGTTGCCGGCATCGATCCACGTCCCGTGACTCACGGTCACCGCGGCGCGCATCTCGAGCGCTCCCGCGTACCCGTCGAGCAGCTCCGTCTGCGTGTCGCTGTCAAGCAGCGCGTGGTGCTCGTGCTGACCGTGCAAGGCGACGAGGTTGCGACCGAGCTCGCGCAGCTGGCCGGGATTCGCAGGCCGGCCATCGATTCGAGCACTGCTGCGCTTGCCCAGCTCACGCTGCAGCACCAGCGCCGCCCCGCCGGATTCGAAGGCGCCCTCCACCGTGGCCCGCTCGGCTCCATGGCGGACCTGGTCGGCGCCGCCCCTCGCACCCAGCGTCAGGCTCAACGCGTCGACGATGAGCGACTTGCCGCTGCCAGTCTCGCCGGTGAGCAGGTTGAGGCCGGACCCGAAGCGGACCCGACAGTCCGTGACCAGCGCCAGATCACGGACTCGCAGCTCTTTCAGCACTACTTCATAGGTACCAGCGGCCGGCCCCACCCAAGCTTGTCGCCCAACCGCCGGTAGAACTCCTCAGGAGGGCCGAATCGAACCACCTTCAGGCGGCGAGGATGGGACCCGCAGCGGACCGTGTCTCCGGTCGCGATTGCCCGTCCGCGACGGCCGCCGTCGATCCGCATCTCGCCGGGCCCGCGCAGGACCGACAGGGTGATGTCCTGGCCAGGGGGAAAGACGATCGGGCGTACGGTGAGGGCGAATGGGTTCATGGGGACGAGGACCAGATCGCGAAGCGTCGGTACCAGGATCGGTCCACCGCTGGCGAGCGCGTAAGCCGTGGAACCGGTCGCTGTCGCGACCATGACGCCGTCGGCATCGATGACCCCGACCGCCTGGCCGCCGACGTCGATCTCGACTCGCAGCATGCGTGCCTCGCCCGAGTGATCGACCACGACCTCGTTCAGGCCGATCGACCGCGTGACGGCCCGCCCGCCGCGGCTGAGCGTCACCTGCAGGATGGTCCGCTCTTCGATCCGGTAGGCGCCGTCGAGGAACCGCGTCAGACCCTCCTCGAGCTGGTCCGATTCCACCTCGGTTAGGAAGCCGAGGCGGCCGAGGTTGACACCCAGCAGAGGAATGCCTCGCGGCGCGGCGACGCGAGCGCCGGCGAGAAACGTGCCGTCACCGCCAAGCGTCACGACCAGGGCCGCGCCCTTGAGACGGGCGATGATCGAGCTCACTGGGTCATCGCGCTGGGCTACCCAGGCATCGACGCCGCGCTGCTTCAAAACAGCGACGGCGCGTTGGACCACGGACTGCTCGGCGCGCGGTCCAAGAAGGATGCAGATGTCGCCCGCGGGCGCGGGCTTGATGCGACTCATGGATCGCGTCTGCATACCAGACGGAGGAAGAATTCCTGGTTGCCTCCCGCCCCGGTCACCGCAGATGGCGCCTCGCCCGCAACTTCGTAGCCATTCGCGGGGCACCATTCTCTGAATCGCCGGAGTGCCACCTCGATCGCGACCGGGTCGCGCACGATGCCACCCTTCCCCACCTCCGTCCGGCCGACCTCGAACTGCGGCTTGAACAGCGCCACCACCTCCGCGTCCGGCGCGGCTCGGCGTAGGGCCGGCAGCACCTTCTCCAGGCTGATGAACGACACGTCGACCACGATGAGGCTCACGGGTTCTGGGAAGGCCGTGAGATCGCGAGCGTTAACTCGCTCGATCACAACGACCCGGGGGTCCTGGCGCAAGCGCCAATGGATTAGGCCGCGGCCGACGTCGATCGCGAACACCTTCGCAGCGCCGCGCCGGAGCAGCACGTCCGTGAACCCTCCTGTCGAGGCACCGACATCTGCGCAAATTCGGCCTCGCGGATCAACCTCGAAGCCATCGAGAGCGGGGCCCAGCTTCAATGCGCCGCGGCTGGCAAAATCCGGGTCCGACTCGACGGAGATGGCGGCGTCGTCGCTGATGGAGCGGTCTGGCCGCCGCACCGTTTCCCCCGCAACCCGCACCTTGCCCGCGATGATCAGCGCCTGCGCCCGCTCCCGCGACTCGGCCAGGCCGTTTCTCGCCACCATCACGTCAAGACGTGTCATCGCCTTCAGAGGATCAGCCCGACGCCGACGCCGAGCATGGCGCCGACCACCACCTCGACCGGTGTGTGACCGAGCAGCTCGCGAAGCCTCTGTTCCTGCATTCCTCGCATGTGCACCAGGTCCTCGACCAGGCGGTTCAGGACGGCAGCCTGCCGGCCGGCGGCCCGGCGTAGCCCTGCCGCGTCGTACATAACCACGAACGAGAAGATAAGGGCGATCGCGAATGCAGCGGAAGAGACGCCGGCATATTTACCGACCGCGGTGGTCATGCCCATCACGATTGCGGCATGACTGCTGGGCATTCCACCGGTCTCCGCCAGGACGCGCAGGTTCAGCCTTCGCTGTCGCATCGAGGTGAGGATCACCTTGGCCGCCTGGGCGATCGCCCAGGCCAACACCGGGGCGAGAATAAACTTCACGCCCTTACCCGGGGGTCCCACGAACTGACGGCGAAACCTCGGAGTCCAGGGGGCTGTTTAACGATCGGGCGGTCTGGTCGGCGCGAGCTTTCAGCTCGTCGAGACGGGAGGTCGCCTCGGCGAGAAGACGGACGGCCCGTTGGTGCGCGGCAACCAGCTCCTCGAGAGGGGCGGTGCCGCCCGCCAGCTCGGCGATGGTCTTCTCGAGGGTGGTGAGCAATTCCTCGAAGCGCGCGGCCTCGACTGGGCGTGCTGTGCCCACGTCCTAAGGGAGTTGGGACCGGAGGGCCGGCCGGTGGGCATCTCCAGGCTCACCTCCTGGCGTCGCGGTCGCGGCGACCCGGCCCAGGATGCCGTTCACGAAGCGGCCTGCCTCCTCGCCAGAGAATGTCTTCGCGAGCTCGATTGACTCGTTGATCGCGGCCTTGGTCGGAACGTGGCGGTCGATCGCGATCTCGTAAACCGCGATCCGAAGGATGACCCGGTCGACCTTCGCCATCTGCTCGAGCTTCCAGTGGTCGGATGCCTCGCTGAGAATCGAGTCGAGCTTCTCTCGGTTGGCGAGCACCCCGTTAACAAGCTGCAATGCGAAATTCGCTACGTCTGGCGTCGCGGCACCCTCGAAAGCGTGGTAGCGCAAGACCTCTTCGGGGTCGTCTTCCGCGCCTTCGAGCTGGAACAGGGTCTTGAGCGCCAGCTCCCTGGCCTGGTGTCGCTTACCCAAGCAACGGTCCTAGTGGCCGAAGGCGACGCTGGAAACGAAGACGTTGACCTCCCCCACTTCCAGGCCGAGCATGCGCTCTGTTGCTTCGACGACATTCGTCTGGACCGAGCCGGCAACCTCGGCCAGCTTTGCCTCCGACTCCACCGTGATGAAGACCTCGAGGTGGATCGAGCGATCGGACTCGATGTGCACGCGGACGCCACGGTGCGCGGACTGGCGGCGAACCCAGTCGCCAAAATGTCGCGCGGCCGTCTCGTCCATGCCTTCGACGCCTTCGACCTCACACGCGGCAAGTGCCGCGATGCTGGCGATCACCTCGTTGGCCACGCGGACCGCCCCCAGCGAGCCGTTCTGAGCCATCAGGGGCATGCTACCGCCTAGGACCGTCGCTACGCCCTTTCCATGTAGGACTGAGTTCGGGTGTCCACCCGGATCAAGTCACCGGGCTGGATGAAGAGGGGAACCTGGATCGTTGCCCCGGTCTCGAGCTTCGCGGGCTTGGTCCCACCCGAAACCGTGTCGCCCTTGAATCCCGGATCGGTCGAAAGCACCTTCAGCTCCACGTTGATCGGCAGCTCGACACCGATCAGCCGGTCCTGGTACCGCAGAAGGTGGGCCACGCTTCCCTCCTTCAAGAGCGGGAGCACCGATTCGAGGAGGTCTTCATCGACCGGCACCTGGTCGTACGTCTGCGTGTCCATGAAGTAGTGGTGTGCGCCGTCTGCGTACAGATATGTCGCCTCGCTCTTGTCGATCCGGACCGTCTTGTACTTGTCGCCGCTCCGGAAGCTGTGCTCGAAGATCGACCCGGTCAGGAGGTTGCGCAGCTTCGCCTTGATGACGGCGCCTGCCCGAGCCAGCTTGATGTGCTCAACGCTGACGACCTGGAGCAGCTGGCCATCCATCTCAAACATGGTCCCGTTGCGAAAGTCGCTCGTTGAGATCACAGCTCAGCCCCGGCTGAGCTGTGGCAGCGGTCACCGAGAGATTTGGAGATCCAGGTGGTCCGAGCCGAAGGCAGGGGTGGACCTCCAAGGAGCGCGTCGTTAGATGCGTGACGACGGAGGGACGGGCCCCCTAACGCACGGATCGGGCCGCATGGGATCCAAAGATCCGGTGATCCGTTTGTCACAGCTCAGCCAGGTACTGCATCGCCAGTCCGTAACCCGCGAAACCCAGCCCCGTGATCACGCCTCGCGCAGCCCGGGCGGTAACGCTCTTCGACCGGAACTCCTCGCGCGCGTGGATGTTCGAGAGGTGGACCTCGACGGTTGGGACCTCCAGCGCCTGGAGGCAATC
>DATBZP010000080.1:0-60023 GCA_036513135.1 Candidatus Dormiibacterota bacterium | reverse complement strand
CTACGCGGGCGCACTCTCATGGTATGGAACCCAGACATCGCGAGTAGGCCGGGTTCATCCCGGCCGTCACCTGATCGTGCACTTTCCAACTGCGGCCCCGTAGGGGGCGGTCAGCCGACGGCGTACCTCTGGTGGTTCAAGCCCCACGCCGCGTACCGTACCAACCCCACGGCCCGGTACCGCTGCCGCCGAGCCACGGTCGTTCCGGACTCGATGGCTGCGCGAAATGCCTCCGGCGTCTTGCCGGGGAACTCCGTGAAAGCCCGACCGATCGCGTCGAGTATGTGCGCGTCCGATGAGCCGATTTCGGCGGCGCCCAGCCCAAGATTGAGCCGGTGCGCCAGCTGGTTGAAGACGTAAAAGCCGGGAGTCCCGTTTTCGACCTCGATGGCGTCGAAATCAAGTTCGGCGGCGAGCCAACCGACCCCATGCACCGGGGCGGTCCGGGTGCGCTTTTGAGTGCGCCAGAAAGGATGCGGGGCCATCGCGATGCCGCCCTGCTCGTGAATCGCGTGCACCGTCGCGGCGGCCGACATGCCGGGCCGGATTCGACGCTCGAGGAACAGGGCCACGATGTGCCCGTCGCGGCTGGACACCTCCTCGCCGACGATGACGTGAAGTTTCGCTCGCTTGGCCGCGTGGTCCCGAGCGCGCAGCGCGCCCTCGATCGTGTCGTGGTCCGTGACCGCTATCACGTTGAGTGAAGCGCGGCGGGTCGCGTGGTCGACCAGCTCGTGAGGCGTCGGCCAACCGTCGCTGGCGGTCGTATGCATGTGGAGGTCAGCTCGACCCAGCGCAGCCATGGATGTGCATGCTACGCGCGGCGGCCTTACCATCGAGGTTTCCGTACCTTCTGTTCGAGTTGGGGTAGCTGGAGGTGTCGCGAGTGGAAGGCTTGATGCAGGACTACGAACTCTCTCTTCAACACGTGCTCTGGCGGATCGAGCGCTTGCACCAGAAGAAGGAGGTGGTGACGAAGCTCGAGCTGGGCGTGCACCGCATGACCAACGCCGAGATGGTGCCGCGCATCAACCGCCTGGCCGGCGCGCTGAAGCAGCTCGGCATCAAACCTGGCGATCGGGTGGCGACCCTCGCGTTCAACAATCACCGGCATCTCGAGCTCTACTACGCCGTGCCCTGCATGGGCGCCGTCCTGCACACGCTCAACCTCCGTTTGTTCCCTCAGCATCTGGAATTCATCATTAATGACGCGGAAGACAAGGTTTTATTTGTCGATGCGGCTCTGATTCCACTCCTGAAGCCTCTAGTGGGGAAGATTCCATCGGTCAAGCAGGTGGTCCTGATGACCGATTCAGCCGGCGCACCGCCCGTCGAGAACGGCCTCGGCCCCATGCTCGACTACGAGGAGCTCCTCAGTGCCGAGAGCGACAGCTACCCGTGGCCGAAGCTGTCCGAACGAATGGCAGCGGCCATGTGCTACACGTCGGGCACCACCGGCAACCCGAAAGGGGTGGTCTACTCGCACCGATCGCAGTTCCTGCACACCATGGGCGTCCTCCAGGCGGACAACCTCGCCCTGAGGGAGCAGGAGGTCGTGCTCCCGATCGTCCCGATGTTCCACGCCAACAGCTGGGGGCTCCCCTACGCCTGCGGCATGGCCGGCTGCAAGGTCCTGCTCCCCGATCGATTCATGGGCGATGCCAAGTCCATCGTCGAGCTGGCCGAGCAGGAGGACGCCACGATCCTGGCGGGCGTGCCGACGATCTGGATCAACACCGCCGCCTACCTCAAGGAGACCGGCAAGCGCCTGCCCAAGGTCCACACCGTCATCTGCGGCGGGTCCGCCGTGCCTCGCGCTCTGATGGAGGCGATGGACTCGGTCGGGCTGCGCATCCTTCATGCCTGGGGGATGACCGAGACGTCGCCGCTCGGGAGCGTCGGCCGCCCCCGCTCCGGGACCAGGCCCGAGGACGAGCTGAACGCTCGCCTCACGCAGGGAGCGGTCGTTCCGGCGGTGGAGATTCGCATCAGCGACCCGGCAACCGGCGAGGAGCTCCCGTGGGACGGAGTGGCCTTCGGCGAGATCCAGGTGCGGGGTCCATGGATCGCGCGCGGCTACCACAACGGCTATGACCCGGGCAAGCTGACAGAAGACGGCTGGTTCCGCACCGGTGACGTGGCCAAGATCACGCCCGAGGGCTACATCCAGATCGTCGACCGCACCAAGGACGTGATCAAGTCGGGTGGCGAATGGATCTCATCCGTCGAGCTCGAGAACGCGATCATGGCGCACCCGAAGATCATGGAAGCGGCGGTGATCGGCCTCGCCCACCCGAAGTGGGACGAGCGCCCTATCGCCTACGCGGTGCCGAAACCCGAGTTCATCGGCAAGGTCACGCAGGAGGAGGTCCTCGAGTTTCTCAAGGACAAGGTTGCGAAGTGGTGGCTGCCGGATGAGGTGCGCTTCATCGACGAGGTGCCCAAAACCTCGGTCGGCAAGTTCGACAAGAAGGTGCTGCGAGCGAGCGCTGTACCGATCAACCAAGGAATCACGGAGGGGGTCAAGAACTGATGGCACGCACCGCGGCCCGGGAGCACAGGATCGGTAGGGAAACGCATCATTTCAAGTGGGACAACTCGCTCCAGCCGGCGGTCGAGATCGAGCCCGGCGACATCGTCCACTTCGACACCGAAGAGGTGAGCTCCGGCCAGCTGAAGAAGGGCGACCCGGCGTCCAAGCTCGGGACCCTGGACTTCGACCGCCTCTATCCGCTAGGTGGCCCCGTTTACGTGAAGGGAGCCGAGCCTGGCGACACGTTGGAGGTGGAGATCCTCGAGCTCAGGCCAGGGTCCTGGGGATGGGCGGCGATCCTGCCGGGACTGGGCCTCCTGGCCTCTGATTTCCCCGAACCTTACGTCCGGTACTTCGACCTCGGGGACCGCAAGTCAGCCGAGATGCGCCACGACATCCACATCCCGATCGTGCCCTTCTGCGGCACGATGGGCGTCGCGACCGACGAAAAGGGCCCGCAAGCCGTGCTGCCGCCGACCAAGGGAGCGGGCAACATCGACACGCGTCACCTGACTGCCGGAACCACGCTTCACCTTCCCGTCTTCGTGCCCGGCGCGCTGTTCTCCGCCGGCGACTGCCACGGCGCGCAGGGAGACGGCGAAGTCTGCGTTACCGGGATCGAATGCCCGATGACGTTCTCACTCCGGTTTGGAGTGGTCAAAGGTGCCTCGCTGCGGCCCTGGAGCTACCACTTCTTCACCCCGGCGGCGCCCCTTCAGCCGAGCAGCGACGAGAAGGGCTACCACGCTGTCTGCGCCCTTGGGCCAGACCTGATGGAGAACGCCCAAAACGCGGTGCGGGACACGATCGCCTGGCTGAAGGCCGACCACGGGCTGAGCCGCGAGGACGCCTACATCCTGTGCAGCCTGGCCGGCGACCTGCGGATCAGCCAGATTGTCGACCAGCCCAATTTCGGCGTCTCTTTCTACCTGCCGCTGAGCGTCTTCCACTAGCCAGGGGGCGCGGCCGGAAAAGCCCTCGAGGTATCGTCCGCGCCGCGAGGATCTCTGGCCGAACCTCCACCGCCAACCATGGGAGCCCATTACCCCCTCAAGGGGTGGTGAGCCGCGTACCGTGCGGCATACTGACCGACTGGTGTTTTTAGGTTGAGTACCTCACAACTCGGGCGCTATCCGATCGAAGCCGAGCTCGGGCGCGGCGCGATGGGCGTCGTCTATCGATCAACCCATCCACGGCTCGAGATACCGGTTGCGATCAAGGTTCTCGCCGAGCAGTATTCGAGCGACACGAGCTTCCGGCAGCGCTTCCACCGAGAAGCCGCCACCGTCGCCGCCCTGAACCACCCGGGCATCGTTCGGGTCTACGACTTCGACGAAGACGGCCCCGTGTTGTTCATCGTCATGGAGTGGGTCGAGGGCCGTTCCATGCGGTCGTGGCTGGACGAGTACGGGCGGTTCAGCGTCGACGTGTCAGTCGACCTGATCCAGCAGCTTCTGTCAGCGGTCGGCGTCGCCCATGACTACTCGGTCGTGCACCGGGACCTGAAGCCCGACAACATCCTGATCTCCAACCGAGGCAAGACCAAGATCCTTGACTTCGGCATCTCGAAGCTCATCGACGACAAGCACCGCCTGACCGCGACAGGGAGCATGGTCGGAACACCGGCCTACATGGCGCCGGAACAGGTCAAAGGCGAAGCCGTGGACGCCACGTCCGACATCTATTCGCTCGGCATGATCCTCTACGAGCTGCTGCACGGCGAACCGCCGTTCACCGGCGCGCTGCCAACGGTGCTCCACTCTCAGGTGTTCGACAGGCCGCGAGCGTCAACTGCCATCCCCTCGCCGATCATGGACATCATCTGGAAGGCCACGGCAAAGGACCGGAGCCAACGCTTCCAGAGCTGCGAGGAATTCTCCGGTGCGTTCCACTACATGCCGAAGCCAGGTGTGGCGCACCCGCCCGTCGAGGCGATCTCCGATGAGATCGCGGTCGAGGACGAGGTCGAGAAGGCGCCGGCCCCCGCCGCCACCGATGGACACAAACCGGCCGGGGTGTGCACCTACAGCGACTGCCAGGAGCGCCGCGGCTGGGCCTGCGCGTACAAAGACCTGACTGGCCGCGAGTGCAAGAGCTGGTGGTGCCGAAAGCACATCCAGTTCATCGAGCGGACTCCCTTCTGCCCGCGCCACGCCAGTGTGATCCGGGCCTTGGCTCCCACCGCCAACACGATCTTCGAGATCAAGAACCGGCCGGCCGTCGACGACCGAGCCCTGCCGCTTGCGGCTCTGGTCGCAGAGGACATCGACAAGGACGTGACCGAATTGGTTCGCCGTCGCTACCAGAACCGCAAAGACGTCACGCTCGCCCGCGACCGTACTGTCCGTCAGACCTGGTCGGGGCGCAATGAGGTGGCGTGGGAGCGCAGCTGGGCGGCGCTTAAGAGCCAGGGCTACCTGGTCCGGATTGCGGTGCGCGTGTCCACCGACGAGCCTGACACCGTGCAGCTGCTGATCGGCAACACCATCGTGTTCAAAGAGGTACCGGACTGGATCAGCCGCCGGCGCGAAGGCGAGCCGCCCGACCACGCCGACCGCGCCCGGTTCGGCAAGAAACTCTTCGGTGCGATCCTCGAGCATGTGGACGAGCCCCAGCCGGTGCCCTCGACAGTCCCCTCAACGAGCCACGTGATCGAGCCCCCCCCACCGCCCGAGATCAACCGGACGCTGATCGAGGGCATGATTCTGCGCCTCGCATCGAACGCGACGCGCGTCACCGGATATGAGGCCGCGGAACAGCTCGCGCTGCCGTTCTCCGCGGTTGAGCCGATCTTGAAGGCGCTGACCAGTTCGAACCTCCTGGACGCGCTTGGCCTGGCAGCCGAGCAGGGCCCGTGGTTGGGCCGGCCGCTGACGGAACGCATGGCGTACGCGATCACGAAACAGGGGCGCGCGCGCAGCGAGCAGATCGCCGACTCGAGCACGCGCTACACGGGCCCCGCGCCAGTCTCGATGGCGGAGTACCGGGCCGTGCTCGCGGAAGCGGCAAAGCCTGGAACGCTCGACCTGGTCAAGGTCAACCTGGCGCTCAGCGGCATCGAGCTCGCGCCGGGCGTCACGGAGGCCGTCCGCGCCGCCGTGAACTCCCGGTCGTCGATCTTCATCTATGGAGCGCCGGGTAACGGCAAGACCACGCTGGCTCGGCGTATTCCCAGCCTCCTTGGCGCGCCGATCGTGATCCCGATCGCGCTCGATATCGGCGCCGGCGAGGTGATGACGATCTTCGACGGCGCCGTGCACCGCCTCGAGCCGCACCAGCCGGCGGACCGTCGCTGGCGGCGAGTGGCGCGCCCGCTCGTCCAGGTCGGCGGCGAGTTTCAGCTCGATATGTTCGACCCGACCTGGGAAGACGGCAGCCGGACCTACGGCGCGCCGCTCCAGGTGAAGGCGAACGGCGGCGTGCTGCTCATCGATGACCTCGGCCGCCAGCGTGTCTCTCCGAAACAGATCCTCGACCGGCTGCTCGTGCCCCTGGAGCAGGACACCGACTACATGAACCTGTCGTCGACCGGCCGCAAGGTTGAGGTGCCGTTCCAGGCGCAGCTTGCGCTGTCCACAAACATGAAGCCGGCGGAGCTCCTCGACGAGGCCTACATGCGCCGGCTCTCTTACAAGGTCATGATGCCCGACCCGACGTGGGAGATGTGGTGCCGGATCTTCGAGCGGGAGCGCGAACGCCTGACGATCCCGCCGGACCCGGGCGCGCTGGAGATGATCTCGACCCTGTATAGCGGTCGGCCTCTTCGCGGCAACCATCCACGCGACCTGCTCGAGCGATTGGTGGATGTTTCGTCGGCGCGCGGTGTGCGGCCACAGCTGACTCCTGAGCTGGTCGAGGCTGCCTGGCACACTCTTTTCATCACGAGTTAGGTCGAGCCGCAGCTCCGAGCGGACGCTTGCGTCCACGAAGCCATGTCTGAAGGGCTGCTTACTGGCCCTGGGTATACTTACCCGTCGCCCCTAAGCGGCGGTGGCGGAATGGCAGACGCGCTAGTTTCAGGAGCTAGTGTCCGCAAGGACGTGGAGGTTCAACTCCTCTCCGCCGCACCAGCGATGTGACCTCTGATCTCAAGCCGAGATCGCAGGCACGGCGTTGGAATCGCGACGGGACGGCGCTGGAATGGAGCCTGAAAGTGGTGGGAAACTACCGAGTTAATAGGCTTTAGTCCTTCCCTCCAGGCCACCAGCCTCGGAGGATGCGCACATGCAACTCATCGACAGCGCACTAGCCAGGAGACATGGATCGTCCGCGCCCACGCCACTGTTGGAGGCGTACGCGCATTTCCGTCTCGACCGCCAGGCAATCCCGTGCTCGAAGGCAACGATGCTGACCTACGAGTACACGCTGGGGGCGTTCCTGCGCTGGGTGGCGCGCGAGCATCCGGAGGTGCGTCGATTCGAGGACCTGGACGTGGTGGTGGTCCGCCGGTACCGCGCGGAGATGGCGGAGCGACCAGGCCTGCGCGGGAAGACGCTGACGCCGGAGACGCTGAGCGGCGCCGATCGCTCGATGCGCACGTTCTTCCGCTGGGCGGTCGCCGAAGGCTATCCGGTGGCGCCTCGCATCCTGCAGATGCCGAAAGTCCGGGTGCCGTGGAAGGAGCCGACGCTGTTCCACATCAACCAGCTGCGCTCGATCCTCGCCGCATGCAACCCACAGCGACCACAAGAGGCGCTGGCTGTCCGGATCCTGGTCGGCGCCGGCGTGCGGAGAGCGGAGCTGAGCGGGATCGCCATCCAGGGTCCCGACGGCTTACCGGACCTGATGCTTGACTCGTTCGATCGCGGTGTAGTCGAGCTACGCATCCGAGGCGACGCCGGGGCGAAGGGCCGGCGAGCTCGTCGTGTGCCGATCGTCATGAAGCTCGGTGCGGAGATCAAGCGCTACGTCGCCCGGTTCCGTCCGGAGGTCGACTACCTCGAGTTGCTCATCAACGAGAACGGCAGGCCATATCGCAATTGGGGCGTCGACGCGATGATGGATCGGCTGCAGGAGACTGTGGGCTTCCGCATCCACGCCCATGGGTTCCGGCACACGTTCGCGACAGTGGCGACGCAGCTGGGCTGGAACTTCGAGCGCCTGCGCTCAGCGATGGGCCACGAGGACTACATGACCCTGCATCGCTACGTGCGCCTGGCCATGGACCGAGACCTGGGTCGCCTGGAGGACTGGACTGAGTTCATCGCAGTTCCACCGCAAGTCGGGCTTCGCGGATTCCGCGCCTAACTAGCGAGCGCAAGGTCGAAAGCAAAGATAGGCTCAGGTTGGCGGTTCCATCCGATCGGCCGCAATCCGCGACGACGCCAGTGCCTGATCATGTGTTCCTACCTGGTGATCAAATCCCTCGTGAGGAGATTTGTGCGCCCCGGTAGACTCTCCCCGGCGTGAACGGCCAAGCTTGGGGCGTGCGGCTGCTATCGGGCTTTGCATGCGCTTTTGTTGGGTCGCTTATCTCAGTTGGGCTGGCGATTATCTTGGTGTTTGCGACTCCTGCTTTTCACATCAACTGGCCGCTCTCACACGGACTCGTACTGGTGATCGTGATCGGCGCCCCGATCCTCATCGGCGCCCTTCTGGGGTTCGCATTTGCGCGCCAGGCACAAGACGCCGCATCGGGCGTTGGCCGCGGCTTAGCGAACGCGTACGGGAAGAATGCTCGCAGGCGGCACTAGCACCCCGAACACAGCCGCGCCCGGGGACGAGACCATGACTCCGGTCGACGCCGACGCGCCGGCGGCGTGGACGTGCGGCGCCGCCTCGCCAGGACGCCGGCGGAGCGGCTGCAGCCGACACCTGAAGCGCGTGCGCGCACTTGTGAGCGCAACGCGCCGCGCGTAGGGGTAGCCATCCCAGACGGTACGAACGGGCGGACCGTCGTCAGCGTGGCGATCAGCACGGACAACCCACGCGCCGGAGGCTCGGCTGTCGCATATGGAGTCGCGGTCCGGGTCCCCTAACAGAGGACCGCCAAAAACCAAAAGAGATCGCGCTGGTGCCGAGACCGGGGCAGCGGCCTGGTGCGGTGTGTACCTCCGTAACGTATATACTGTTCAGGTGGACGATAGGCCAGTCGTCTGGGATGCCGCGAACCGTAAGCATCTCGCTGAAGGCCATCCGGAGCGTGGCATCTCACTCGACGAGATAGCGGAGGTTCTGGCGGACGGCCGGCGGGTCGAGGTCTATTTGGAGAAGCGCGACGCATACCAGGTGATCGGCCGCACGACTGGTCCGGACGCTGGCTGGTCGTGATCTGGATCGACCAGCCGACGGGCCGATATCCGATCCACATGCGTGAGGCATCCAAGCGAATCATTAGGAGGATCAGCATATGAAGGCAAAGCCGACGCGTAAGCCGTTTTCGGACCCGTTTGACGATTTGAGCGACGAGGCGTTTGAACGCGAGGTCCTTGAGGCCCTGGATCAGGCGACTACGAAGATCTCGCTTCGCGTTCCAAACGAGCTGCTGGGCCGCACCAAGAATGTGGCCGAGAATCGCGGAGTTCCGTACCAATCGCTCATGAAGGCTCTGATCGACCAGGGAGTAAGGCGCCTTGAACGCGTTCCCGCGCGAAGCAAGCGTGTCCAGCCCAATAGCCTTCGTAAATAGGCTTGCGCGTTCCGCTGGACTGTTCCATCATGCTCGCCAATTCAATAACGGCCTGGTTACGAAGAACGAAGCTTCAGGAGCTAGTGTCCGCAAGGACGTGGAGGTTCAACTCCTCTCCGCCGCACCAGCGAACTCTCGTCGTGGCTTCTCGGCGTGACTGGAACACCGGCTCGGCTAAGCCTTTGATCCACCTCCTCTTTCTTGACATCGCGCGGCCAATCGATTCGACTGAGCGCCGCCGTGATGAGTGCGCCGCACGACCAGATCCGCACCCTGTACCGAACTCTTGTGTTTTTCGCGACCGTCGCTGTGGTGATCCTTGCTGTCGGATTGGTCGAGTTCGTCTACTTCGAACCTCCTGGGCAGACGACTGGAGCGCGAGCCCGCGTCGTTGGCGTGTTCGGGTACGACTCGACCACCGGAAACGTGGTCGGCACTGACAGGTCAACGTTCACGCGCAATGAGGAATTCGCTGCGGAAGTCAGCTGGTTAGGGCTGCCCGACAACCTGAGCGTAGATGCGCGCTGGTACGACGCGTTCGGCAGCATGGTGGGTCGCGTGGGCCCGAGCACACCAGCGAAGCTCGGCAACTACTCCATCGTGCAGGTCATCGTGCCTCAGGGCCTGCATCACAACCTGCCTGGGCATTACACGTTCGTGGTTGAACGCTTGCAGGGCGGGATGCCGGTCGAGGTCCTTGCACGCCGCATCGTCCTGGTCGAGTCGTGAGCTCGCACACCCACACAACTCCACCCGCCGCCAATCCCCATCCGAGGCTGCGTCCCGGGCGCTACGGCATCGCTGCAGCGGTCGCCGCGGTGGTCGTGATCACGCTGATCGCCAGCTCGCTGCTCAACTACGTGTACCTCGACACCATCCCGGGCCGGACCTCGCTCTATGGCCTGCTCGCTGTGGCCCTGATCTCGCTCGGCACGTACATCGGCGTGAGGGCATTCACGCGGGACCGCGCCAGCCGCAGCAAGCACCTCATCCGCGCCGGGGTACTGCTTGGGCTGGGCGTGTTGCTCTGGCTGCTGGTGATCGACATTTTCGTCTTCACGCAGTCAGCGGGGCCCGGCGTTGCCGCCATCTGCGCTATCGCATGTCTGCCGACCACCGCGTTTGGGCTGCTGGTCATCCGGCGTATGGACCGCAACGAAAAGGAGCCGTGGCGGCTGGTGCTCGTCGCGGCCGCCTGGGGCGCGATCGTCGCCACCAGCCTCGTCATCTGGGGCGAGAGCCTATGGGAAGCGACCGCTCAACGCACCCTGGTGCCAGGACCCGGTCTGGACGCCTCGATCGCGTTCTCGGCCGGCGCCTTCGAAGAGCTGGCCAAGGGAACTGCGGTGGTGCTCCTCTTTCTCGTCATGCGCAACGACTTCGACGACGTCGTTGATGGCATCGTCTACGGCGCGGCGGTTGGACTCGGATTCAACTTCATGGAGTCCGTCGCCTATATGACGAACCTCTACGCCATTTTCACTCCCGAAGGATATGGCTGGTATGCCGCAGGCTTCCAGTGGTACGGCAGACAGGTACTCGGCCTGTTCTTCGGCCATACGACCTACACAGCGTTCATCGGAGCCGGGCTTGGAGTCGCCCGCCAGCTGCCGCACAAACGACAGAAAGCCTTCGCGATCGTGAGCGGATTCCTCATTGCGATCGCCGCCCATTTCTCGTGGGATGCGTGGGTCACGTTCTTCCCAATCAACAACACGTTGTTCGGCCTGGTCGAGATCCACCTACGCACATTGATCATGACCGGGCCGTTCACCGCCCTATTGATCGCGCTGCTGCTCTTCGGGATCCGCTATGAGGCGCTGGCATTATCCGATCAGTTTCGGAAGGAGGCGGCCAGTGGCTCGGGCGCCATCCTGCCGGAGGAGGTGCCGATTCTTGCCAGTCCGTGGCGGCGCCTCAAACAGCGGTTGCGCGCCTTCAGCCGCGGTGGGCTGGGCGCGTATTTGAAGGTCGCCCGCCTGCAGTCCGCGCAGCTGGACCTCGCCATGGAGCGCTGGCACAGAGAGCGCCAGGAGATTGACACGCCGCTGGAGGCGGAGGATGCCCTGCGGACGCGGGTGATCCAGCTGCGGCATTGGGTGCCGGCTTAGGCTGGTAGGCGACCCCAGATCGCCCTGGACAACGCGAGCAAGAGAAGCATCGACGCAGCGGCCCAGGTGATAGCGGAAACGATCGGGTCGCTGAAGTCCGTGCCGCTGAGCACCGCGTGAAAGAAGATCAAAGCGAACGCGACATACGCGAGGCGGTGCAGCCACACCCACACGTCCTTGTTCATCCGCCGTTTGAGGAAAGCAGTGACGGTCACGAGCAGGAGCACGTCCACCGAGAGCGCCCCGAGTCCAATCGCCAGCGTGCCGTAGGTCGAATGAAATGGGATCACCAGGTCGAGCAGGCCGAGGCGAGCGGTCGTGTCCAGCAGAAGCGACAACAGGTGAAGGCCGGCGAGCGGGATCCATAGCACCGTCGTGTATTCGTGCAGCGCGCGAAGAGCGCGATTGCTGCCAAGCCAGTCGAGCACAGCGGTCCGAAGCGCGATGCCGGTCACCAATGCAACCGCCAGCGCAGCGTACGAACTCAACCCCGCGACGCGCGCCAGCACCCAGAAGAACTGGTCGGTCGTCATGTCATGGGCTCAGCCACCACGCCAGCGCGTGAGTCGCGCAATAGACCGGCGCTAGCTCGCGCCCGACCAGAAGTGCCGCTTTGGCGACTACTTCGGCCTCCACCCCACTCGCCGCCACGACGGAAACCTCTTCGAGGCCGGTGCGCGCCGGCAGCCCAGTCCGTGGATCGATCAGGTGGTGATGCTCACCCCACTGCCGCCGGCGCACGCTGCTGGTGGCCGCACCCTGGTCGCGCAAGAGCACAGTCACCCCGGCAAGGCCGACGGGCCAACCAGTACCGGCCGGTCCAATACCGCCGGCGCTGAGGTCACCACCGAGGTTGGCGAGCGCGTTCGGCCCCAGCGACTCCAAGAGCCTGTCGGCCATCCACCCCTTGGCGATGCCGCCCAGGTCGATGCCCGCGCCGGGCTCGAGTCGCGCGGCGCCCGGCCGCACGCTGAGCGCATCGGGCAGAGCAGCCAACGGTCCGACGCGCGCATCCGTGGCCAAGGGCTGGCCAAAAGCCAGGGGTCGCGTGTAGCCGATGGCCGCCATCGACGGCAGCACGGCGACGTTGACGAGGCCGGCGCTCGTCTCGAAGGCCCGCAATGATTCGCGAAGCAGTGCTTCCAACTCGGCGCTGATGTCAATCCATCGGCCGGCTGAAGTATTGAATCGCGACAGCTCGCTATCCGGCGAGAACCGCGTGAGGCGCGCGCCCATACGGCGCACCCAGAACTCGCCTTCCAGGAGCCGGCCCCGGGAGAGGCCGACCCCGAAGAGGCTGCAGTTGGTGCCCATAGCCTCGAAGTGGTGCGCGTCGACCAGAGCGCTACGAGGCATAGGTCGATGTCACCGGCTGCACGTTGCTGGGCTGAACCGAAGGTCCGAACGTCAGGCTGCCGCCAGGCGCCGATACCGTCGATGCCCCCGAAGCGGTGAGCACCGCCGGCTGGAGTGGGGCTGCGGGGTTCTTCAGGTGTGAGGTGACGTAGAGGGCCGACAGCAACGTCGTTGCGACGGTGAGCACGGTCGCACCGAGCTTGAGGAAGACCGTTCTCATGTCAGACCGCGGCGGCGGCCGGGGCGTTCAAGAACGGGACGCGATCGAACGAAGCCCCGAGGATCTGGCTCGAGTCGGCCCCCAGGTGACCGCCCAGAATTTCCTGATACACGGAGCGGAAGTCGACCGCGAACTTCAGGTTGCCGGTCGAATCAAGGCTGGTCAGGCTCGGCGCCTCGCCGTAAAGACCGCCTTTGACCGGGTCGCCGATCAAGAGCAGCGGCGCGGCCGCCCCATGGTCGGTGCCTCCGCTTGCGTTCTCCTTGGGGCGGCGGCCGAACTCCGACCACGTCGCGATGAGCACCTTGTCCGCCATGCCGTGCGCCGCAAGGTCCTGGTAGAAGGCCCCGACGGCCGAGTCGAGGTAGCCCATGAGGTCGTCGTGGCGATTGAGCTCGGTGTAGTGGGTGTCGAAACCGCCAAGCGTGACGTGCAGCAGCTTGACGCCAGTCCCGGTGACGATCAGCTCCGCCGCGAGCTGCAGGGCCGCGGCAAGCTGGTTCTTGGACGAATAGACGAGCTGCACCTTGTCGGTGTACTGGGCCATCGGCTGGTAGCTCGCGGCAGACGTGCGCAGCGTGGCCATCGTCTCGGTCGCGGTCGCGATTGCGGTGTCGAACAGCGCGCCATAGATCCCAGGGGTGCCCTTGTAAAGCGCACCGACGGCCGCTTCGACCTCGCTGCCACCTGTGAAACCGAATGTCTTCTGGTTCTGGATCACCGTCATGGTCGCTTGCAGGTCGCGCAGCGCACCTGGCACGTCGGTGGTGCCGCACGCGCATCCCGTCAGCGGATGGCCATTGGAGTCATATGCGCTCGCCAGGGTTCGCCCGAGCCAGCCGTCGACCTGCCGGCGGGTGGGATCACCCGTCTCCCAGATGCGGATGGACTCGAAATGCGAGAAGGTCGGGTTTGGATAGCCGACGCCCTGGACGATCGCGACCTTGCCCTTGTCCCACAGCCCCTTGATGGCGCTCAGGTTGTGGTTCAAGCCGAACTGGCTGTTGAGCGGCAGCGCCTGCGAGACCATCGGGCCGGAGAGCTTGGGCCGCAGGTCATGCAGCGACGGGTCGGCGAGCGGAACGACCGTGCGCAGGCCGTCATTACCACCGGCGAGCTGGATCATCAGCAGGACGTTGTCGTTGGTCAAGCCCGCAAGCTTGGCCGCGTAGACCGCGCGCGCAAAGGCGTCTGGCACCGCCGCGTACCCGGCTGCCAGTCCCGCGGCGCCGGCGCCGAAGACTAGTCCGGCCTTGAGAAAGTCACGCCGCTTGAGCTGGTTGATGCCGATCTCTGTGGTCATCTCTCCTGCACCTACTTGAGCTGAAATTCCGGGGAAGCGAGGGTGATGAACCAGCGCGCGCGGTCATCGGCCGCCTGGTTCAAAAGGTTTGCCGTCTGAGGACTCAGGACGCCATCGAGGTGTAGACGGGGCGCATCCGACGCTTTGGGCAGCGAAGTCTTGATCTGGCTGAGCGTCGCAGTCACGAAGTTCACGCGCTCGACAACGGTGTTGGTGGAGATCCATGACTCGTTGTTGGGCCAGCCGCTGACGTCGGGAGGGTCGAAGAGTGTCTGGCCCATCCCTGAACCGGCGGCTGCAATGAGTTTCGAAAGATTGGTCGCACCGAGCGCGCGCGCGGAATGGACCATGAATTCGGTCGGACTCTTGACCAGTGTTCTATAGCTTTGCGCGGCGGTGAACTGCGGACTGGTGAAGAGCGCGCGTATCAGCGTCTTCATGTCGTACTTGCTGCGGCGGAATGCGTCGGCCAAGCCCTTGACGTAGGCGGCGTCCGGCTGAGCGGTCACAAAGTGCTGCGCCAGCTTTCCAGCGATGAAAGCAGCCGTCGCCGGCTGGGCAAGGATGCGGTCGACGACGCCTTGCGTGTCGAGCGGACCTGCATTCCCCAGGTACGTGACATTCCCCTTGAATGCTCGACGCGAGTTGAACACACCAGGTTTCTGCGTCGCGTAGACCGGCAGGCTGCGCGTCACCTTGTTCGCGCTGTCGACGACCACAGAGGTGTAGGAGTCGGGCTGCGGCAGCTGCCATCCGGCGAGCGCCTTCGCGCTCTCCCGCACGTCATCCTCGGTGTAGTTACCGGGTCCCATCGTGAACAGCTCCATGAGCTCACGCGAGTAGTTCTCGTTGGGGTTCTGGCCGGTCGAGGTCGCAAGGTCCAGGTAGCGCAGCATTGCCGGGTCGGTCGTGACCTGCATCAGCGCGGACCGCAGGTTCGACACCGCCATCCGGCGCCACGTGAGATTCTGCCAGTACATAAAGGTGTTGTCGGCAGCCTTGCGGTAGTCGCTCGTGAAGTGGCCATGCCAGAAGAGCGTCATTCGCTCCGCGAGCGGGGTCGAAGTGCTGAGCATGTGGTCGAGCCACCACTGCTGCAGCTGAGCGACGGCGAAGCGCCCTCCGGGTGAGCTGGCAGCGTCGAGCGGAGGAGGCTCAGCCGGCGGCGTGTCGACCAGCCTGTCGACGGTCCGGTTGAAACCGTCGGACAGCGCAGCCTCGAGCTGAGCGGGCGAGTATCCGAAGCTCGTGCGGCGCAGCAGCTGCATGACACGGGCTGACTCGGAGCCAAGCGGCGAGACCCAGTCAGTGCCGGACCCCGCCTTCGGCTTGGCCAGGCTTTGCATCGATCCGCCCAACAGGCGAACGGCGCCGACGCCCACGCCGGCTGCCGCCGCCGCCGCCAGCAGCGCCTGGCGCCGGGTGAGACCACGCCGCACTTGAGTCCCCGTCGAGTCGATCTTCTCTGGACTCGGCGCAAGGCTCATGCCCCAATTCAATCCTGCCCTCCCGCACATGGCATCAGCCGGATGTGAAGAATTCGTAATGGCGCAAGGACGATGAATTCAGACGCGGCGAACGCCGCCCGCTGCCAAGGTCGGACCGGCAGCTACGAAGCCTGGTACCTGACGATGTCGGAGCCCAATCAGCGGCGCGGCTACTGGATCAGGTACACGACGTTCAATCCTGCTCGTGGTGTGCAGGCCGAGGCGCACTCCGCCCTGTGGGCATTTCGGTTCGACTACGAGAATCCGAGCGCGAACTGGGGGGCTAAAGCCACGTTCCCGCTGCAGGCGCTGCAGGTCCAACGCCGGCCGTTTGCACTCCGGATCGGGGACGCGCTGCTCGTCGACAATGGATGCTCGGGCGAGATCCAGAGCGAACGTGGAAGGATGAGCTGGGACCTGCGCTGGGACTCGCGCGAGCCGCCTTTCCCATTCGTGCGTCCGCCGTGGCACCTGCTTTCATCAGCCGCCAACATCGGCGTCCAGCCGGCGATCAAAGTGTCCGGCGCGATCGAGGTCAACGGGAAGGTTGTCCACCTCGAGCACGTGCCGGGCGGCCAGCAGCACACGTGGGGATCCAGCCATGCGCTGGAGTGGAACTGGGGCTTCGCTTCGGGTGGGGACTTCTGGATTGACGGTCTAACCGCGCGAGTGCGGTCTCGACTGGGGCGCGAGCTGATCGGAACAGCGGTCGGTATGCACGCCCGCGAGCACCGCTTTGCTTTCAACGGGCTGCTCCACGTAATTGGGACTCGAGGACCGATTGCCGCGGATTCATGGACAGCCAACGCGAGGCTGGGATCGCGCCGCCTGCACGTGGAGGTGACCCCGAGGCGCGCTGACCTGATCGGCGTGACTTACGCCGACCCGCGCGGCGGATCGCGAGTCTGTTATCACACAGAGGTCGCCGACCTGGAGCTGCGGCTCACTCAGGGCGACGAAGTTCTGGCTCGAATCCGGCGGCCGGCGGCTGCAGCCTTCGAGTACGCCTCCGAATCGCCCGTGCCCGGCCTCCCGGTGTTGATCTGATCAGCTCATCTGCGCTGCGAGGCGGCGAGCATTGCGTGTCGCGATTGCCATGATCGTGACCTGGGGGTTCACAAAGGTCGAGCCTGGGAGCACGCTCGCGTCCGCGATCACGAGGCCAGGCAGATCGTGTGATCGGCCGCTCTCGTCGACCACCGACGAACGAGGGTCCTTGCCCATGCGACAGGTTCCCATCGGATGGTAGGCCGACAGCTTCAGGTCAGCCGCGGTCCATCGACCCTCGGTGATGCGCACCAGCTCGTCGCGCTTGCGCACGGTGGGCATACCGGGCAGCAGTGTGTGCACCTCTTCCGCGCCTGCCGCGAGGTAGACCTCGGTCGCAAGCCGGATACCCTCGAGGGTCTTGCGCAGGTCGTGGGGATGTAGGTCGTACGTGATCAGCGGCCCGCCTCCCGGAGTCGAACGGACACGCCCGGTACCCGAGTCGGAAATGATCAATCCTGCGGCGGCGGTCTGCCGATAGCGGGCGAGCATGTCCTTGAGATCGGTGCCCTTGCCGCCGATTCCACCGGCGCTGTAGCCGACGCCGGGTGGCGGGTACGTGGCTTCGACGAGGATCCCGTCGCGCAGCTTTTCATCGACGTAGTAGCTCTGCATCACACCTTTCCATGCATACAGGTCCCGACCGAAAACGCCAAGCACGCCGCAGCCGGGATGGATGCGCAGGTTGCGGCCAACCTGGCCGCTTGAATTGGCAAGTCGTTGCCGCTGGAGCAGGGCCGGCGTGTAGATTGCGCCCGCAGCGAGCACCACGGTTCGGGCGCTGATCTCGAACCGAGCGTCGCGGTGCGCCGCACCTGTTTCGGGATCGAGGCAGGATCCGCGGACTCCTGCCGCGCGGCCGCCTTCGATCACCAGGCCGTCTACTCGACAGCCGGTGATGATGCGTGCCCCCGCCTTCACCGCGAGCGGAAGGTACGTCACGTGAGTGCCCAGCTTTGCGTCGAGCGGACAGCCAAACGCGCACACGCCCGAACCGTGGCAGCCTCTCGCGTTGCGGCGAATGGGGCCGCCGCTGTATCCCAGGGCACGGCGCCCCGCGTCCATCACGTCGCCGTTGGCGCCCATGATGTCGGCTCCAACTGGCGCCACGTGCAGGACAGCCTCGACATCATCGAAATAGGGCGCCATGTCGTCGCGATTCATGCCCCACGAATCGAGCACGAAGTCAGGTGTGCGGAAGCACGTCCCCGAGTTGATGAGGGTCGAGCCACCGACGCCGCGGCCGATCGGTAGGGAGATCGTCGGCACTCCGATGGTGAACGTGAGGCCGTTGCCACGGTAGAAGCGGCGCAATCGCTCAGGCGGTGACCCTGTGAAATCGCGGCGGTCGAAATGCTCTCCCTCTTCGAGCACGATGACCCTTAGGCCGGCTTCCGCGAGCTCCCTGGCCGCGACCGCGCCGCCCGCGCCGCTGCCGACGATCACTACGTCGGCCGTTTCGTAGAAACCACGATCGGGTTCTTCGACGTGCAGCTCGACCACTCCGGGGTCGGCGTCGACCTTCTTGAACGGTTCTCCGTCGTATCCGATCAGCGGCTGGATGCGCTGGTCCGAGCAGAAGAACATGAGGATGAGGGCCTTCAGCGCGATCAGGGTCTCGCGACGCTGGCGAATCCGTGACGTCTCGCACGCGAGCACGTAGGCCTCGCGCGATGCGGCCGAGAGAAACCGAAAGGGCCGTGCGCCCCGGCTTGCGACGGATGAGATGTTGAAGGCCGTGAGCATCAGGCTCACCGTCCGGCGGGTGCCCGGCGAGCAGCGATCGAGATATGAGTCGAGCTGGCCCGCCACGTCGACATCGGTCGCCCCCGGCGCCAGAGCGCCACCGCGGGGCAGAACCGTATCCGCGAGGGCCGCCAGAGTCGACCGCCGTGCAGACGACAGGGACATGCCGTGCGATTATGGCGGGGCGATGGCAACCGGGCGGCTGCGACTGCTGCTGCGGGTGTGGACCGTGATCTTCGCCCTCGGCGCGGTGGACTTCTTCGTTTTCCCATACCTGACGGTGCAAATCCTCAATTCGGGGGCCAGAGCGCTGGGCTTGCACGAGGTCATGGCCCTCAACGCCGGCCAGGATTTCTGGCTCACCCTGGCGGTGCCCTACATGATCCTGGTGGCAGCCTTCTCCTGGATCGCTCAGCGGGGTTCGAAGATCGCAGCCCAGCCGGTGCAGTTCCTGATGCTGGCCAAAGTGTCGAGCTCGTTGACATCGCTCGCGCTGTTTCTGTTCGGCGGATTCCCCTATGCGTTCCTTGCCAACTTTGTCGTCGATGGTGCAATCGCTCTGATCACGTTCTGGTTCTACCGGGCAGCGCGCCGGGAGCTCGCTTACCCGGTCTGACCGAGCAGGCCGAACCGATTCCGTTCTGGGCAGGCGTACGGTCGGCCGGGTTGGGAGAGGGAGCCTGGACGGGAGAAGAGGGCCCAGCGAGACGAGCGACTGAAGCAGGCACTGGGCTGGGAAAGCTAGCAGATGCTAGGATTCTCGGGTCAATGCCTAACTATCGGTTGGGGGAGGCTGCCAAGATGCTTGGGGTCGGCGCCGACACGGTGCGGCGCATGGTCGACGATGGCCGCCTCATCGCCGCGCGCAGCTCTGGCGGGCAGCGGCTGATCGACGGCGCTTCGCTCGCGCGCGCCGCGAAGCCGCGCCGGGCGCCAAAGCCAGACGTGGTCGTCGCCCGGTCGGCCCGGAACCGCTTTCCGGGCATCGTGACCCGCGTGATCAAGGACCGAGTCGCCGCGCAAGTCGAGATCCAGGCTGGGCCTTATCGCCTCGTCTCGCTGCTCACCGCGGAAGCGGTTGACGAGCTGAAGCTCAAACCGGGTATGCCGGCCGTAGCGGTAGTCAAGGCGACTAACGTCGGGATCGAGCTCCCACGTGACTAGACGGCTGGTCGTTCTCGCCGCGTTCTTGTTAGTGGTCGGCTGCGGCGGACAGAGCGGTGGAGCAAATGCGACGAGCACTCCTTCTCAGACGACTCTGACCGTGTTCGCGGCCTCTTCGCTCAAGCCCGCGTTCGACAAGGTCGGCGCGCGGCTCCAGGCAACGAAAAACGTTGTGCCCACGTTCAATTATGCAGGCACTCAGACGCTCACCGGCCAACTCCAGCAAGGCGCCCCTGGAGACGTCTTCGCGTCCGCCGACACCGCACACATGACGACGTTGCAGAACGCGGGGCTGGTGTCTGGCTCGGCCAAGATTTTCGCCCACAACAGTCTGGAGATCGCTGTTTCGAAGGGCAACCCGAAAGGTATTCACACCCTGGCCGACCTTTCGCGCGCCGGCCTGGTCGTGGTGCTCGCGGACCCATCCGTCCCGGCCGGCAAGTACGCCCAACAGGCCCTGGCCAAGGCGCAGGTCACCGTTCATCCGGCAAGCCTCGAGCTTCAGGTCACCGGGGTCCTGACCAAGGTCGCGCTGGGTGAGGCTGACGCCGGGATCGTGTACGTGAGCGACATCGTGACCAGCGGCAAGGTCGACGGCGTGACCATCCCCGATAGCCAGAACGTCATCGCGGATTACCCGGTCGCCGTGCTGAAAGCGGCCCAGAACGCGGCGGGCGCCCAAGCCTTCATCGACTTGGTGCTCTCATCCGACGGACAGACGATCCTCAAGGCCGCCGGCTTCCAGGGGGTGTGAGCCAAACCAGGGTTCCGGCTGCGCTGATGGCGCTGGCGGGGCTCGGACTCCTCTTCTTCCTCCTTCCGCTCGCCGGGCTGATCGTGCGTGCTCCCTGGAACCAGGCGGTGGGCGCAATCACGTCGCCGGAAACCGCCACGGCGCTAGAGCTCTCGCTCTTCTGCTCGCTGGCCGCAACAGCAATCGCGCTCGTGCTGGGTATCCCCCTCGCTCTGGTTCTCTCCAGGACGACCGGGAACCTTCGCCGATTGATGAGGGCCCTCACCACCCTGCCGATGGTCTTACCGCCCGTGGTCGGCGGAGTGGCGCTGCTGCTTGCCTTCGGACGCCGCGGTCTGGTCGGATCGTTCCTTTACCAGGCGTTCGGCATTCAGATTCCGTTCACCACGGCCGCCGCCGTGATGGCCGAAACGTTCGTCGCCATGCCCTTCCTCGTCATCGCGGTCGAGGGCGGCCTGCGCTCTCTCGATCCGCGTTACGAGGAGGCCGCCAGGGCGCTCGGGGCAAGGGGTTGGATGGTTTTTGCCCGCGTGACGCTTCCGTTGCTGCGTCCCGCGATCTTCTCCGGCGCGGTGCTGTGCTGGGCCCGCGCCCTCGGAGAGTTCGGGGCCACCATCACGTTCGCCGGCAATTTTCCAGGCCGGACACAGACGGTTCCAGTCGCGGTTTACGTGGCGCTTGAAACGCGGCCAGACTCCGCGATCATCCTGAGTCTGATCCTCCTCGCGGTCTCGCTGGCCATCCTCGTCGGCATGCGCGACCGCTGGCTGGGGCCGCCGCTGTGACCCTCAAGGCCCGCGTCAAAGTCATCCGTGATGGCTTCGCGCTCGACGTGCAGCTGGACATCGATCAGGGCGAGACCGTTGCGGTGCTGGGTCCCAACGGGGCAGGCAAGACCACGTTGCTCCGCGCGCTCGCCGGGCTGCTCCCGGTCGAGGGACGCGTCGAACTGGACGGCGAGGTGCTCGAGGACTCGGCCTTGCACTTGCGGGTGCCCACCGAGGAGCGCCATGTGGGTCTGGTCTTCCAGGACCACGTGCTCTTCCCGCACCTGAGCGTGCTCGACAACGTGGCCTTTGGCTTGCAAGCGCAGCACCGGCCCGACGCCAGGCGGATCGCAAGCCGCTGGCTCGAACGCGCAGGGCTCGGGGACAAGGCGAGCTCCATGCCGCGCGAGCTCTCCGGCGGCCAGGCGCAGCGTGTCGCGCTCCTCAGGACGCTCGCCACCGAGCCACGTTTGCTGCTCCTCGACGAACCGCTTTCGGCACTGGACGTCACCATTCGCGCCGAGGTCCGGCGCGAGCTCTCGAGTCAGCTCGCTTCATTTGGCGGCGTGCGGCTTATTGTCACGCACGACCCTCTCGAGGCGATCGCCCTTGCGGACCGGCTCGTGGTGCTCGAGAACGGCTGCGTCGTCCAGAGCGGTACTCCGGAAGAGGTGACGGCACGCCCGCGTTCGCGCTTCGTCGCAGACCTGGCCGGCGTCAACCTGCTTCGCGGCAAGGCACACGGCGACCATATCGAGCTTGCGGGCGGCGCGTCAGTTGCCGCTCCGGACGCGGGCCAAGGCGATGTCTTCGCCGTCGTCCATCCTCGAGCAGTGGCTCTCTATCTCGCCCGGCCCGAGGGCACGCCGCGAAACGTGTGGCAGGGCGTGACCGAGGACATCGACCTGCATGGCGAACGGGTCCGCGTGCGCGTCAAGAGCGCGGTGCCGCTCGTAGCGGAGGTCACGCCCGCTGCTGTGCGCGAGCTTCGCCTGCACGCGGGCGCCTCGGTGTGGGTTGCGGTCAAGGCGACCGAGATCTCCGTCTATCCCGCCTAGAGGCGCGGCGGTAGGATCTGGAGACGGTGGCGAAGTTGATTTCCATGTCGAGCATCGACGCCGCATGGTTGGGCATGGAAGATCCGACCAACCTGATGATGGTGACCGGCGTCATGACCCTCGAGGGCAAGGTCGACGTCAAGCGCCTTCGAATCATTCTGGACCGCCGGCTCGAGCCGTTTGGTCGCTTCCATCAACGTGTCGTCCGGCCTCGCTCTCGCGCCAGCCTTCCGCACTGGGCGGACGACTCTGAGTTCGACATTGCCAACCACGTGAGCCGAGTCGCGCTGCCCGCTCGGGGTGGCGACAAGGCGTTGCGCGACCTGGTCAGCAACCTGATGAGCGAGCCGCTCGATTTCTCCAAGCCGCTGTGGCACATACATGTAATCGATGGCTACGACGGTGGATCGGTGGTTCTCGCCCGTATCCATCACTGCCTGGCCGACGGCATCGCCCTGGTCAAGGTGATGCTTTCGCTGACGGATGAATCTCCCAAGGCAGCCTTGCCCAAGGCGCCTTCCAGACAGTCCTCGTCGGGCGTTCGCGTTCCGCTCAGCTGGCTGCCGGCTGCAGTAAGGCGGGGCGTCGCCGCCGGGCAGGAGTTGCTGACCGATCCGGGCAAGCTGCGCGGCCTGGGGCGCCTCGGGGCACACGGCGCGTATCGACTCGGCCGCCTGGTCGTGCTTCCGCCTGACCCCGAGACGGTCTTCAAAGGAGCGCTGGGACGCGGCAAGCGGGCCGCGTGGTCCCAACCGATTCCGCTCGACGATTTCAAGACGATCGGCAAGGCATTTGGCGCCACGGTCAACGATGTCCTGATCGCCACCGCAACCGGCGCCTTGCGCCGTTACATGGAAGGCCGGGGTGAACCGACCGGTGGAATCGCAATCCGGGCTTCGGTGCCGGTCAACCTGCGTCCGCCGGACCAACCGCACCAGCTGGGCAATGCGTTCGGCCTGGTCTTCCTGACCCTCCCGGTCGGCATCGTCGATCCGGTCCGCCGGCTCCGTGCCATCAAGCGGGAGATGGATGAGCTCAAGGCCTCACCCGAGGCGCTCGTCGCTTTCGGCCTGCTCACCGTGCTGGGGATGGTCCCGATCGAGGTCGAGCAGCTCGGCTTGCGTTTCTTCGGGACCAAGGCGACGGCCGTCCTGACCAATGTTCCAGGGCCTCGCCAGCCCATGTACCTGGCCGGCCGCAAGCTCAACAAGATCATGTTCTGGGTGCCTCAATCAGGCCACCTCGGGCTCGGCATCAGCATCCTCAGCTACGCGGGTGGAGTGATGCTCGGCGTCGCGACCGACGAGGGGCTTGTGCCCGACCCCGAACGCATCGTGGACGCCTTCGCACTCGAGTTCGAGTCGATGAGGGCGGCAGCGCGGCCTCGACGCAGGGCGAAAACGGCGCACGTTTAGGAGTTGTGTTAGTTGGTAATCTTGTAACGCTATGGTGGAACCGGCAACAGCGATGCCGACCGAGCGCGACGCTCTCGATGCCTATTCGACGACCGTCACGTCGGTCGCGGAGCGCGTCCTGCCTGCGGTCGCGAGCTTGCGTGTGGGCCACCCTGGGCGCGGCGGGGCCGGCTCGGCAGTCGTCATCACCCCCGACGGCTTTCTCGTCACCTCCGCCCACGTCGTCGCACAAGGCGGTTCCGCGAGCGCATCGTTCATCGACGGCACCGAATACGACGTGGATGTGGTCGGCGCGGATCCCCTCTCCGACCTTGCCATCGCTCGCGCCCGCGGGGCGACGCTCGAGCCGGTGCGAATTGGAAACGCCGACCAGCTTCGGGTCGGGCAGCTCGTCGTCGCCGTAGGCAACCCCCTGGGGTTCTCAGGATCCGTCACGTCGGGGGTCGTCAGTGGGTTAGGCCGCTCGCTGGCGACCGCTGACGGCAACGGACGCCGCCGGTTCATCGAGGACGTGATTCAGACCGACGCTGCGCTCAACCCGGGCAACTCGGGCGGCGCCCTGGCTGACTGGCAGGCGCGACTGATCGGGGTCAACACCGCTGTGGCCGGGATGGGCCTGGGGTTGGCGGTGCCGATGAATGCGACGACCGAAGCCATCCTGTCGGCTTTGATGCGAAACGGCCGCGTACGCAGGGCCTATCTCGGGATCGCTGGCGGCACGCGTGCTCTGCCACCTGCGGCGGCGCAAAAGCTCGGGCGGAAGGCGGGCGTCGAGGTGCAGGAGGTCGTCACCGGCAGCCCTGCTGCCGGCGCCGCGCTTCAGAGCGGAGACATCATCGTTTCGGTCGCCGACACCGCCGTCGCCAAAGCTGGTGACTTGCAGCGCCTTATGGTCGAGGCGCGAATCGGATCGAAGCTCGACTTGAGCATTCTGCGCGGCGACCACCTCATCAATCTCCAGGTCGTGCCGGTGGAGCTGGCCTAAGGGCTGGCCTAAGGGCTGGCCTAAGGGCTGGCCTTAGGGCCGCGCCCTAAAGCCAGCGACTACACTCCCGTCGATGGCCAAGAAGCAGATTCGCGACCTGCTGCGGGCCGAACCGCGCGACGGTCACGTCAGGCTGGTCGAGTGGGATCCAGACACGACGCCCGGCATGAAGAGTCCCAAACGCGCGCTCAAAGACGTCGAGAAGCACCGAGCGAGTCTGTTCCAGCTCCAGGAACGACTCTACGCGGAGCACAAGAGATCGCTGCTGATCGTGCTGCAGGCAATGGACACGGGAGGCAAGGACGGCACAGTCACCCACGTGATCGGCAACCTCAACCCCCAAGGGGTCCAGATCACCGGCTTCAAGGCTCCCACCCCGGAGGAAAAACGTCACGGCTTCCTGTGGCGGATCCGCAAGCATCTACCCGACGTCGGCATGGTCGGCATCTTCAACCGCTCCCACTACGAGGACGTGCTGGCGGCACGTGTGCACGCGCTCGCCAAGCCCGACGTGATCGAGCGCCGCTACGACGTGATCAACCGTTTTGAGCGGACCTTGGTGCGCGGGGGTACCAAGGTGGTCAAGTTGTGCCTCCACATCTCATACGAGGAGCAGCGGACGCGGATGCTCGAGCGGCTGCGCGACCCCGACAAGCGTTGGAAGTTCAACGAGCACGACATCGACGAGAGGGCTTACTGGGATGACTACCAGAGCGCGTACAGCATCGCCATCACCCGATGCTCCACGCCAGGGGCACCCTGGTATGTGGTCCCAGCCGATAACAAGGACTACCGCAACTGGGCGGTCGCCAGGATCCTGATCGAGACGCTCCAGGAGATGGACCCCCAGTACCCACAGCCCAAGCTCGACATTCCACGGCTGGTCAGGCGGTTGAGGGCTTAGAGCCGGGTGAGGTTTGGTACGTTTAACACTTCTCGGGAGCGCTTTCTGTGGGGGATGCTGAAATGAAGCGGTTTAACGTCGTTTGCTGGCTGGTCGCGGCTCTGCTGGTCGCGGCGTGCGGCTCCACGAGCGGTGGCGGTAGTACCGGCAACTCGTACTCCGGCAAGACGATCAAGCTCGGCGCCATCCTCTCCATAACCGGAGCCGGCAGCGTCTACGGACCGCAGAGCTGGAACGGAATGGCGCTCGCCGTCAAGCAGATCAACAGCTCGGGCGGGGTTAATGGTGCCCAGATCGCACTGACGAAGAACGACGACGCCTCCGACAAGGCGCAGTCGGCCCAGGTGGCTCAGACGCTGATCCAGCAGGAGCAGGACATGGCTCTCCTCGGCCCGACGCTGTCCAACTCGGCGGTCGCCGTCCACCCACTGGCCGAGAGCCTGAAAACGCCGATCCTCGCGGTGAGCACGACCGGCATCAACATCGTCCCAGACTGCAACTTCCCGTCCAGCACACCGTGCAAGTACGTGTTCCGTGACAGCCTCGGCGAAGAGACGGCGATCCCGGACAACATCAAGTCCTACGCCGCCGACTCCCACCCCAAGACCGGGGTGCTGCTCGTCGCCCAGGACGACAAGTTCTCGAGCGACGGCGGCACGATCGTGCAGAACACGGTGGGCCAATACAACATCCAGCTGCTCAAGACCATCAAGTTCAACAAGGCCGAGGCCGACCTTTCGCCGTACGTGACGCAAGCCGTGCAGCTGAAGCCTGACGTGATCTTCATCACGTCTCTGGGCGGCATCCCCGCCAAGATCATGACCATCGCACGCACACAGGGCTGGACAGGCCAGTTCCTTGGCGGCAACGGGTTCAACACGGCGACCGTCTCCAAGCAGGCCGGCGCCGACGGCACGGGCGCGCGCAGCGCGAGCGCGTGGTACCTGGGCAACACCTTTGCCTCCAATGCGGATTTCGTCAGCGCCTACAAGGCCGAGTACAACAGCGACCCTGACCAGTTCGGAGCGCAGGGCTATACCGCGATCAAGATCCTCGCCGACGCGGCCAAGCGCGCCAACCTGACATTCACGGACCTTGCCGGTGACCGCGACAAGCTGCGCGCCGCGATGGAGACGGTCAACATCCAGACACCGCTCGGTCCCTTCCAGTTCACCTCGAATCACGACGTCAAGCAGACGGTGTGGGTGATCGCCATGGACGGCCAGGGCGGCTTCAAACTTGTCCACCAGATCAACGCAAGCTGACTGATGGGGGACCGGCGCCGGTCCCCCACCTTCAATAACGTGCCGCGCTAGTGGACCAGCAGATCCTCAACGCGATCTTCATCGGCTCCATCTATGCGCTGTTCGCCGTGGGCTACACGCTGGTCTTCGGCGTGCTTGACATCCTCAACCTCGCTCACAGCGCCGTCTTCATGCTTGGCGCCGCGGTGACCTACTCGCTCGTCGTCAACCACGGCCAGCCGTTCTGGATCGCCTGCATCCTCGGCGTCGCGGCGTCGGCTCTGATGGGACTGGTCATCGAGCATGTGTGCCTACGGCCGCTCAGGAGAAGACGTGCACCACCGATCGCAGCGCTGATCTCCACCATCGGCCTGGCGCTGATCATCGTCGCAGCGATCGAGCAGGGCCAGCCTGGATCTTTCTTCGCCTGGCTCTGGGTGGACGGAGCTAACTCGGTGGCCTTCCCCGCCGGCACCTTCCCCAACCCGATCTGGCACGTCGGAGACATGACGCTCGAGGCCAGCAAGGTTGCGATCATCCCGATCTCAATCGCCCTGATGCTCGTCCTCGGCTACGTGATCCGCTACACCCAGGTCGGACGCGGCCTGCGCGCGGTAGCCGAGAACCCTCGCGCGGCGCAGCTGATGGGCATCGACGTCGACCGCATGATCTCGCTCACCCTCGTCATCTCGTCAGCGCTCGGTGGCCTGGCGGGCATCCTTTTCGGGGTTGCGCTGGGCGACATCAGCCCCTACATAGGGCGTGACAACGTCGAGGTTCGAGGGCTCGCTGTGATCGTTCTCGGCGGAATGGGCAGCATCCCTGGGGCCGTGATCGGCGGCTACCTCCTCGGCATGATCGAGGTGTTCGCGTTGGTGGTGCTGGGCAGCAACGCGCGCGGCGGTGTCGCTTTCGCCGCTCTTTTCTTGATGCTGGTCCTGCGCCCGCAAGGCCTCTTCGGCGCGCAGCTCCGCGAGCGGATCTAGTGTCCCACTAAGCCGTGGACTTCTTCATCCAGCTCTTCACCGATCCCGTGACCTTCTGGAACTCGCATACGCTGCTGATCGCGCAGATCGGAATCAACAGCATCATCGCGTCCTCGATGTTCATCGTCCTGTACTCGGGCCAGCTCTCGCTCGCCGCTCCTGGCTTCATGGCCATCGGCGCATATACGTCGGTTTTGATGGACATCGACTGGCACACGCCCCTGGCGCTGAACATCGCCGCCGGGGTGGTGCTGGCCGGTCTCGCCGGAGTGCTGGTCGGCCTGCCCGTGCTGCGCCTGCGCGGCGTCTTCCTCGCCATCGCCACGATCGGCTTCGTCGAGGCACTCCGTCTGGGCGTGATCCTCAACCTGCCGATCACGGGTGAGGGACTCGGCCTGAAGAACCCCACTGCCGACCCGTTGGGAGGCGTCAACATGGTGCTCGCCTCATTGCTGGTGGTCCTATTTCTCATGTGGCGGCTCACCAAGGGCCGGCTCGGGGCCGCCTGGGCCGCGATTCGCCAGGACGAGCTCGCGGCGCTGAGCCAGGGCATCAATGTTTCGCGCTACAAGATGATCGCCTTTGTCCTGAGCGCAGTCCTCGCCGGGTTCGCAGGCGGGCTCGAAGCACATCTCAACTTCTTCGTCGACCCTGGCGACCAGCAATACGGGGTTACACGCGCCGTGCAGATACTGACGTTCGCCGTGCTCGGTGGCAGCGGCCACTTTGTCGGGCCTGTCGTCGGCGCGATGGTGGTGACCACCTTGCCCTGGATCTTCCAGCAAGCCCATGACTACATCAACGTCGTCACCGGTGCCTTCCTGATCGCGGTGATCGTTTTCCGGCCACAGGGCATCGTCGGCCGCGGCGGACTGGCCATCATCAGGCCCGCGTGGTGGCCGCATAGGAATCGAGTCCGTGCTCCTTCGCCTGGATAAGATCCAGCGGCATTTCGGCGGAGTGCACGCCGTCGACGGGGTGTCGCTGGAGGTGGAGCAGGGTTCGATCCACGGTCTGATCGGACCCAACGGCGCCGGCAAGACGACGCTGGTCAACGTCATCACCGGCTACGTGCCATTCCAATCCGGCCACGCCTGGCTGCAATCGGACAAGCTCACCGGACTGCCCGCCCATCGAATCGCGGCGCTCGGTATCTCGCGCACGTTTCAGAACATCCGGCTCTTCAAGGACTTGACCGCAATGGAAAACGTGCTCGTCGGCATGCACACTCGTCGCCGCGACGACACGCTGGCTCAGCTCGCAACGCTGCCGGTTTTCCGCCGCGACGAACGCAGCCGCCTCGATGACGCCCGCGCTCTCATGGAAACAGTTGGGCTCGCCGCCAAAGACATTGGCGGCCGCCCGGCGGGCACCCTTCCCTACGGCGACCAGCGCCGCCTCGAGATCGCTCGCGCCCTCGCGCTCCGACCACGCCTTTTGATCCTGGACGAGCCGGCGGCAGGCATGAACCCTTCCGAAAAGCAGGGCATGCGTGAACTGATCGAACGCCTCAACGATGACGGGCTGACGGTTCTGCTCATCGACCACGACATGCGCCTGGTGATGGGCGTCTGCAAGCGAGTCGCCGTCCTCGATTTTGGGCGCAAGATCGCCGAAGGCACACCGGACGAGGTATCCACCGACGCCAGTGTGATCAAGGCCTACCTCGGCACAGGCGGGGACAAGGCGGTGGCCAGCGCACCTGGGGCCAGCGCGGTCGGCGAGGCTGAGCCGCCGATCGAGGCAGCAGCGGACGCGCGGCCGGCTGCGGAACCGCAGACAGCGATCCTTGAGGTCGAGGACCTCACGGTCAGCTACGGCGCGGTTACTGCCGTTCGAGGGGCCTCGCTGCGAGTTGCCGCCGGCGAGGTCGTGGCCCTCATCGGCGCCAACGGCGCTGGCAAGTCGACGATCCTCAATACGCTGTCCGGTCTCATCCGGCCCGATTCCGGGACTGCTCGCTTCGACCGCCTCGACCTCACCACGGCAAAGCCATCGGCGATCGTCCGGCACGGCCTAGTCCAGGTGCCCGAAGGTAGGGAGATCCTCGCGCGGCAGACCGTGCTCGAAAACCTCGAACTCGCCACGTGGGGCCGTCGTGATGGCGCTGACACCGGCCAGGCACACGCAGGGCGCGCTTCGATCAAGGCGCAAATCGAAGCGGTGATGAAGCGCTTTCCGATCTTAAGCGAGCGTCGTGCACTGAGCGCCGGAACTCTCTCGGGTGGCGAGCAGCAGATGCTCGCGATCGCCAGGGGGCTGCTCGCCAAGCCGAGGCTTCTGCTGCTGGATGAGCCGTCCCTTGGGCTGGCCCCGCAGATGGTGGACGAGGTCTTTGCCGCCATCGAAGAGATCCACCGCGAGGGAACGACGATCCTCCTTGTCGAGCAGAACGCCCTGCGCGCGCTCGAGATCGCCGACCGCGCTTACGTGCTGGAGACGGGCCAGATCAAATTGAGCGGCAGTGGCGACGACCTGCTCCACAATCCGGCCGTCCGGCGCGCTTACCTGGGGGGATAACGGCGCCGGTGAGGACGCAACTCCTCCCCCGCGGGACGGCTCCTGGCCCTGAAGAGTGGCGTTTGGACGGCCGCCACGTCCGCACGGCGCGGGTGAGGCCGTAAGTCCTCCCCCCGCAGGACCCCCTCCTGCTAGCCGCCACGCCTGGCTGGGCGCGGTAGTGGCGATGCTGTGTGACGGCCGGAATAAATCCGGCCTGGCCGCCACGTCCGCACGGCGCGGGTGAGGACGTAAGTCCTCCCCCGCGGGACCCCCTCCTGCTAGCCGCCACGCCTGCTGGGCTCGGTAGTGGCGACGCTGGGTGACGGCCGGAGTAAATCCGGCCTAGCCGCCGCGTCCGCATAAACAAAAAAAAGCCCCGGACTTTCGTCCGGGGCTCTTCACTGGTCTGAACTTAGAGGGTTCGGACGCTCTTGGCGCGCGGGCCCTTGGGGCTCGCCTCGACCTCGAACGACACCTTCTCTCCACCCTGGAGGCTGTCGAAGTCGCCTTCGGTGCCACTCCGGTGGAAGAAGAATTCCTTACCGTCTTCGGCTGCGATAAATCCGAAGCCACGGTCCGCGACCAGTTTCTTGATGGTGCCTGTAGGCATTTCCATCTCCTATATCTCTCGAACTTCGGCTACTCAACTCGGCGAGGCCCGTTCGAGAAAAATAGGTGCCTGCGGTGAGCGCCCGCACTGTGCGGACTGTGGTCAGTATACCCCAGAGGGTCAGGACCTAATCGACGAGGTCTCTGACAGCCTTCGGGCACGCGACTGGTCGACTTCGGTCAGATGCCGCTTTCGAAGCCGCAGATGCTTCGGCGTCACCTCGAGCAGCTCGTCGTCCCCTAGGAAGTCCAGCGACTGCTCGAGGCTCAATTTCGAGGCGGGCGTGAGCCTCACCGAGATGTCCGACGTGGAAGAGCGAATGTTCGACTGCTTCTTCTCACGACAGACGTTGACCCGGATGTCGCCCGGGCGTTTCTGGATGCCGACGATCATGCCTTCGTAAACCTCTTCACCAGCTTCGATGAAGGTCGTGCCTCGCTCCTGTGCTCCTGCCAGTCCAAACGCCAACGATTTGCCCGCAGACGACGCGGTCAGAGCGCCGTTGCGCTGCTCACGAAAGTCTCCCAGCCACGGCCGGTAGCCGATGCCGATCGATCCCATCAAACCCGTGCCGGCGGTCAGTGTGAGAAACGTGTTGCGAAACCCGATCAGCCCGCGGGTCGGGATCAGGTACTCGAGCCGGATCCCACCCTTCCGGTCGTAAGTGATCTCGATCATCTCGCCGCGGCGCTGGCCCAACGCTTCCGTAACCGCGCCGAGGTTCTCCTCGCGCACGTCCACGGTCAGGTGTTCAACAGGCTCCATCCGCTGGCCATTGATCTTCTTCACGATGGCCTCCGGTCGCGAGACTTCGAACTCGAAACCCTCGCGACGCATGGTCTCGATGAGAACTGCGAGGTGCAGCTCGCCGCGGCCGCTGACCAGGAACCGCTCAGCGGCGTCCGTGTCTTCCACGTGGAGGCCGAGGTTCGTATCGAGCTCCTTGTATAGGCGAGCCCGCAGCTGGCGCGTGGTCGAGAACTTGCCTTCACGACCGGTGAACGGCGACGTGTTGACGCCGAAGGTCATGCGCACGGTCGGCTCGTCGATGGCGATCCTGGGAAGCGCATCCGGCGCCTCGGGATCCGCCAGGGTGTCGCCGATGGCCACCTCCTCGAGACCGGTCAGGAGCACGATGTCCCCGGCGCTCGCGCTCGGCACGGCGACGCGGTCCAACCCGCGGTACACCAGCACCTGCACAACCTTTGCGCGCCGCGCCTCGCCGGCCGCGTTCAGCACCGCGACCGAATCGCCGGGCGCCACGCTGCCTCGCGAAATCCGACCGATGGAGATCGTCCCGGTGTAGTCGTCATAAGCTCGGTTGGCGACCAACATCTGAAAGCCGCCCTGTTCCGCGACCGGGGCCGGGAAGTTGTCGATGATCGTTTTGAACAGAGGCTCGAGGTCCGGCGCGAGCTCGTCGGGCTTCAGTCCCGCGCGTCCGTCTTTCGCGATCGCGTAGACGACTGGCGCCTCCAGTTGGTCGGCGTCCTCCGCCAGCTCGAGGAAGAGGTCATGCACTCGATGCAGTGCCTGTTGGGGGTCAGCGTTCTTGCGATCGACCTTATTGATGACGACGATGATCCGGAGGCCGACTTCGAAAGCCTTGCGCAGCACGAATCTGGTCTGAGGCATCGGCCCCTCGGCCGCGTCGACCAGGAGCAGGCAGCCATCGGCCATGTTGAGGACGCGCTCGACCTCGCCGCCGAAATCAGCATGGCCGGGCGTGTCGATGATGTTGATCGTCACGCCGGCATGCCTCACGGAGGTGTTCTTGGCGAGGATGGTGATGCCCTTCTCGCGCTCGAGGTCGTTCGTGTCCATGATGAGCGTGCCGACCTCCTGGTTGTCGCGAAACGTGTGACTCTGTTTCAGGAGGGCGTCGACCAGCGTCGTCTTGCCGTGGTCGACGTGCGCGATGATCGCGACGTTACGTATGTCGTGGCGCAGGTTGGTAAGGGTCATTGGATGGCAGCAGGCACTATACGGAGGGGACGCCGAGCTCCGTGCTGGAAGTGGCTAAGCCTTGACCCGCTCGGCTCGAAGGGGTGCGCCGACCTCGTTCAAGAAACCGAGCAGCTCACGGTACGACTCGATGAACGACGTCTCGTGGTACGCGATTCCCCTCTCCTGGCAGAACTGCTGGACGATCGGTTGCGCACGGCGCAGGTTGAGCCGCGCCATGCCGGGAAACAGGTGGTGCTCGATCTGGTAGTTGAGCGAGCCATACCAGAGGTCGGTGATGGGATGGCCGCGAATGTTGCGGGCGGTCAGAACCTGCGTGCGCACGAAGTCGAGGCGGCTCGAGCTGTCTGTCTGGGTCATGCCCTTGTGATTGGGCGCGAAGACGGATGCCATGTAGGCACCGCCGACGCCCTTCTGGATCAGCACCACCATGAGCGCCGACCACGGGCCCAGGAAGTACACCATCGCGGTCAGGTACACGACGGCGTGAACAGCGAGGAGGACGAACTCGAGACGGCGGTAGCGCGAAGGCTCTTTGATCAGGTATTGCGTGCCGGCGACATGCATGCTCCAGGCGAGGAAGGTCGTCAGCGGGAAGAAGAGGTAGGCCTGGTACATGGCGGCCAGCCTGCCGGCGCCGCGCCTGGCCTGAGCCTGCTCGTCGTTGTATGCGATCGCGCCGACTTTGATGTCGGGGTCGAGATCCACGTCGTTGGGGTTGCCGTGGTGGCGATTGTGCTTTTGCACCCACCAGCCGTAGCTCACCCCGAGCAGGAGGTTGGCGGTGACGAGGCCGACCAAAGCGTTCTTTCCTGGCGACGCAAACATCTGGCGATGTCCTGAGTCGTGCAGCTGAAAGCCGAGCTGCACCGAGACGATGCCAAGTGCAACTGCCATGAGAGCCTGACCCCAGACCGATCCGATGGTATACACCACCACGAGACAGACGGCCCAAACGAGCATGTTCGTAGTGATGCTCAGGGCGTAATACGTGGGTCGCTTCTCCAGCAGGCGGGCCTCCTGGATTCGGCGCTTGAGAACCGCATACTCGGGCTCGTTCTTGATGTCGGGCGGGGTGCCCATGTCCGATGTCGGCGCTAGCAGAGTTGCCAAAGTTTCCTCACTGTACATTGATTACGGTGGCGTAACAGAAGCCATAACATCGGCACCGGCTAGCATCTCCTGGCGTATGAGGTTTCACGCTGCTCGCCTCGCGGTCGCCCTACTCCTGGCAGCATGGGCGATCGGCCTGTCCGGCCCGCCTGTCCACGCCGACGAAGGCTGGGTTATCACCTCTTTCCATTCGGATATCACGATCGCGCCCAACTCATCGCTAACGATCAAAGAAGACATCCAAGTCGATTTCGGGTCTCTTCAGAAGCACGGTATCTTCCGCACCATCCCACTCCGCTATCGCTATGACGACAGCCACGACCGTTACTACGCGCTCGAGGTGATGTCTGTCACGGACGGCTCCAGGCCAGTGACTCACTCCGACTCGATCGACAGCGACAACTACGTGATCAAGATCGGCGACCCGAACAACCTGGTGACAGGCCCGAACCGCTACGTGATCACGTACGCGGTGGTTGGAGTGATGAACTCCTTCACGGACCACGACGAGCTCTTCTGGAACGTGGATGGTGCGCTGTGGCCGGTCCCGAAGCGATCGGTCACCGCCACCGTGAACCTACCGTCCAACGCGTTTCAGAAAGCCGCTTGCTACCAGGGTCCGACCGGCTCGCAAGAAAGCTGCACGTATGTGAGCAGCGAACCGGCTGTCAGCTTTACCTCGACGCGACAGCTCGGTTCGGGCGAGCAGATGTCGATCGTGACGGCGCTGAACAAGGGCGCCGTAACCGTGCCGCCGCCCATGCTGGAGTCGCGCAAGCGGCAGTTCCCGAAAGACGCATTCGACATCAATCCGCTCACCGTCGGCCTCAGCCTCTTGATCGCGATCGCCGGCATCGGGCTGGTCGCCTGGAACTGGTGGGAGCACGGACGCGATCGCGCGTACCTCACGCAGTACTACCTCACAAACGACACGCGCGAGGGAGCCGAGCCCCTGTTTCATCACGATCCCGTGGTCGTCGAGTTCGAGCCTCCGAAGAACATGCGCCCAGCTCAGCTTGGGCTGATCCTCGACGAGCATGCCGACGCCAAGGACGTCACCGCCACGATCGTCGACCTGGCCGTGCGCGGGTACCTGACGATCAGCGAGGTGCCCGGTCAGACGGAGTGGACTTTCACCTTGAAGGCAGGCGAGCGGGCCGCCCTGATGCCTTACGAAAAGACCATCCTCGACGGCCTGTTCGCCAGCCGGCAGCTGGTCAAGCTGTCCGAGCTCAAGGGCACGTTTGCGCCCACGGTGAAGCTGGTCGAGAGCCAGGTCTACGGGGATGCCATGGCACGGAAGCTGTTCACGACCAGGCCTGACACCGCGCGAGCGGAGTGGGGATGTCTCGGCTTGGCAGTCATCATCGGTGGCATCGCCATCAGCGTCGCACTCGGCCTCGCATTCGGCTTGGGCCTCATCGGGGGTGCGATCGTGCTCACCGGCCTCGTACTCACCATCACCTTTCCCTTCATGCCGCAGCGCACGGCGGGCGGCCGCGACGTGCTTCAGCACACCCTCGGGTTCCGGCTTTACATGACCACGGCAGAGAAGTACCGGCAGCAGTTCGCCGCGAAGGCACAGATCTTCACGCAGCTTCTTCCGTACGCGATCGTGTTCGGCTGCGTCTCGATGTGGGCGAAAGCCTTCGAAGGGATCGACACCACCGGGGTCAACAGCTGGTACCTGGGTACGGGTCCATTCCAGGCGGCACTGCTCGCGAGCAGCCTGCAGTCGATGAACGCCACCATCTCGAGCGCGATCACGTACACGCCGCCGAGCGCAGGCAGCTCGAGCGGGTTCGGCGGCGGCGGTTTCTCCGGCGGCGGAGGCGGGGGCAGCTGGTAGATGTTTCGGGACCTCGGGCGCCGCACCACGGCTCCGCTCGCGGCCACCGCCTGGGCGATTCGCGCGCAGGGCGCACTTAACGACAACAAGGAGCTTGCAAGCGACAGCTGATTGAGTTTGAATTGACGTCAGCTCGCGGCCTGGTCGATTGGGGGAACGATGGGGATTCTGCTGACCTTTCATCAGGCGTATCAGCCGGTGCTCGACAGCATCCTGATCTCGGCGCTGGTCGCCGGACTTCCCCTCTACGTCCTTTTCGTCCTGCTCGCCATCCTTCGGCTGCCCGCTTGGATGTGCGCGCTCGCGGCGATGCTCACCGCAGCCTTGCTCGCGTGGATCGTCTGGGGCATGCCGTTCGGCGTGACCGTGGGGACCGCGACGGAAGGCATGGCCTTCGGCCTCTGGCCGATCAGCTGGATCGTCCTCAACGCGGTTTTCTTCCATAACCTGACCGTCGCCAGCGGCGACTTCGACGTGATCAAACGTGCCCTCACGCGTCTGACCACAGACCGCAGGCTGCAAGCTCTGCTCATCGCGTTCAGCTTCGGTGCTCTCCTCGAGGGCATCGCAGGCTTCGGAGCGCCGGTGGCGATCACGGCCTCCATCCTGGCGGCCCTCGGGTTTGAGCCGATCACCGCAGCCGTCCTGGCGTTGCTCGCCAACACCGCGCCGGTCGCTTTCGGCTCGATCGGGATCCCGGTGGTGACCCTAGGCGCTCTGGTGGCGCCGATCCTCGGCCACAAAGATGCGACCTCAACCACGCTCGCCCTGTCCGCGATGGTTGGCCGGCAGCTGCCTCTGTTCTCGATCATCATCCCGGCGTACCTCATCGTCGTGCTGGCGGGCTGGAGGCGCATGCGCGAGATCCTGCCAGCCGTGCTGGTCACCGGCATCTCATTCGCCGTCGTGCAGTTCCTGGTTTCGAACTTCGTCGGCCCTGAGCTCACCGACATCCTCGCGGCGCTCGTCTCGATGGGCTGCCTTGCCTTGTTGCTTCGCTTCTGGCGGCCGGCAGAGGTGTGGCATTTTGCCCACGAGGCAGCGGCGCCGGTGGCACCACGACGAGTATCGGGCGCGACAGGGTTGCCAGTCACGGCAGACGCGGTCGGCGCCTCAACTTTCGACGCCGTCGATCCGCCCGGACGCATCCTTCGCGCTTTCTCCATGTACATCCTTCTCGTCGTCGTCATCCTCGTCGGTCAGATGGGCAACCTCCCGTTTTTCGCCGGCCACCCGGTCGGCGACGTCAAGACAGCGCTCGCCGCGCCGGCCAACATCACCGCCGACCTGAAGTGCGGCACCCCGGCGTTCAAGCTGTGCCCGCTGCCGTGGATCGGGCCCGCTCCGGCGACGGACCGGCAGGCGTTCAAGTTCCCCGACTGGAACTTCTACTGGCCCGGCACCTACGAGATCGTCAAGGGCAAGCCCGTCTCCTTGATCTTCCGCGAGAAGCCCATCGCCTCGAAGTCGACCGAGTATCCGCTCACATTCGACTGGAACTTCCTGGCCGCGGCCGGATCGCTCGTCCTCTACGCGGGTCTCCTCGCTTTCCTCTTGATGCGAGTCTTCGGCTCGCGCGTGAACTTCCTCGCCGTGTACGGCCGGACCCTGCGCCAGCTGGCCTTGCCGATCGCGACGATCGCCCTGATCCTTGCCATCGCACAGTTGATGAACTACTCGGGCATGACCTCGAGCCTCGCCATCGCACTGTCCAAGACCGGTTTCATCTTCCCGTTCGTGGCCGCGTTCCTCGGCTGGCTCGGTGTGTTCCTCACGGGCAGCGACACGTCGTCGAACACGCTCTTCGGCCCGCTGCAGGCGCAGACGGCACTGCAGCTCCCACAGCACGTCAGCCCGATCCTCACCGCTGCCACGAACTCGTCGGGGGGCGTGATGGGCAAAATGATCAGCCCCCAGAACCTGTCGGTCGGCGCGGCCGGCGTCAACAAGGTTGGAGCCGAAGGCGAGATCTTCCGGCGTGTGATCGGCTACAGCCTCATTCTCACGAGCGCCGTCGGAGTGCTGGCAATGATCGAGGCCTACGTGATCCCGGGAATCATCCCGTCGCCGTAGGCCCCGGGTGGTGCCGAGAGCGGGAGTCGAACCCGCACGAGGTTGCCCTCATCGGTTTTTGAGACCGACGCGTCTGCCTGTTCCGCCACCTCGGCGCTCGGATGATGAGCCTCGACCATACTAATTGGCCCGATGCGAGCCGCCCTCATTCTCTGCTTGAGCATCCTGGTCGCCGCCTGCGGGCCGGCGCTGGCGCCTGCCGCCGCGATCACTCCCAGCGCCTCGCCGGGACCGGCGTCCGCCACCCGGATCCAGCAGCCTCCCGTCGCGCCGCCGACGCCGCCGGGCACCAACCTTCCCGCCTTCGCGTGCGCCAATGCGAGCGGCGGCAAGACCGGCGTCGCGAACGTCGTCGCTGCCCGAGTCGCGGAGCAGATCGGTTACGACCGGTTCGTGCTTCAGTTCGACTCGACCGTGCCCAGCTACACGGTGAAGCGCCAGTCCACGCCGGTTTTTCCACTCGGGGCCGGCGGCCAGTTCATCACGCTGAGCGGCACCTCCGGTGTCCTGGTGCAGGTCTTCTCGGCCACCGGCGCCAACTCGTTCACCGGTCCGAGCGACTTCACGCACGCGGAGTATCTCGTCCTCAAGGAGGCCCGCCAGACCGAAGATTTCGAGGGTCACGTTTCATGGGGCCTCGGCCTCGGCACAGCAGCGTGCCTTCGGACTTTCACGCTTGCGGATCCAGCTCGCTTAGTAGTCGATTTATCTACGGGCACCAGTTAACCTTCCCCCGCGAATGGCCATCCAGCCCCCGCCGGCGCCGACCATCCCGCAGCAGGCAGCTCCGCCCACCTCGCCCAGGAAAGGAGGCTGCTTCGGTTGCGGCTGCGGCAGCTGCCTTCTGGTGGTGCTGGTTGCCGGCCTGCTCGTCCTGGGAAGCGGCTACTACTTCTTCGTCGCCCAGGCTCAAGCCGCGGTCGCGGCTCCGGCCGCGCTCGCGGTAATCAACCAGCCGGTGGACGTTGACGGCAACCCGGGCATCCCCGGCGAGGCCCTCAATCCCGGCAACACCGTCCACACGGGGACAGGCGGCCATGCAGCCATCCAGTTCCCGGATGGCTCGTATGTCCGGTTGTCGCCGGACACCTCGGTGACGCTGAATGCGGTGCAGCTGCAAAAGAACGGCAATCTGCAGTCGGCCAGCGTGATCCAGAAGGTCGGCCGGACCCTGACGTCCGTCCAGCACCTGGCCACCGGCGCGAGCTTCCAGGTTGGCGGCCACTCGGTCAGCGCGCAGGTGCGGGGCACCGAGTTCGAGGTGTTGGTCCGAAGCAACGGCACGAACCTGATCAAGGTTTTCGTAGGCACCGTCATCGTGAGCGGCGCGACGACGGCCAGGCTCACGGCCGGCCAGCAGATCGACGCGGACGCGAACGGACGGCTCGCCAACCAGCGGGCTATCCAGCCCGAGGCCCAGGATCCGTATCCGCTCACCTCGCAGTGCTCAGGGGCAGCGGTGAGCGGCAACAACTCCGGCACCGTGCAGTCGTCGAGCGGCGACAACCTGACCAACGGTCAGACCGCCGAGAGCGACTACAACTCGCCGGGCGGCAACCTGACGCTTGCGTTCTGCTACCCGGGCAGCCTGATGAGTGTGACCGTCACGGACCCGATCGGCCGCACGTTCTCGAGGCAGGGCAGCCCGCCGCTCATCGTCAAGATCGCCAACGGAGCGGCCGGCCTGTACAAAGCGCTCGTGACCGCGCTCAGCGTGCCGTCCTCCGGCGAGTCGTATTCGCTCGCCTTTGCCACAGACGCGCCATGCTCCGCAGGCAACGTCGACACGGGCGGGGTAGTGCGCGAGACGCTCAGCAACTCGCAAATCGCCAGTGCCCTCGCCCAGGCAGGCTCGACGGGCATCACGCTGCAGGTGCAGGGCACCTCGCCCACCTCGGCGCGCATCTTCTACTACTCGAACCTCGGCAGCGTGCCGATCGCCTGGACCATCGACTTCTACGCGGCGGCGCCGAACCTGGGGGCGGTGATCACCCAGATGACAGTCCACGGGATCAACGTGACCACCCAGCTGATCTCCAGGCTGAGCTTGGTCGGCGGCAACTCGATCACGTCGATGCCGGCGGGATTCATCGTCGACCGGGTGTATTCGTGCAACGGACCTGGCGGCGACGACATGATGGTGATCGAAGGCCACCGCTGAGGAACCCCTGCCAAGCAAGGGACCCAAAGCGGCTCCGTTAAACAGTCCTTGAGCTATCTTTCCCGGGCAACATGTCAGCTGTAGCCGCCCGGACACCACCTCGCCGCAGAGGTGGCCGTCGCGTACTCCTCCTGCTTGTGGTCTTGGTCGCGATTGTGGGTGGTGGGATCTTCTGGCTCAACTCGGCCGCCCAGGCGGCGGTCAGCGTTTCCGCAACGCTCACCGTCTATCAGCCAGAGACGACCATCAAGCCCAACGGCGGCGCCTACAAGCCCGCCAGGACGGGGAACCAGGTGCAGGCCGGCGACTCCGTGAAGACCGATCCCAAGGGCCGGGCCTCGATCCAGCTTCCGGATGCAACTTTGACCCGCCTCGCGAGCGACACCGAGGTCACGCTCGACGCGGCCCATTTCACCAAGAGCGGAAACCTGCACGATGCCAAGATCACCGAGAGGATAGGCCGCACGCTGACGAGCGTCCAGCACCTCGTCTCGGGGGCGACGTTCCAGGTCGCTGGACAATCCGCCGTCGCCTCGGTGCGCGGCACGAAGTTCGAGGTTTACATCACCAACGACGGCACAATGCTCGTCAAGCTGTTCGACGGAGACCTCTACTTCGACGGCAAGAACCACGTCCATCTGACCGCCGGACAGCAGGCGACCGCCGACCCATCGGGCAATATCGGGCCTGCGGGTCCGATCCAGCCCGACGTCAACGATCCCTTCGGCCCGGCGCTCGCCGCCTCGGCCGCTGTGAGCGCCGGCACAACGCTCGGCACCGAGCAAGACTTCATCGGCGCTGCCATCCACAACGGCGAGCAGCAGCAGTACACCTACAGCTACGCGGGTGGCAGCTTGATCAAAGCGTCGCTCGGTTATCCCGGCAGTGCCATGCAGCTCAAGATCCAGGCTCCGGACGGCCAGATTTACACCGGCTCCGGCCCCTCGCCAATCGTTGTGGTCGTCGCTAATGCGCCCGCCGGCATCTATTCCCTGTTCGTGATCGGGGTCAGCGGCCTCGGCACGATCGGTGAGGAACCCTTCCTCGCCGTCGCTTCGGTAGAGACATGTGTCAGCGCTGACATCGACGCTAACGGCGCGGTGCGTCGCGGCTATACCGCGAAAGACCTTGCCGCGGCTGTCCAGGTGTCGGGGCTCTCCAACCTGAGCGTGACCATCGCCCCCAACTCGCCCGCTGGGGCGATTGTCAAGGCCACCGGGACGTACAACGGAGTTGGCTGGACGGGTTCAGTGGTGTTGGTGCCGCACGGCGGCCTGATCGAGATCGTTGCGGTCGGCGCGACCGTCTTCGGCGTGAACGTGCCCGCTCAGCAGATCGTGCAACAGATCGGGTCCGCGATCGGCGAGGACCCGACGAATCTCAATCCCGGATACGCAGTCGACCGCCTGTTTGCATGCAAGAGCGTGGTCATGATCGACGGCCGCCACTCCTAGCTGCTAGCGGCGCGGGGGCGGCCGGGCGTCGCCCGGCTGCAACTTTGTTTCTAGTCACTGCCAATCGTCGCGGGGCGTAACTATTTCGCGAATCTCATCCCCCGGAGGATGAGCAGACACGCCGGCGCAGCCGGCCTGTCGATGAGAAGGAACCATCTGGGTTCCTTTTCATATCTCTAGTGGAAGCCGAAGACCCGCTGGGCAAAGCGCATCAGAAGGGTCAGTCCGGATCCCTCGAGCAGCCAGGCGACTTCGGCCGCTCCGACCACAAGGACGAGCACCGCGCTCAAGCCGATGGTGCCGCGATGCATCACAGGCTGCAGCCAGTGGAGGCTGTCGGTGCTGCCGCCCGGTGACGTGAGCGCCGACTCCAGGCGGTCGAGCAGCTCGCCGGCGGTTGCGGGCCGGCGGTTGGGGTCACGATCCATCGCCAACTGGAGCACCGTGGCGAATGACTCTGGCAGCTCGGGCACCATTTCCCGCACGCTGGGCGGCGGCTCGTAGAGGCGGCGGCTCAGCGTCTCGATCCAGCTCTTTGAGGAGAACGGCCGGCGTCCGGTCACCCCTTCGAAGATGACAGCCGCCAGCGAGTACACATCCGCGCGACCATCAACCTCGCGGCCGGTCAACCGTTCCGGCGCGACGTAATCGGGAGCGACCGACCCGCCGGCGCTTGGCCCCGTATTGAAGGACGCCACCGTGCCGAGACCGAAACCAGTGAGCAGCGTGCGCCCGTCATCGGCAAGGAGGATGTTCGCGGGCTTGACATCGCGGTGGATGGCCGCGCGCGAGTGCGCGTAATCCAGCGCGCTCGCGATCGGCCGCAGCAGCGCGATGACGCCGAGGGGCTCGTACCGTTCGCCCGCTTCGAACACACTGTCGAGAGTCTTGCCGGCGACCATCTCGGTGACGAGGTATGGGGACTCCCCTTCGTATGCGAGCTCGTACAGGCGAGGAATCGCTTCGTGCTCCAGCGCGACGTAAGAGCGGAGCTCGAGCAGGAACCGCCGCGAAAAGCTGACATCGCGCGCGACATTGGCACCGATCGTTCGCACCGCGACGCGCCGCTGCAGGCGCGGATGCTCGGCCTCGTATACCGATCCAAGACTGTCGGTCTCGAGCTCACGCAGCACGCGGTATCCGCCTACGTGGTGATGACCGTTACTTGCAGCCTTGGGTCGGGAGCCGTTCCCGTGCGGGCTTTCTTCTCCCACGAAACCTGAACTTTAGGCCAGTAGGCCTTGATCTGGTGTCGGCGAGAGGATTCGAACCTCCACGCCCTTTCGGGCACCAGCTCCTAAGGCTGGCGCGTCTGCCATTCCGCCACGCCGACTTACCGACCGAAAACGATAGCTAGAAGTTCTCGATCTTCACGGTTTCGATGCGCTCCGCGGGGCTGAAACCGAAGATCCGGGATAGAAAGTACATCTCACCTTCGATCGAGCGCCGGATGTTCTTTTCCTGGCGGAAGCCGTGCTGCTCGCCTTCGAAAGCGACGTACGCGTAAGGCAGCTTCTTCTTCTTGCACACTGCGACGAACTCCTCCGATTGGCTCGGGGGCACGACCTTGTCCTCGAGGCCCTGGAAGAGGATCACCGGCGTTTTGAGGTTGTCCGCAAAATGGATCGCCGAGCGATCCCTGTACAGGTCCGCCCTTTCCGGATACGGACCGACAAGCGTGTCGACGTAGTGAGCCTCGAACTTGTGTGTCTCCTTGATGAACAGCTCGAGGTCGCCGATTCCGAAGTGGCTGGCGCCGGCGTTGTAGAAGTCGCGCTTGGTCAGCGACAACAGAACGGTGAATCCGCCGGCAGATCCACCGGTGATCGACACGCGGTCCTCGTCGGCGAGCCCCTGGTCGACGAGGTACCGCGCAGAGTTGATGCAATCGTCCACGTCGACCACGCCCCAGTTTCCGTTCAGACGCGTCCGGTACGCCCGACCGTAGCCTGACGATCCGCCGTAGTTGACATCGACGACACCGAATCCGCGACTGGTCCAGTACTGGTACTCGAATGTGTAGGTCGGACCGCCGGAACCGGTTGGCCCTCCGTGACATCTCACCATCAGCGGCGGCTTTTCACCGGGAGGTCCGACGAAATCCTGGTTCTTCGGCGGGTAGTAAACCGCGTGCGCCGTCAGCCCGCCTTCTGTCGGAAACTCGATCGCCGTCGGGATGCTCAGGTTGCCCGGATCGACGTGTGCCTTATTGGAAACCTTCACGACCTCCTGCGCGCCGGTATCCAGGTCGATTGTCAGGACACGCTCAGCAAGCGTCGGCGACCCGGCGAAGAACGCCGCTTTGCGGCCGTTCATCTGGACGTTATGGAGGTTCGTGTACAGAAGCTCGACCTGCCGCATCGCGCCGGCGTCCAGGTCGATTCGCCCGAGCTTTGTGCCCCCGGGTTCGGAGTAAAGACAGACGATCTCATCCGGTCCGGCAAAGGCATAGAACCGCATCCCGAAGACCCACTGCGGAGCCCCGAGCTCGGCGGGCTTCGGACATACAGGCTCGTCACCCTCGCCCCTCGCACGGTAGAGGTTCCACCAGTCACTGCGGTCGGAGACGAAATACAGCTCGCCGGTCGGGGACCACTCGGGCTGGAGCACGGACTCACTCTCGCCCCCGGCGATCTTGCGCGACGACGTGACGTGTCCGCCGCGATCGAGCTCGCCGATCCACAGCTCGCAGCCGTCCCACGGCATGTTGGGGTGATTCCAGGTCGTCCACGCGACCCGGTTTCCGTCAGGACTGAGCTTCGGTGACGAATAAAAGTCGTTGCCCGTCGCCACCGTGATCGCTGCGCCTTCGCCCTTCCAGTCGATCGACACGATCGAGTTAACCGCCTCGCTCGCGCCGGTGGTGTGGTCCTCTCGCACGGCGTAGAGGCGACCCCGGCGATCGTCGACGACCATGTCCGCATGACGAATGTCTGCCGGCGGTGTGATTGCCCGCGGTGTGCCGTTCCCGTCCTGCCGGTACAGGCGCTGGTCTGAGTAATTCGTGAACCACACCGTGCCGCCGCCGACGGCGAAATGGCCGCCGCCATATTCGTGGACCCGCGTGCGCGCATTGAAGCCCGGCGGCGTGATGTCGCTGATCGCACCATCGGCGGCACGCCGACAAACGACAATGCGTCCCAACTCATACGGTCGAAGTTCCGACCAGTAAAGGTCGTCGCCGTCCCATCGGACCATCTGATTGCGCATGTGCACGGTGCCCTTGAGCAGAAGGTCGACCGTGACGGGCGAGTCCCAGGACCCGTAAGGAGCAGCCTTGCGAGCCCTCACGTTTGTGGTCGTCTGATGATCAGCGCGTCGCCCTGGCCGCCACCGCCGCACAACGCCGCGGCGCCGGTGCGCAGCCCGCGCCGCTTGAGCTCGTGCGCGACCGTGAGCACGAGGCGCGCGCCGCTCGCCCCAAGGGGATGCCCCAGCGCGACCGCTCCGCCATTGACGTTGACGCGCTCCTCGTCCAACTCGAGCATCCGAGTCGCATTGAGCGCCACGGCGGCAAAGGCTTCGTTGATCTCCACCAGGTCGAGGTCGCTTGCCTGGAGGCCGGCCTTCTTCAACGCGTTGCTCAGGGCCAGCGCCGGAACCGTGTGCAGCCAGGAGTATCGGTCCGCGCTCATTCCGTGGGCAATGACTTCCGCCAGTGGCTCGATGTTGAGCCGGCGCGCCCGCTCTTCCGACATGACCACGACGGCCGCCGCCCCATCCGAGATCTGCGATGCGTTGCCTGCGGTGATCGTTCCGCCTTTACCGAACGCAGGCTGCAGCTTGCCCAGAGCCTCGGCGGTGGTGCCGGGCCGCACTCCCTCGTCGCGCTCAACCGTGATTGCATCGCCGCGCCTTTGAGGCAGCGCGACAGGGATCACCTCGTCCGCCATCACACCGCTTTCCCATGCCCGCTGGGCGCGCTGGTGCGACCGCGCGGCCCACGCGTCCTGCTCTTCACGGCTGATCTCGAGCTCCCGATTGACCCCGTCCGAGTCCTCGCCCATGTGATGCCCGGTGAAGGTCGACCACAGGCCGTCGTGAATCATCGAGTCGATCATCTCCGAGTCGCCCATGCGCGCCCCGAACCGCGCCTGCGGCACCACGTAGGGAGCCTGCGACATCGACTCCATCCCGCCGGCGACCACGACCTCCACCTCGCCCGCGCGGATCAGCTGGTCGGCAAGCGCGATGGCGTTGATGCCGGAGAGGCAGACCTTGTTGATCGTGATCGCCGGGACCTCCTGCGGGATGCCCGCCTCGATGGCGGCCTGGCGCGCCGTGATCTGGCCAGCGCCCGCCTGCAGGACCTGCCCCATGATCACGTAGTCGACGTCGCCGCCCGCAACGCCTGCGCGGCTCAGCGCCGCGCGGATGGCATAAGCCCCGAGGCTCGTCGCCGGCACCCCTCTGAACGCTCCCGCAAACTTGCCGAACGGAGTGCGTGCGCCCGCTACTATCACGGAAGCCATACGGCCAGTCTAAGGAGGGACTCGCGCGGTCATGAGAAACGCTTTGCTGGCGGTCGATCTCCAGGCCGATTTCGTCCAGGGCGGCAGCCTTCCCGTGCCGAACGGAATGCCGGTCGCGGCGATGATCGCCCGGCACATCCGCCACTTCAAGACCGAGTACCACTTCATCGTGGCCTCGCGTGACTACCACGAGGACCCGCCCGACCATTTCTCCAACACGCCGGACTTTCTGACGACATGGCCCCCTCATTGCATCATCGGGACGCCCGGCGCGGCGTTCGTGCCTCCCATCGCCAACCTCGTCCGGGAGAAGCTCATCAATTGCGTCGTGAGCAAGGGCCGGCACAACGCGGCTTATTCGGCGTTCGAAGGACTCGACTCGCGGGGCCACAACCTGCTCGACGTGCTGAAAGAAGAGCGCATCGACCATATCGATATCTGCGGCATCGCGACCGATTACTGCGTGCGGGCGACCGCCCTCGACGCGCGTAAGAACGCCTTCCCCCAGGTTCGCGTCCTGGTCAACCTGTGCGCGGCTGTCAGCGAGGGGACCGGCCTGCAGGCGCTCGAGGAGATGAAGGTGGCAGGCTGCCAGCTTCAGGCAGCCACCGCGCCATAACGATATGAGAACCCGAGCCAACCTCCCGGACATCCGAAGAGATTGACACTCAGAAGGAACCAGATGGTTCCTTCTCATCGGCCGGGTCGGCTTCGCCGCCGGGCCTGCTCATCTTCCGGGGGATCGGATTATCGAAATAGTCCTACTCGCCACGCTTGGGTGCCATAGAAACAAAGTCGCCGCCGGGCAGAGCCCGGCCGCCCCTGCAACGCTGGCCATAGGTAGGAGGGGAAACCCGGATGGCTAAAGTTGCGGCCGGGCAGAGCCCGGCCGCCCCTGCAACGCTAGAGGGTGTCTAGCGGCGCGCCCGAGTGGCGCTCTTCCTGGTGGACGCTGTTGGTTCGTATTTGAAGGAGACGTTCAGTCGGATCCTGTAGGTCGTGACCTTGCCGTTCTCGATGGTCAGGTCCTGCCTCACCACCTCGGCGACGCGGAGGTCACGCAGAGACTTGGATGCGGTTTCGATAGCGCCCTTCGCGGCCGCCTCCCAGGATTGGCTGCTGGTCCCCACCAGCTCGGTCACCCGATAGACGCTGTCGGCCATAGTCTTACCTCCCTAAATGCCAGGGGGGGCGTCCCCACCGGCTCTGCGACCACCCCCCAAAGGTTCGGGGAGGTGAATATTGTCCAGCTTGCGCAGGTCGGGGAGCGCCTCAGCGATTTTGTCAGCGAGCGCCTCGGGTTGGTCACCGCGCAGATAGACAACCTGCTCCGTGACCCCCAGCTCCAGGTACTGCGCGGCGAGCTCGAGCAGCTGATGTCGATCCTCGCCGTCCCAGCCAAACTGGATCGAACGCCGGATCTCGGACGGGTTGCGCCCCACCGCGGAGCAAGCCTCCTCGAATATCGGGGTTAGCTCTTTGACGCGGTCGGGGTCTCCACCGGCGATGTTCCAGACATCGCCATAGCGCGCGACGAGCCGCAAGGTGGTCGGGCCCGATGCCCCGATCCAGATCGGCGGATGCGGCTCCTGTATGGGCTTCGGATTACCGATGGCGTCTTTGAAGTGGTAGTAGCGTCCCTCGAAGTTCGTACGGTCCTCGGTCCACAACGACCTGATGATGCGAAGCGATTCGCTCAGGCGGCCGACGCGGTGGTCGAGACCATCGAACCCGTACATCTGGTGCTCGATCTCGGCCCATGCGGCGCCGATACCAAACTCGAGACGTCCATTGGAGAGGTGGTCGATCGTGACCGCCGATTTGGCCAGCAGCGCCGGGTTGCGATAGGTGTTACCGGTCACGAGGCAGCCGATCCGCACCCGCCTCGTCGCCTCGGCCATCGCCGCCTGGAGCGTCCAGCCCTCGTAGATCGGGCGGTCGGGCCCGCCACCACCGATCGACGCCAGGTGGTCGAAGTCCCACACGTGGTCGAAGCCCGATTCGTCGGCGATGCGCCACACGGCGCGCAACGCTTCGATGGTCGTGTCCTGGCCGGAGAGTTTCAGTCCGAAGCGAAGGGGATGCGTCATGAGATCCAGGTTAACGCGCTCAGTAGAAGCGGGTAGGCCGCACGCGGATGGCGATGTGGTAGAGCTCCGAAAAGACCTTCGGCGTCCAGTCGTTGCCCCTCATCAGGTCCCGGTACTTCCTGACGTAAGGCGGCACCTTGTATGCAGGTGGCTGGTTCAGCACGATCTTCGCCGCGCCGTCGACTCTCACCACGTCTCCTCCCGTCGGATCTGTGTTCAAGTGAAGAGCGACGTGCGGGTTGGCCTGGATGTCGCGCACCTTCTGGCCGGGGACCGAGTAGATCAGAACAGTCTCTCCGTCCCACCAGAACCACACCGGCACCGAATGCGGGCGACCATCGCGGCCGGTCGTACCCAGCCAGATGGCGAGGTCCTTTTTGAGGCGAGAATGCACATGCTTGTCAGGCACGACACTAGAGTTTGGCGCTTTATCGATCGTGGCAAAGTAGAGGCGATGAAGAAGTCCGAGACTGCGAAGCGAGCCGAGGCGGAATGGCGGCGCGACCTGACGCCCTTGCAGTTCCATGTTCTGCGCGAGAAGGGCACGGAGCGGCCCTTCAGCGGGGAGTACTGGGAAACCAAGACGCCGGGCGCGTACCTCTGTGCCGGCTGCGGCGCCAAGCTGTTCGAGTCGGAGACCAAGTTCGACGCACATTGCGGCTGGCCGAGCTTCTACGCGCCGGCGGAGGATGCGCCGGTCCAGGAACATGTCGACGACAGCCACTTCATGGTCCGAACCGAGGTCACCTGCGCGAACTGTGGCGGCCACCTTGGTCACGTCTTCGACGATGGGCCCCAGCCAACCGGACTCCGCTACTGCATCAACTCGGCTTCGATCAAGCTCGAACCGAAGTAACTACTTCCGCGACTCGAGCATCTTCCTGACGATCGGGCTCGGCTCCTTCGGCTGCCAGGCCCGATAGGCATCGTGGACGGGCACCGGCCATTCGATGTCGAGGTCGACGCGGGTGCCGAACTCTGAAGCACCCGCGAGGACCCTGAGTGCCAACTCGAGAGTGCGCCGCTGCATGGCGCGGTCGTGGGGCATCCCGAAGGCGTGGCCGAACGGGAACTCGACACCCACGATCCGCGGTGCTCGGCGCTTCTCAGCCACCGCCGGCATCATGGTCACTGTCACAGTCGGGATGCCCGCCGCCTCGATCCACCGTGCCAACACGGGCACGTTCGCGCAGCAGTCGGGTCAAGCCGGGGCGAGAATCAGGCCATCGGCGGACTGGTCCCGCAAGTGATTCACCAGCTCAGGCGCCGTTTTGTGCCGCCAATCTGCCAGGCGGCGGTCCTGAAAACCCATCACGGCGAGATGATCCGCCACTGTGCTGCCGATCACGCCGTCGCGAGTCAGCTGGTGAAGTAGATGCATCGGCAGCGCGATCTCGGGATCGGCCAGCAGGTCTTCGTCATTTATATGTAGGTGTGCGATGCCTATGTCCGCGGCGCCGGCGGACGCGGGGATCGCGCGCCAGGTGGGGTCGCCCCAATCGGGATGCGTCTGTTCGTGCTCGAGGTCGAAGGCCGGCTGCGACTGCCGCAAGTACATGCCCGCCGAGGTGAGCACTGCGAGGCGGGATTCGGCCAGGCGCTTCTCGAACGGCGCCCATACGGGCTCGTCTTCGCCGGGGAAGGGCCCGCGCCCTTCGTAGAACGGGCGGAAGCTACGCGGCAGGAACTTGTAGCTATCGACGACCACTACGGCACGACCTTTAAGAAAAGTGTGGCAGCGTTCCTAGAGCCGGCGGTCATCCCTTTATGGCCGGGCACGTTGTGGTTCCGTGCGCGAGGAGCTTGCCGCTGCTTTCGGCGACCAGCCTCCCCTCGGCCGTGGCGATCTTTCCGCCCCGATGTAGGACGGTGCCCTCACAGCGGACCGGTCCCGTTTCCTTGGTGATGGGGCGAACGAAGTTGACCTTCGTCTCGAGGCTGGTGTAGCGCTCACCCGCGGCGAGCGTGGTGTGGACCGCGCAGCCCATGGCCGAATCGAGAATGGTCATTGCGAAACCGCCGAGGACGACGCCGATTGGGTTGTACAGGGACTCATCCGGCTGACCGACGAAGACGGCCTTCCCCTCCTGGACCTCGGCTCCGGCGATGGCCATGGTCGCGGCGATCGGAGGTGGTGGCAGCTTTCCCTCGAAGACCGCCGTCATGAACTCGAGCCCGCTGAGCGTCGATGCAGCATCCAACATCGCGGCAGGGTCTTCCCACCTGATGGTGCGCGACCGCTGGTTCATGGTTATGAAAAGGCCGAGTAGATCGCCAGCATTCCAAGCACGGCGATAGCCAGGCCGCTGAACGCGCTCACGCCTCGGATTACCGCAGGGGTCAATCGCGTGCGCAGCAGCGATGCGGCGACAGCCAGCACGCACCACCACGCCACCGATCCCAGGAGGACGCCCCCAACAAGCACGGCCGGCTTCATGAGCCCTGCGCCGCTGCCCAGCCCCAGCGTCGCGGCCAGTGCGGCGAACGAGATGATCGTGGCCGGGTTGGTGATCGTCAGACCAAGCGTGGAGAGGTAAGCCCACGCAAGACTGGTGCCAGTGGTCGCGGGGGCCTTCTTCAGCTCCTGCCGCGGCTCGAGCAGGATCCGGGCCCCAAGCACGATCAGGACCGCTCCGCCGACAACCGCGAGTGGCCGGCGGCCGCTGGCGATCGCGGTCGCCACGGCGGCGACGCCAAGGGAGGCCACCGCGGCGTAGAAGCCATCCGCCGTCGCGACGCCCAACCCTGAGATGAGGCCGTACAGCCGGCCTCGCTGAAGGGTCCGCCTAAGGCAAAGAAAGAAGATCGGGCCGGGGGACGCGGCCACCGCGAACCCGAGCGCAAAGCCGCGCAGCAGCAGGCTGGACACCGCGGTCTCGCATCGCCGGAGAGTATAGGTCGCGCCTAGAACTCATCTGGCCGTTGGCCGCTCTGCACAGGCCGGCGGCGTGTGCACCCGGATCACGATCCTTAATGCCCCTTTAACCGGAGGCGCGGTATTCTCTGGAACTCGATGGAGATCGTCCGTAACGTCACGCGTCACAAGCTCCGCGGCTTCCTCACCATTTCAGGCATCGTCATCGGGGTCCTCGCCCTGACCACGATGGGAGCGCTGGCGGAGAACTTCAACGCGCTGCTGGATGGCGGCGTCAAGTACTACAGCTCGAGCATCCAGGTCGGGCCTCCCGACGGTCAGTCGGCCTCGCTGCTCCCGCTTTCCAAGATCGACGAGATCAAGCAGGTAGAAGGAGTGGCCGCGGCCTTCCCCGCCTATGGCTTCGCGGCCAAACCGGGAAGCGTCACCACCGTCAGCTTCGGCGTACCCGACGAGATCGTTGCCGGCGACCCCGCGGAGAACGGCTGGGGCCAGCTCAAGCTCACCACTGCGCAGGGTCACTATTTGGACGGCACCGCGGGCGACGTGGTCCTCGGCGACACCATCGACAAGGAGTTCAACAAGAAGATCGGGGACACCATCAACCTACCCATCAGGCCGTCGGACGCCAAGCCTGACTTCGTCAACCACAGCTTCACGGTGGTCGGCATCCTGAACGTGACCCGCACGGCGCCGGACACCTTCGCCTACATCAACATCGTGGACGGGCAAATGCTGCTCAAGGACAGCCTGCCGATCGCGATTCGCAGCTCGGTAGACGTGAGCCAGATCACCGAAGCGATCGATGTCTACGGCAAGCCCGGCACCCCGATCAGCGATCTGGACAAGATCGCCGAACGCATCAACGCGCAGATCACCGGCGTGAAGGCGACCAAGCCGAGCGTTCTGGTGAACAGCTTCAAGTCCGGCGGAGCGATCTTCACGGCGATTACGACGGCGGCGGCGCTCCTTGCGCTCATCATCGGCGGACTCTCGGTCGTCAACACGATGTTCATGGCGGTCGCCGAGCGCGTGCGCGAGATCGGCCTGAAGAAGGCGGTCGGGGCGACGACGTTGAACATCATGGGCGAGTTCCTGGTCGAGGCGACGTTCATCGGAGTGGTGGGCGGAGTCGTCGGCTATGGACTCGGAGCCGTGATCACGATCATCGCCAATGCCACCACGCCACCCGGCCAGTCGACGCTGTTCTTGATCACGCCCAATCTGACGATTCTTGCGATCGGCTTTGCCACCGCGCTGGGCGCCGTCGCCGGCGTGCTGCCCGCCTGGCGCGCTGCGCGGCTGGACCCTGTCACCGCACTAAGGAACGAATAACGGTGGCCAACGTTCGCCTGCAGAACCTGACCAAGCGGTACAAGCGAGGCAACGAGGTCATCCACGCGCTCGACGACGTGACGCTGGACATCAACAAGGGCGAGTTCGTCGCGGTGGTCGGCCGCTCGGGTAGCGGTAAGACGACGATGCTCGACCTGATGGGGCTCCTCCTCCGCCCCACCTCAGGGAGCCTGTTCATCGACGACATCGATACGAGCAAGCTCGGCGACCGCGAGCTGGCTCGATTGCGAGCACGCCGCATCGGCTTCGTATTCCAGGAGTACAACCTCCTCTCTGGGCTCAACGTGCTCGAGAACGTGATGCTTCCGCTTCGCTACGTGAAGGACGGCAAGACAGGCCGGCCGCGGGCACTCGAGCTGATCGAACGGGTTGGGCTCAGCGACCGAATCCGCCACCGTCCGACGGAGCTCTCGGGCGGGCAGGCGCAGCGCGTCGCGATCGCGCGGTCGATGGTCAACAGCCCGTCCCTCATCCTGCTCGATGAGCCAACCGGTGCGGTCGACACCGAGACGGCGCAGCAGCTCGTCGACCTGCTCAAGCGCCTCAACCGAGAGGACCAGGTCACCATCGTCATAGTCACGCACGACCTTGACATCGCCGGGCAGGCCAGCCGCCACATCCGGCTCAAGGACGGCAAGGTGATGACCGACGAGGCTGTCGGCGCGGCAACGTCTGGAGCCCACCAGTCCTGAAGATCGGACTCGGGCTCCCGAACGCAGATAGGAGCCTGCACAGCGGCCGGCTGATGGTCGATATCGCGCGCCGGGCCGACGCCCTCGGCTTCTCATCTCTCGCCACCCTCGGCCGCATCGCGTATCCCAGCTACGACGAGCTGGTGACGCTGGGGGCCGCGGCGGCCGTGACAGAGCGGATCGGCCTGATGACAGACATCCTGCTCGCCCCCGCCCGCGAACCGATCCTGCTCGCCAAGCAGGCTGCGACCCTGGACCAGCTCTCGGGCGGGCGATTCGTACTCGGGATCGGCGTCGGCGCACGGCCCGACGACTTCGCCGTGACCGGATTCAACTTCAAGGACCGCGGCAAGCGGCTCGACGCCGCGCTCGACCTCATGCACCGCTCCTGGCGCGGCGAGCCGGTCCCCGGCACCGACCAGCCGGTCACACCTCGACCTGTCAACGGCCACTCCGTCCCGCTGATGATCGGCGGGCGAGCTGATCGATCCATCGACCGCGTCATCAAGTACGCCATCGGCTACACGCAGGGCGGCGGTAACCCCGAGGGCCTCAAGGCGATGATGGATCGGGTGAACGCCGCCTGGACTGCGGCTGGCCGGTCGGGCAAGCCGGAGTTTCGCGCCCTCGCCTATTTCGCCCTCGGCGACGAGGTGCATCAGGAGGCACAGTCGAACGTCATGGACTACTACGGCGACTGGGCCGACGGCGTCTGGAAAACCTCGGTGAAGACCGCCGATGAGGCTAAGCAGCGGGTCAAGGCCTACCAGGAGATCGGCTGTGACGAGCTGGTGCTGTTCATGACCGCGCCCGCGGTCGCGCAGGCGGAAAGGCTGGCGGAGGCGGTCCTCTAGCCGGGCGCGTTGCGATCGGCGGCTTGTCACCTATCGTGTTACAGCAATGCGCGAGGCATGATGCGGCGTCTCCTCACCGTCGGTGCAGCCGCCGTCGGGCTCTTCGTGGCAGCGGTCGTCGGCGTGACCGCCTACCAGGCGCTGCATGCCCCACCGCAGGTATCGAACAACAGCGCCCTCACGCCTGAGAACTGCTCGCCTGGCCCGTGCGCGGACGTGCAAGGCTTCACGCTTTGGATCTCCGATGTCAGCGTAAATGGGGACCTCGTGAGCATGCAAGTCAAGTTCCGCAACTCGAGCCCCTCCACGCACGCCTCTCCTGAAGACCTCCAGCTGATCGATGCGAGCCGGCACGTGTCTGGCCTGGTGACCGACTCAACCGGCTGCAATTCGTGGACCAGACACGAGTTCAACAACGGCAAGACCTTCGGCCCGATCAACGTCTGCTTTCGCGTCAGCAACGCGACGCGGCCGTTCACCCTGCGCTGGTCGCCCGACCTCGGCCTCTTCTGCTGCGAGACGGACATCCGGCTCACCTGAGGTGGTTGCACTCCATCCGACGGTCGTGGTCAGCGGAGCCACTGGTGCGATCGGGTCGGCGGCAGCGGCGATGCTCGCCCGAAGTGGAGTGCGCGTCGTCTTGATGGCCCGGCCGTCGGAGCGGCTGGACGCGCTGGTTGACAGACTGGGCGGCGCCGGCAATCGCACCTCGCAGGTGCCGATCGACCTTGCATCGATGTCCTCCGTACGCTCGGCGGCGCGTGAGATCAACCGCGCCGGTGGTCATATCGACGCGCTCCTAAATGTCGCGGCCGTCTTCGCGAAACGCTACCGCAAGACCTCCGACGGGTTCGAGCTCATGCTCGCGACCAACTATTTCGGGCCGTTCCTGCTCACCAACCTGCTGCGCGACCGGCTGCTGGGCGGCGGTCGAGTCATCACCGTGACAGCGCCATCAGCCACACGCGTGGACATGGAACGCCTCTTCTCGAAGGAGCACTTCGACGCATTCCACAGCTTCGGAGCGACGAAAGCGCTGGACCTGATGTTCACGCTCGAGCTGGCGCGGCGCGCGAAGCGGTGGGACGTGCACGCCAACGCGTTTCACCCGGGACTGGTCCGCTCGGAGCTCATGCGCGAAGCGGCGCGGCCCGCTCGCATCCTTGCACGGCTCGTCTCAGGTTCGGCAGAACGCGCGGCGCAGGACCTGATCGAGCTCGCGACCTCGCCCGCACACGCCGGCACGACCGGCTGGTTTTTCAAGGGCACGCGGCGCATCGATCCTCCGAAATCGGCCGCTGACGTTGCGGTCCAGGCCGCTCTCTGGCGGCGGACCGCGGAGCTGGTGGAGATGGAGATCGGAGGCTTTTAGGCGCCGCCACACCGCCCGATCTCCACCGCCGGTTCTTCAGATCTTCACACCGTGCTCACAACTGTTGGGAAGGATGAAGGTCGCAACAGTCAATCTCACATAAGGAGTGGTTCTGATGAGACGCGGTTTCGGTTTGATCGGATTGGTGGCCACGGCCATCCTGCTCGGCATCGTCGGCGTGATCGCCTACAACGTGGGATGGTCGGATGGCGTGGCGACTCATCTGCCGGCGGGCACGGCAGTAGGGCCGCCGTACTACTACGGGGGCGGATGGGGCTACGGGGGCGGATGGGGCTTCGGCATCTTCGGCTTCTTCTGGTTCCTGTTCATCCTCTTCATCTTGTTCGGGCTGCTCAGGTTCGCGTTCTTCGGCCGCAGGCATTGGGGCGGCGGATGGGGCTACGGCCGCGGCGGGCACGACCACGGAATGCCACAGGGAATCGACGAGCGGATGCAGGAGTGGCACAAGCGAGCGCACGGTGAGCAGCCGGTTGCGCCCGGAACGCCGCCACCGCCACCGCCTGACCAACGCACCGTATAAGAACTTTGTCTGAAACTAGGATGGTCGCCGTGGCCTTTTCAGGGGTCCCCACGAAAATGCCCCGCGAACTCGGAGGCTATCGCCGTGAGTTCGCGGGGACCCCTTCACGGCTTTCGCCTCTGAGTTCGTGGGGTTAACCATCCTTATCGTGGACGACGAGCCGCGCATCGTCCAGCTCGTCCGCGACTATCTGGAGCACGGTGGGTTTACCGTGCTCGTCGCCTCGGATGGGCCCTCAGCGCTTCGGTCGGCGCGCACGGGCCAGCCCGACCTTGTTGTCCTCGACCTGGGGCTGCCAGGGCTTGACGGACTTGACGTTGCCCGCGCGCTGAGGCGCGACGGCGAGGTGCCCATCATCATGCTCACGGCGCGAACCGAGGAGTCGGACAAGCTCGTCGGCCTGGAGCTGGGGGCCGACGACTATCTGACGAAGCCGTTCAGCCCCAAAGAGCTCGTGGCGCGGGTGCGTGCCGTGCTGCGGCGGGCGGAGGGCCTGCGTTCGCCTTCAGACGTGATCCGCGTCGGTTCGGAGGTCGAGCTCGACGTGCCGCGCATGGAGGCCCGGTTCGGCGGCCGCCGCATTGATCTGACGAAAACCGAGTTCCAGCTGCTGGCGACGATGGCCCGGCAGCCGGGCCGGGTGTTCACTCGGGCGCAGCTTCTTGACGCGGTGCGCGGGGTCGCTTTCGAGTCGTACGAGCGGGCGATCGACGCGCACATCAAGAACATCAGGAAGAAGGTCGAGCCTGTCCCTCGGACGCCGCGATACCTGCTGACGGTCTTCGGCGTCGGCTACCGATTCGCCGAGCCGCCGGACAAATGAATAGCAGCTGGGGGCGACCGCCCCGCCGCCGGCCGCCGTGGTGGCCGGAAAGCGAGGCGTTTCCCCCGCAACGCTGGGGCCGCCGCGGGCCACCTGCATTTATCCGCCGTATTGGTTGCTTTTTCGTAGCGGTGCTCGCGTTCGCTGTTCTGGGTGGCGCGGCGGCGGGAGGCATGATTGCCCGGCTGGGACCGTTGCCGGTCGCCATCGTCGCATTTGGATTCGTGTTCTTGGTCGCCGTCGCCGGCTTTGCCGGGATGCGGCGGATGACCAGGCCGATGGACAGCCTGATCGACGCGGCGGGGCGGATCGAGGCGGGCGACTACTCTGCGCAGGTGCCCGAGCACGGAGCGCCAGAGCTCCGCTCCGTTGCGCGCGCTTTCAACGCGATGTCGGCGCGCCTGAAGTCGAGCGACGAGCAGCGCCGGAGCTTTCTTGCGGACGTGGCGCACGAGCTGCGAACCCCTCTCTCGGTGATCCGGGGCCAGGCGGAGGCCATCGCGGATGGCGTGTACCCGGGCGACGCGGCGCACCTGGCGCCCATCCTGGATGCGACGCAGGCGTTGGACCGGCTGGTCGAGGATCTTCGAACTCTCGTGCTGACCGACGCCGGCAACCTGGTCCTGCACAGGGAGCCGACGGACCTAGGGGCCCTCTCCGCTGACACGGTGGAATCGTTCAAGACCCAGGCGGAGGCGGGAGGACTGAGGCTCAGCGCGGACATCGCGGACAACCTCCCGTCTATCGAGCTCGACCCGGTCCGCATCCGAAGCGTGCTCGGCAACTTGCTGTCCAACGCACTTCGACACACCTCTGCCGGCGGGTCGGTCAGGGTCACGGTCAGCACATCCGCCGACAGTGCGGTCATCACAGTTACCGACACCGGTGAAGGCATCCCGCCGGAGCTGTTGCCCCGCGTCTTCGACCGGTTCGTGAAAGGGGCCAACTCGCCGGGCTCGGGCCTGGGCTTGGCGATCGCGCACGACATTGCCGCCGTCCATGGCGGCACCCTCACCATCGAAAGCAAGTTGGGCTTCGGCACGACCGTCCGCCTGACCCTTCCGGCTGTGACGAACGCCGCGCATGTATAGGCCGGCGTTCCTCAGCGAGCGGATCGGGCGGCGCGAGCTCTTGAAAGCTGCCGGTTCGAGCACTCCTACGGAAGGTCGCTGGCGCCGTTGTAGCCCAGCGCCCCGTTCCCATTGGTCTGGGCCTGTTGGAGTGCTTCACTTTCTGATCTACACGCCGAGCCCGTTTGGACCGAAAATAGTCCTTAAGCAAAGTGCCGAGGGGTAAATCGACACCTAGAGTTCGTGTTGGTCGCGCCTTGCCTGTCGAGCGCGTGGGACCATCCCAGGCGCTCGAGGGTGAGGATCTCGCGACCAAGCGCTGGGAAGACGCGCGCCACTGGATCAGCATCTACGCCGATCTCCTCGAGTTCAAACGAGGGATCCTGGCCCGGGTGCATCGCGACGTGGCAACCCTGCAGCCCCCCGCCCAGAAGGCTGCCGCGACCGACCTCAGGATCATCGAGACGCAGATGCAGGGATACCAGGAGCGCCTCGATCTCTGGTACCGCCGGATCTGGGAGCTCCAGGGGTTGTGGGTAGATCCCGTCGGCCGCGTGGTCCGCCACCAGGGCAAAGAGGCATCACTGACCAAGCGGGAGTTCCAGCTTCTCCAGTTCCTCCTCGATCATCCCCACCGGTTCTTCACCACACAGCAGATTCTGGGCCAGGCCTGGGCCGACCCCGCCCTCTTCCCTGAAGAGGTGCGCAACTACGTGCGCCGGCTGCGGCAGATCCTCGTCGACCTCACGATCCCGGCCGACCTGGTCAACAAGCCAGGACGGGGCTACTCGCTGCTTTTCCGCGCCAGCTAACAGGGGCTTGCAGCGACGCCTCTGGAATATTGCTGATCTTTTTACGCCGGGCCTTGTACACCTGCGTTATGAAGAAGGTTCAGGCTCAGAGTGCGCGGCCCGACATCGACGCAGCCGTGCGTGGCGGGGACTGGACCCAGCCGATGGACGGTGAGGGTGCGCCGGGCGTTTCGACCCTCAAGCACGCGCTGTACTGGAGGCAGATCTACACCGACATCCTGGCGATGGAGGAGAAGGTGTTGTCCCGCATCCGCCAGCTGATGGACACGCAATCTGAAGAAGGGCGGCGCGAGGTGGAACTGACCAACGTGCCGGTTGTCGTCGCTCAGGCTGAGCGGTTCCGGCAGCGTCTTGGATACTGGGATGCACGAGTGGCGCAGCTCAACGGCAAGTCCAACCACAAACCGTAGCTGGACGCCGCTCGGGCGGTATGAGAGACTCTTGCGGATATTGTTATGCCTATTCGTACACGATTAAGGGGTGATTAACATGCGCCGCTCCCTCATCTCGTTCGGCCTTGCTGCACTCTTCGTCCTAATCTGGCCGGCAACCGGGCTCGCGGCGACCCTCGTGCCCCTCGGCACAGCCGGCAATTACGCGGTCCTCGGGGCAGCCACAGTCACGAACACCGGACCCAGCTGGATCACCGGCGAGGTGGGCCTGAGTCCAGGCACCTCTGTGACCGGCTTTCCTCCCGGAACCTCCGGGCACCAGGACATTGCCAACGGCGCATCCCTCCAGGCCAGGATTGACCTGACCAATGCCTACAACAATGCGGCTGGGCAAGTGCCTTTCACCACGTTGAGTGGAGATCTCGGTGGCCGAATCCTGGTCGCGGGCACCTACCGCTACTCCTCGACCGCAGGGCTGACCGGAACGGTGACTCTCGACGGCGGAGGCATCACGACGGGTGTCTGGATCTTCCAGATTGGGAGCGCGCTCACCACCGCCTCGTCTTCACGCGTGACTCTGATCAACGGCGCTCAGCCCTGCGATGTCTTCTGGCAGGTCGGCAGCTCGGCGACCCTTGGAACGTCGAGCGCATTTGTGGGCAACATCTTGGCTAACACCTCAATCACGATGACGACGGGAGCAACGCTAAACGGCAGAGCGCTCGCTGGCGCGATTGCGCCGTCTGGGGCCGTCACCCTGGACACCAACCGCATCATCCAGCCCAGCGGCTGCGGCTATCCGGTGCCAGCCTATGTCGCACCGCCGGCCGGGAACATATTGCCGGCGACACTAGGCGTGCCCTGGGAGCTGCGCGGAAGCATTCCCTGGCTGCTCGTGATCGGCGTCGGTGCCGGCCTCGGCGCAACCGCAATGGGCATCAGCAGCCGGAGGCGCCGGCGCCGCAGCGCGTAGCGTAGGCTCGAGCGATGGTTAGCACCTGGTTGTTGCTGTGCCGCGCCCGCCCTTCGGCGCAGGTGCTGGGCCAGGTCGCGCTGGGTGTGCTGCTGGTGTCTGCGCTGGCCTTCACGCCACGCGATGGGGTTCAGGCGAGGCCCAACGCCACGCTCGGGCCAAATTTGCGCTTTCATGCCTCTGTTGCCGTGCAGCCCTCGTTCGGGCTGACCCTTCCGGGTCTGCAGAACCTATCGGGTTGGGCGTCGGCGAGCGGGGTGGCCGTC
>DATBZP010000079.1:0-10047 GCA_036513135.1 Candidatus Dormiibacterota bacterium | reverse complement strand
AGAATAGTTGATGGCAGTTCTCGTTCTTTGATCCTCGTTCCAATTCCCACACGCGATGGCCCGATGTGGTAATGTTTTGACCTGCGTTTAGCGTGGTCCTGAGGCTCCGGGGGAGCGCTACATGAGACGTCGCGATTTCATCAAAGTGATTGGTAGTGCGGCGTGATCAATTTCGCCACCAACCAAGAATTGCTTCTGACGGGCACGCTTCTGATGGCTGCCTGCTACGGGGCAGGGGCGCTCTCGTCCCTGCTAGCGTGGTGGTCGGGTAGACTCGCGCTTGGCATGGGTCACTTGGCCGCGCTTGCGGGGGCCGTGGTAGGCCTCGGCGTTTCGCTCGGCGTTCTCCTCGGCGACCCGGGCCGTACACTGACCCAGCCGCTCCCGGTCCTTTTCCCGTTTGCCCGGCTTTCGCTCTCGGTGGACGGGCTCTCGGCCTACTTCCTGCTCGTCATCTCCCTCGTAGCCGTCGCGGCGGCGATCTACGGTCCGGCCTACCTCCGGGCGCACTCGCCCGACGCGGGACCGGCGCGGCAAGCGGCGCAGGCGGTCGCGCTGAATGTGTTCCTGGGCTGCATGGCGTTCGTCTGCTGCGCCGGCGACGCGCTAACCTTTATGCTCTGCTGGGAAGGCATGACGCTCGCTAGCTACGTCCTTGTCGTCTCCGACGACCGGGATGGCGAGAACGCTCGGGCAGGGCTTCTCTACATGGTGATGGCCCACGGAGGAATGGCGCTGCTTCTCGTCGCATTCCTTGCCCTCACCGAGCGGGCCGGGGCATTCGACTTTGCGGCCCTTCGCGCGGCGGCGGGTGGCCTCGACGGCGCGACACGAACGACGCTGTTCTTCTTGGCACTCGGGGGCTTCGCCACCAAGGCCGGCGTGGTCCCTCTCCACGTCTGGCTCCCTCGCGCACACCCTGCGGCCCCGAGCCACGTCTCAGCGCTGATGTCGGGCGTCATGCTCAAGGTCGCAATCTACGGGATACTGCGCTTCGCCTTCGACCTCCTCGCCCCGGCCGCCGAGCCACTGCCATCCTCCTGGGGATGGACGGTGCTCGTCGTGGGCACGACCTCGGCCGTGCTCGGTGTGCTCTACGCGCTACAGCAGCATGACCTCAAGCGCCTGCTCGCGTTCCACAGCGTGGAGAACATTGGGATCATCCTTATCGGAGTGGGGCTGGCGATGATTCTATGGCGTCGGGAGGTTGCGGGCGGCGCCCTCGCGACGGTCGCGCTCACCGCCGCACTCCTTCACACCGTCAACCACGCGGCATTCAAAGGCCTGCTCTTCCTCGGCGCGGGCAGCGTCCTCTGCCGCACACACGTCCGCAACATGGAGGAACTCGGCGGGCTCGCCCGGCGCATGCCCTGGACGGCTGGGCTGTTCCTGCTTGGAGCCGTCGCGATCTCGGCCCTCCCCCCGCTCAACGGATTCGTCAGCGAGTGGCTCACCTTCCAGGCCCTCCTCGACGGCGCCAGCCACTTCCGCGGCCCCGCCGGGCTCGGCATCGTCTTCTCCGCGGCGATGCTGGCGCTCACGGGAGGCCTCGCCGCTGCCTGCTTCGCGAAGGCGTTCGGCGTCACGTTCCTCGGCCGCCCGCGAACGCCCCATGCCGAACACGCCACCGAGGCACCGCCGTCGATGATCGCCGGCATGGTTTGGCTCGGGGCGGTGTGCGTGGCCCTTGGCGTCGCACCGGGTTACGCAATGCGCCTGCTCGACGCGCCAACGGCCGAGCTGCTCCACGGCCCCGGGGCGAGCGCCGTCGTAACGGCCCGGGGACCGCTTGTGCTGTCGGCGGCGGCACTAACGCCATCGGGAACGGACGCCACGGCCATTTCGATGACGATGGTGGCCGCACTCATCATCGCGCTCACCGCGATGGCGTGGGTCTTGCGCCGCGGATTGCGGCGTGCCCCGCAGCGCGGCGCGCCGACGTGGACGTGCGGAATGGGCCCCACGGCACGGTTCGACTACACGGCCACCGCGTTTGCCAAGCCGCTCCGGCTCGTCTTCGCGACGCTCTACCACCTCCGCCGCGAGGTGATCCGGGAGACCGCCGGAACGCCGTACGTCGTCCGACGCATTCACTATACCGGAGAGGTCATGGATCTCGCGGAGACGCAAATTTACCACCGCGTCGAGCGGGGTATCTCGGGGCTCTCGCAGGCCATTCGCGCCCGCAGCACCGGCCGCATCCACGGGTACATCGCATTCGTGCTCGGAGCCCTCTTCGTGGCGCTGCTGCTGTTCGGGGTGGGCCAAAGATGACCGGCGAGAGACCGCTCACGCTCGTGCTCCTCGAGATGACCCTTCTCGTGCTGCTCGGGCCGCTTGTCACCGGCACCATCCAGAAGCTCAAGGCCTTGCTCCAGTGTCGGCAGGGAGCCGGGATCCTTCAGCCGTATCACGACATCATTAAGCTGCTCCGCAAGGGCACGGTGCAGGCGGACACGACCTCGGGCTTCTTCCGGTCGATTCCGGTGGTCGTGCTGGCTGCCACGGTGGCTGCGGGTGCACTCGTTCCGGTCGTCCGGGCGGGGCCGCCGGCCTTTCCGTTGGGCGACGCGTTGATGCTCCTCGGGCTGCTCGCGCTGGCCCGCTTCCTCACTGCGGTCGGTGCGTTCGACGCCGGCGGCGCGTTCGGCGGGATGGGGGCCTCGCGAGAGATGACGATCGCGCCGCTCGTCGAGCCGGTCTTAATGATGGTCGTGTTCTCGACCGCGGTGGCCGCCGGGACGACGGAACTCGGCGCCCTCGCAGCGCATCGCGGGGCGTCGTGGATCTTCGCCTGGCGCGCGGCGGACTTCCTCGGCTTTGCGGCCATGCTCGTGTTACTCCCGGCAGAGACGGGCCGCATTCCTGTGGACAACCCGGACACCCACCTCGAGCTCACCATGCTGCACGAAGGCATGCTGCTTGAGCACTCCGGGCCGGGGCTCGGCTGCATGATGCTCGCGTCGCACACCCGACAAATCGTGACTCTCGGCCTCGTGTCGGCCCTCTTCTTCCCGGTCGGACTAGCAGACGGCGCGGGCGTCACGGGCCTCTTGCTCGGAGCCGGCGCGTTCGCGGCGAAAATCCTCGTGCTTGCGACCTGGCTCGCGCTCGTCGAATCGTCCTACGCCAAGCTTCGCTTCTTTCGGGTGCCGCAGTACCTTGGCATCGGCTTCGTTTGCGCCCTCACGGCGCTCGCGCTGAGGATCCTATGACCCCCGAGACGGTCCAGACGATCATCGACGACCTCGGCGCACTGCTGCTGTTCACGATGATTCTCATCATCGCGGCACGTCAGATTTCCAACGCCATCCACGCCGTGGCCGCCCAATCGCTCCTCATCGCCATCGCGGGCGCAGTCCTGGCGACGGCCACCGGGAATGCGGACCTCTGGGTCATCGCCGGCGTTACGCTCACCATCAAGGCAATCGTGCTGCCGTGGGTGCTGCACTGGGTCGTCCGGCGCTTGAACGTCCGGCGCGAGATTGAGCCGGTGATCGCTATCTCCGCAACGCTCGCCCTCGCTGTTGTGGTCGTCGTGATGTCGTTTCACCTGAGTGCCTCACTCGGCACCGTCCGCCAGGCGATCACCGGCAACGCGCTTCCCGTCGGTATCGCCCTCACCCTGCTCGGTGTGCTGGTCATGGCGACCCGTAAGACGGCGCTAACCCAGATGGTGGGCCTCTTCGCGTCGGAGAACGGGATCTTCTTCACAGCGATGGCGGTGACGCAAGGCATGCCGTTCATCATCGAAATCGGCGTGATCCTCGACGTCATCCTCGCCGCGCTCGTCATGACGATCATGGTGCTTCGGGTCCGCTCGACGGTCGATGCCGACATCGCGGACCTGGACCGGCTGAGGGGATGATCCGTGGCTGAAACGCTCCTCTGGGTCCTGCCGCTCGTCCCGACCGTCACGGCGCTGCTCATGCTCACGACGCGCGACCGCCGTATCCTCTCGGCCATCGACGTCGGTAGCTCAGCGGTCCTTTTCGCGCTCACGCTCGTCCTTGCCCGCGAGGTGGCAACCGGCGGCCCACAGGCGCTGGGCGTCCTCCGCGTGGACGACCTTGGGCTCGTCTTTCTCCTCCTCCTCGTCGTCCTCACTCTGGCTGTCTCCATCTATACGGTAGGGTGGCTTAGGCAGGCGGTGGAGGTCGGCAACATGAAGGCCGAGTCCCTGCGGTCCTACTTCGCACTCGTGCACGCCTTCGTCGCGACGATGGTCGTAACGGTCCTCGCCGACAACCTCGGAGTCCTCTGGATCGCGATGGAAGGGACGACGATCACCTCGGCCGTCCTCATCGGCTACCACGGCCACCAGCACGGCCTGGAGGCGGCGTGGAAGTACATTATCGTGACGACCATCGGCATCTCCTTCGGCCTCTTCGGCACGGTGCTCGTCTATGCCGCCGCCACCGACGTCATGGGAGGCGCGGGCGCGATGAGCTGGTCGGCGATCATGAAGGTCGCTCCCACGCTCGACCCGGGTATCATTCGGATCGGCTTTATCTTCGTGATGGTCGGCTACGGCACCAAGGCGGGTCTCGCGCCCATGCACCTCTGGCTGCCGGACGCCCATAGCCAGGCACCCACGCCGGTCTCGACGCTACTCTCGGGTATCCTCATCAAGTGCGCGCTCCTTGCAATCATCCGGTTCCAGACGATCGCCGCCGCCGCGTGCGGCCCGGCGTTCCCGGCGGAGGTGCTGCTCGTCTTCGGCCTCACCTCGGTCGTCGTGGCGACGCCGTTCATCCTGGTTCAGCAAAACATCAAGCGTCTCCTTGGCTACCACAGCATCGAGCACGTCGGGATCGTGGCGCTCGGTCTCGGTTTCGGTGGCTCCGTCGGCACCTACGGTGCGCTGCTGCACGTGGTGAACCACGGTATCACCAAGGCCCTCGCGTTCTTCGCCGCCGGCACGGCCATCGCCCGCTACGGCTCGCGCGACATGCATGTCATCCGGGGCCTGTTCGCCGTGGCGCCGATCGGCGCGACGCTCCTCATGCTAGCGGCGCTATCGCTCGCCGGCATGGCGCCGTTCTCGATCTTCATGAGCGAGCTCATGGTGCTGCGCGCCGGTATCGGCCACGGTCACTGGGTGGCGATCGCGATCTTCCTCGCGATGGTCGTCGTCATCTTTGCCGGCCTTCTCCATCATGTCGGCGCAATGGTCTTCGGCGAGCCGACGGCGGCGGCGGGCCGGGAGGCCGAGGCCTGGTCCCCGCTGCTCGGGATGCTGCTGCTCGCAGCGATCATGGTCCTGCTTGGCCTCACCATTCCCGCGAGCTTCGACGGGATTCTTCAGCGCGCCACGGAGGTCGTCGTTGGCTGACAGTGCCCTCATGGACGCGCTGCGGGCGGGCGCGGGCGGCTCCGTCGACGCGGACGTCGGACCGCGCCGATCAGACCTCACGGTGCGCCTCGGTCGCACGGGCGATCTCCCGGCGGCGGCCGCCGTGCTCATCGCACCGTACTCGATGGTCTTGGCCACGGTCGTGGCGACCGACGAGACGGCGACGCCGGACGGCGATCTGAAGGTGCGCTATGTCTTTGAGCCCACCGCCCCCGGCGCCCCGGATCGGTTCGTGACGCTTCTCATCTCCGTGAATGCGGCGCACCCGGAGGTGCCCTCGCTGACGACGGCGATCCCGGCCGCAAACTGGCACGAGCGCGAGATGCAGGACCTCTTCGGAATCGTCCCCGTCGGGCACCCCGATCCTCGCCCGCTCGTGGTCCACGACGGGTGGCCGCAGGACGTCTTCCCGCTCCGCAAGGCGTTCGACGGCTCGCGGCGCGTCCCGATCGAGCCCGCCGATGAGTTTCCGCACCTCGTCGCCGAAGGCGAGGGCGTCTTCGAAATCCCGGTCGGCCCGATCCACGCCGGCATCATCGAACCGGGTCACTTCCGCTTTACGTCGGTCGGCGAAACCGTGCTCAATCTCGACGCGCGCCTGTTCTATACGCATCGCGGGCTGGAAAAGCGGATGGAGGGGCTCTCGCCGCTCGACGCATTTTATGTCGCCGAACGTATCTGTGGGGTCTGCTCGATCGCGCACGGCCTGGGCTACTGCGAGGCACTCGAGCAGATTGCCAGCGTCGACGCCCCACCGCGGGCCCGGCTCATCCGGAGCATCGCTCTCGAGCTGGAGCGGCTCTACAACCACGTCGGCGACGTCGGCAATGTCTGCGCCGGCGCCTCATTCCACTACGGCACCACCACTGGGATGCGATTAAAGGAGCGCCTTCAGCAGATGAACGAGCGGCTCGCCGGCAATCGCTTCCTCCGAGGCCTCGTGGTCCCAGGCGGCGTGCGCCTAGATCTCACAGACGACCTCCTCGGAGTCCTCGCCGTCACACTCCAGGACACTCTCGCCGGGCTCGACGGTCTGATGGGACGCATCGAAGCCAACCCTTCGGTCGTCGATCGGCTCGACGACACCGGCATCCTCCAACACCAGGCCGCGCTGGACCTCGCCGTCGCCGGAGTGGCGGCCCGGGCGAGCGGCGTGGACCGCGACGCGCGGCGCGACCATCCCCACGGCGCGTTCGCGAGTCCCGAACCGCCCGATCTGCACGTCGTGACTGTCTCGGAGGGCGATGCGATGGCCCGCATGACGGTTCGCGCCCTGGAGGCCCGGGAGTCGATCCGGCTCGTCGGCGAGTTCGTCCGACGACTCGAGCCGGGGCCGTTGCAGGTCGCCCTCGCAGAGCCGCTGCCGGGTGGACGGATCGGAATCTCGGCCATCGAGTCGGCGCGGGGTGAGGCGGTCCATTGGCTTCGCACCGATGCCGCTGGGCGCGTGGAGCGATACCACCTCCGGTCGCCGAGCTACCACAACTGGCCCGCGGTTGCCCTGGCCGCCGAGACGGCGATTGTCCCGGACTTCCCGCTTGTCAACAAAAGCTTTGAGCTCTGCTACTCGTGCACGGATCGCTGACATGCTGCGAATCATCATGAACGCGCTTCGCACGGGGGTGGTTACGACCCGCTACCCCGCGGAGCCGAGCGTGCCGCCGGACCGCTTTCGGGGGGCACCCGTGCTTCGCCCCGGCAGCGCCCTGCCTCCTCCCGCCGTCTGCCCCGCGGGTGCGCTTTCAGAGCATCTCGTCGCCGGCCGTCGTCACGTTGCCCTCGACCTCGCGCGGTGCGTCTTCTGCGGCCGCTGTGCCGAGGATCCATGGGCCGGTGCGGTTGCCATGGGGCGAGACTTCGAACTCGCGGCGCGCTGCCGCGACGATCTGCGGATCGAGGTCGCGGCCGACGACTCTGCTGTCCCAGCGGCGGGACTGGCACCCGACCCGGACGCCGAGGCCGCCCGCGCCTCGTCCGAGATCCGCCGGGTGCTCGGCCGATCGCTGCACCTCCGCCACCTCGACGCAGGCTCCTGCAACGCCTGCGATTGGGAGCTCGCCGCCCTCCTGAACCCAGTGTACGACGTTCGTCGCCTCGGCATCGACTTCGTCGCCTCCCCGCGCCACGCGGACGGGGTCGTGGTCACTGGCTCGGTGACGCGCAACCTGGAGACCGCCGTCCGCCGCACGTTTGAGGCCATCCCCGATCCGCGCATCGTGATCGCCGTGGGAGCCTGCGCCGCGTCCGGGGGCATCGTCGGGAAGGGATACGCCAGCGCCGGCGGCGTCGACCGGGTCCTGCCTGTCGACGTCTACATCCCCGGCTGCCCGCCGCGCCCGGAGGCCATCATCTTCGGCATCCTGGTCGCGGTTGGGCGCCTCAGTGCCCGCCGCCTGCCACGCGAGGGGTAACAGGATGGCGCCGCGCTTTCGTGCCGGACGGGGTGGCATCGTTCACGTGCGACTGCGTGACCGGCCGCGAGGCCGACTTGAGCGGCGAGGACGACAGCGGCCCCTACGCAAAGATGTTGGCATGGTTTGCGGCCGGCCCGGCCCGTAGGTTCGCTCTCAACGTGAGTTCGCAGCAGTAGCGCCGCAGCTTAAACGCGATACGTTTGCCACCCGCGGACGCGTCGATGGCACATCCAACGTGGCCGCCCTTGCGCCACATGGCGACGCGGCGACGGATGACGTCGACAGGCTCGTTACTCTTCGATGCGGTCTTGTGTCCACTCGGTGTCGAATAGAGCGCGGCTGCGCAGCGCTGTTCTTTTTTGGGGCGGGCGATTGGCACTTAGATCCCAAGACAGAACCAGTGGATCATCAACCCACTCGGGATGGCGATTATATATTTTAGAAACACCATCTATTAATGGATGGACCCGCGAGCTTGGCAAGCTGTTTCGCCTTCCGGAGGATTTCACGTCTCGCGGCCGGCTCTAACGCTCGGAGCTTGTCTAAGTACTCGTTGGCGATGTCAAAATTTCCGCATGTGGCGCAGCGGACAACAATTCCATGAAATTCGGGAGGAGTATGATCCCTCGCCGAGCCATCACAGACTGGACACTGCATGTCTTCTTCTCCTAGCAAAGGAAATACATGAGGCCGGCCAACTGGAATGGAGAGCCAAAGATAATGGGAACATAGATTGAATGCCGCGCGTCCGCTCACTCCCTTTTTACCAAAGACCAAATAGCTCGCTGCAATCATTCGATGTTATCGTTCGAGGGATCATCTCTGGCTGTCTTAATCAGCATTTCCAAGATGGCCAACAATCGGCGTGAACGCTAACATTCTGCTGGGGTTGGGGAAAGCCAAAAGGCGGCGTCCGCAAGGCTTCTGGCGTTGGGCGCGGCCCGGACCATTCCGGAATGGCCGATTTGGCCGTTTTCCTCGTTATCCAGACACACTCATCCCGTCGTAATAACGCATCCGACCGTCCCAGTTCCTACGCTGGTGCCGGTCTTGGTCGCAGTCCGTCGATCAGCCGCAGGATTTCCCCAAACATTTCCCTCGGCACCGCGACCTCGGCCATCTGGAAGATGACGTAGCGGCCATGTTGTCGAGTTGTATAAGCCAACAGCGTCCGCACCGCCTTCCTTCGTGATCGCGGCAGCGCCGCGTACCAGTGGCGATAATGGGTGTGCTATGATTCGTTTATGCATCTTGGACTAGCCAAAGAGCTGCGGGACGCTGGATTCCCCAACATCCAGGATGTGCAACATCGGCAAGGCAGGGAGTTTCTCGCCTCCGATGATCGCGTGTCTGTCTATTCGTTGGGTGAATTAGCTCCCGCAGAAAACTGGTTCATTCCCAACCTCAAAGAACTCATAGAGGCGTGTGAGGAAAAGGAAGGCTATGACCACTTCATCCTTGAGCATCGACAACTCGGATGGTTTGCGTCAATTGAGATCCAAGACGCGCAAACCAACAGCGGGTCCCACCCGACTGCCGAAGAAGCTGTAGCCCGCTTGTGGTTAGTATTGAAGAAACAGTGACGCGCTTGAGGCAACAGCTGCGCCGGCCCGATACGCCGTGACCTCGATGATCAATCGCTATTCTTCGAGATCACAAGTTCCTTTCCAAGCCATTCTCTCACAATGCTAGCTCAAATAATCTAGGTCAGATCAATGCAGCTTCTGTCTTCTTTTCTGATTGCTCAGCCGCCGGCGCGGCGGCGCTACAGTCGAAACCGATCCACCAACCGCCAATACCAAAGTCGATCCCGAGACCGGTGAAATCACCTCATCATGGGCGTCAGAATTGTCGCGCCGCCGATATGCAAAGGGGCCCGATCGGGCCTGTCGGTTCCGAAAACTCCACCCATTGGATTCGCGATCGCTGGCGAATCAGAACATGATTGCTGGATGTTCGCTATTGCCTTCCTTTTTGTCCGCGTTCTATGCGACTGTTTCAAGTCGCGACGACGGCTTGAAGCCGAAGTCCTGGTGCTGCGGCATCAACTCAACGTCCTGCAGCAGCGTACGCCACGTCGGCTATATTTGACCTGGATTGATCGCGTTCTGTTCGTATGGCTCTATCGTGGCTTTACGCGCATCCTTGATGCCATAACGATTTTAAGGCCTGAGACGATCGTGCGTTGGCATCGCAAAGGCTTCGCTGCATTTTGGCGATGGAAATCTCGCCCTCTCGGTGGTCGACCGCAGGTCGACAAAGAGGTGCGCGACCTTA
>DATBZP010000078.1:0-24253 GCA_036513135.1 Candidatus Dormiibacterota bacterium | reverse complement strand
GTGACCCAGGATGAGCTTGACCGAGTCGCCGATCAGCTCAACGGTCGCCCTCGTCAGACCCTGGGTTGGCGTTCACCAGCCCAGAGACTGACCGAGTTCATGGAAGAATCGTCAGCGGCGAGTGGTGCAACCACCGCTTGAGACCGCCTCCGGGTTCCCTCTCATATCTACGCGTAGCTGACGTGGCAGGGGCGGCCGGGTTCAACCCGGCCGCGAATCCGCTTCTCACATTTGCCACTCTTCGTCGCCTGGAGTGACATATCAGAACTAATCCCATCCAAAGGGAGGGAGTAGGGGCGCGAATCCGGCCGGCACCCTCGTTGGAAATGCGATTGCTGCGCACGGCCGTTGAGCGCCCCGTACTAGAGGGAACCGTAGGTTCCCTCTAGTCTCTACGCCGCGCAGGCGTACCGGCTGGTGTCCTTTGGCGACGGGTTGGCTTGGGCGTCCCTGATATCCGCCGCGATCTCGTTGTCGGTCAGCGCGTAGGCCTGATTGGGGTCGCCTGCTGAGGTCGCGAACACAAGGCCCAGGACGCGACCTTGAAGGTCGACGAGCGGACCGCCCGAGTCTCCGGGACGCACTCGCGACTGCATGACATAGATCTCGCGGGTGATGAGGCTGGAGTTGTATATGTCGCGTCCGTCGGCGGACACCTTTCCATCGACGACGGCAGGCGATATCTGCTCCGGGCCTCCGCCCGGGTAGCCGATGACAGCGCCCTGGGTACCCCGGTCGGCAGGACCTACGATCAGCGGCGCGGCCCTGTAGTCCGGTGCGTACAGCACGGCAACGTCCTTTTCCGGGTCGAAGAAGATGACGGTAGCCTGCATCTCGGCGCCGCCCGGAGTCAGGATGGTGTGGGCGCTGGTTCCCGACACGACGTGGGCGTTGGTGACGATGTAGCCCGTACCGACTGGAAACCCGCTTCCGGTGACCAGGCCTCCGCAGCCGAGGCTCGCAACTTTCACCACCGACTGTGCCGCGTGCGCGACCCCTTGGGTGTCAACCGAAGTGGGGACGGGCAGGGCCGAAGGCAGCGCAGGCTCGAGGCTCGCGAATACCGGCGGGAAATAGACTCCGGACAGGATTCCCTCGACGCTGGCGAGGAAAGGCGGCGGCCTGGGTGCCACGCTGTCGAGCGAGTGCAGGACGACCGACCGCTGGATCTGTTGCGCGATCTCGGCGCTCGGACCGCGCGAGAAGGTCAGCCCGAGAAACCAGCACATCATGAGCACCGCCACCACTGACAGGGCGCCGCCGCCGATCGAGTCGGTGGCGGTGTGGACGCCGGCACGGAGGATGCGGCGGCGGATCGGCTCGCCAGCGGCAAAACCGATGCTGGAGCCGAGGCTGCCACCGATGACGAGCACGAGGGCGGCGCCAAGGGGGCGTGCCGACGGGTTGTGGATCCCGAGGTAGTTGAGCAGTGGAGTCGCCGCGGTCGCGCCGAGCAGCACGCCAACCACCAGGCCCGCGTATTGGGCCACCGACAGCCAGAATCCGCGCCGGTACCCGTTCGCGATCCCGATCAGCGTCGCAGCCAGGATCACGATGTCGATCAGGTCGAACGTCATCGGCTTGTCAACCCCCTGGCCGGGCCCGTCGCCCGAAGTACTCGGCGCTCAGCCGGTCGGCTAGTGATGAGCCTCGTCGTGGGACTCCGAAGCTGACCGCTCCGCAGCTTCCTCTGCCGCACGGTTCAGCTTATCGCCTCGCAAGACCCACCAACCAAGGCCGACCACGCCCAGCGAGGCGACCAGGAACGTGACGCTCATCGCCAGCCAGGCCGGCACCCACTCGCCGGCGAGAAAGACCGCGGTTGCAGTCACGGCGCGACCGGCTCCATCTCAGGCACCGCCACCTCTTTCAACTCGTGCAGGTCACGCAGCGGCATGAAGCTCCGAACCGGCGGCACGCGCTCGAAGTTGTAAGGCGGCGGGGGAGAGGTTGTCGCCCACTCGAGGCTGTTGCCGCCCCAGGGGTCGTCGCCCGCGACCTCGCCGCCGTGCCAGCTCCGCACGAGGTTGATGATGAACAGCAGCACCGAGAATGCCAGCAGGAAGGACGAGATCGTGATGATCAGGTTCGTCGTCGCCCACTCCGCATTGGTGTAGGTCGCGATGCGTCTGGGCATGCCTTCGAGACCAAGCGTGTGCATGATCAGAAAGGTCCCGTTGAAGCCGATGAACGCGGTCCAGAAGTTCCACTCGCCTAGCTTCCGGCCCATCATCCGCCCGGTGATCTTGGGGAACCAAAAGTACACGCCGGCGAAGATCGTGAATACGCTGCCGCCGAAGAGCACGTAGTGGAGATGGGCGACCACGTAGTAAGACTGGTGCAGCTGCGTGTCCACCGGGACTGAGGCGAGGTAGACGCCCGTGATGCCGCCGATCAGGAACGTGGCGAGGAATCCCCAGGCGAACTTCATCGGCACAGTGAACTCGACCGATCCCCACCAGGTGGTGGCGATCCAGTTGAAGAACTTGATGCCGGTCGGCACCGCGATCAGCATCGTCATCAGCATGAAAAAGCCTTCGACGGACGTGTTCATGCCGACCGTGAACATATGGTGCGCCCACACTGTCATCGACAGGAAGACGATGCCGAACAGCGCCGCGACCATCGTCATATAGCCGAAGATCGGCTTGCGGGCGAAGACCGGGATGATCTCCGAGATCATGCCGAAGCCGGGCAGGATCATGATGTAGACCTCGGGGTGTCCGAAGAACCAGAACAGGTGCTGGTACAGCACGGGCCGGCCCTGGGTCGTGAAGAACTGGGTCCCGAGCTGGCGGTCGAACTCAACCAGGATCATGGCCGCCGCGAGCGGCGCCCCGACGACGAGCAGCAGGATCGAAGTCGAGACCTGGGCCCACACGAACAGCGGCATCCGCGTCAGCTTCATGCCGGGTGCGCGCAGGGCGACGATGGTGGTGAGGAAGTTGGTCGAGGCCATGATTCCGCTGATCGCCCACACGATGATGCTCATCGCCCAGAAGTCCACGCCGAGGCTGTGCGATTGGTAGGCCTTCTCGGTCAGCGGCGCATAGCCGGTCCAGCCCGCGTCGAGCGCTCCGCCCGTGAAGAAAGCGCTGTAGTACAGGATGATCGAGACCGGCACGAGCCAGAACCCGAGCAGGTTCACGCGCGGGAATGCCATGTCGCGGGCGCCGATCATGATCGGGACCATGTAGTTGGCGATCCCGGTGAGGAAGATCGTCACGAAGAAGAAGATCATCGTCACGCCGTGCGCGGAGATCAGCTGGTTGTAGGTCTCGTGGTCGACCACCGAGAGGTTCGGTTGTGCGAGCTGCACGCGGATGATCAGGGCGAAGATGCCGCCCACCACGAAGCTCAGCATGCCCGTGACCATGTACATGATCCCGATCAGCTTGTGGTCGGTTGTCGTCAGCCACAGGCTGATCGGCTTGAAGAAAGTGTCGTCGTAAGCCTTCGGGCGGGGCAGGACAGTCGTGGCTGCCATCAGATTCCTATCCTAACTCGGGGTTGGTGAGGGACTGGACGATGGGGACGGCGAGGCGTTCATGGCTGCGAGCTGCGCCTGCATCCATTGGTCGTAGTCGGTCTGATCCATCGCTTGAACGATGATCTGCATCGTGCTGTGCCCGGCGCCACATAGCTCGGCGCACTCTCCGCGCCACGTTCCCGGCTGGCTGATCTTCAGCCACGAATAGTTGTCGTAACCCGGTACCGCGTCGGTCTTCCCCGAGATGGCAGGTACCCACCACGAGTGGATGACGTCCGTGCCCTGGAACTGCAGCTTGACCAGGGTGTTGACGGGCAGGACGAAGGGCGTCACGTCGCCCGCCAATGTGCCCTCCTGATGGACGACGATGCCGTTTTCATACCGGTAGTCCCACCCGAACTGGTGACCGCTGACGATGACGGACATCTGCTGGTTGTTGATCGGCTGGAAGTCCTTCAGAAGCACGGCGAAGCTGTAGGCCGAGATCGCGAGCACCACCACAAGCGGGGCCAGGGTCCAGGCGACTTCAAGCCCGTTGTGGCCGTGGATCTGCGGCGGGACATAACCCACCGGTTGCTTCGAACGCCGATAGCGCAGGACGACCCAGAGCAGCGCCGCCTCGACACCGATGAAGATGATGATCGCCGGGATCGAAATCCAGATGTAGAGGTTGTAGATGTCCTGGCCATTGGGCGAGACCGGCGTTGGGAAGATAGGGGAGATGCCCCCGAGGCCGCTGCAGGAGCTGAGCAGGAATGCCGCAGCCGCAAGGCCGAGTGTTGTGATCGGCGCGCGGGCGCGTGCTACCACGGCCGTGAATTATATCGGTGCCCAGATGGGCGCCATGGGCGGCTCCCCGCCGCTGATAGAATCCGAAATCGACTGTGGCGGCAGCTAACAAGCCTCGATACGTGGACGTGTCGAACGCTGCCCTGGCGGTCGAGTGCCCCCGGTGCGGCCTGATGACGGCCCGCTTCGTCGACCACTGCCGCAACTGTGGCTACAAGCTCTGGCCTTCGAGTGTGGTTGCGTCAGCCGCGTTCAAGGCCTGGCGGGTGGCAGATCCAGCGCCGCGTTCGGAGGTCTCTCGATTCGACACCGAATACCCGGTTCATGCCGAGAATGTCATCGACTACGACGCACGGGCGCACGAGCTTGGCATCCACCTCTCTCAGCCCAGCAACTGGCCGTTTGTCATCTGTTTCGGCGCTCTGTTCCTGTCGCTGGCCGCGATTCCATTTCCGGCGACCGTACGCATCGTGCTTGCGGTGATAGGCGGACTCATCTTCCTGTGGGGAGTAGTCGGGTGGGTCGTGATCGAGGACACGAGGATGTTCCCGAGTGATGCCCCGCAAGCACACGTCTCCACCCCGGCCGCAGGCGGCCAGACCCCCCCACAAGGCGGCGAGGTGGTCCACCACTGATGGCAGTCGCCGCGATAGGTCAGGAGCAGCAGCCGAAGTACCCGGCGATCAAGCCCGGGATGATGGGCATGTACATCTTCCTGGCTTCCGAGGTGATGTTCTTCGGGAGCCTCTTCGCGGTGTACTTCTACCTGTACGGCTCGCACCTCGTCTGGCCCCCACCGCCGCCCAGCAGCACCAACGAGTTCTATGTCAGCTGGTTCCCGATCCCATTCGTCAACACGATCATCCTTTTGTCCAGCGGTGTGACCTGCCACTTCGCAGCGGACGCCATCGCACATGACAACCGCAGACGGTTCTTTACCCTGCAGATCGCAACCATCTTCCTGGGCCTCGCTTTCGAGGGCCTCCAGCTGTACGAGTTCATGACCGCGTTCGGGCGCGGTATGAGCCTGACCGCTAACACGTTCGCCAGTGCGTTCTTCACCATGACCGGCTTCCATGGCGCCCACGTGCTGGGCGGCCTCGTCCTGCTCACACTCATCCTCTACAGGGCGGGAAAGGGCCAGTTCTCGTCGCAGCACCACGTCGGGGTGGCGGCGGTCACGCTTTACTGGCACTTCGTGGACGTGGTCTGGATCTTCCTGTTCGGGATCCTCTACCTCGGGGTCACAGCTTTCCGGTGATAGGCCCACGAACCCCGAGGCTTTCGCAGTAAGTTCGTGGGGACCCCCAAAGCGCTGGCGATGGCTGCGGCCGTGGCGGCCCTGCTCACCGGATGCGGTGCCGGCGGCGGCGGCTCGGCCCAGCCGACCGGGTCGATCAAGGTGAGCTTGACCGAGTTCAAATTCGACCCTTCAACGATCAGCGCGCCAAGTGGCAAGGTGGTGTTCTACCTGGTCAATGCAGGCACAACTTCGCATGACATGATCATCCGGGACAGCTCCAACAACCGCCTGAACGGTAGCGAGCTCATCTCCGCGGGCGACACATTTGTCTTCACCGTGGACAGCATCCCGCCCGGAACCTACACCTACTTTTGCGACCAGTCCGGGCACGAGGCCTCGGGCATGAAAGGGACGCTGACGATTACGTAGGCGTCGGGCTGGGCGACGGTGACGGACTTGGAACCGGCGAAGGGCTCGGTCCGGGCGCGGTGCCCAGCAGCTCGACGTCGAAGATCAGCGTCGCGTTGGGGGGGATGATCACGGCCCCGGTGTTCGGATCGGTCTGGCCCGCGGTGCCGTAAGCGAGCGCACCCGGGATGATCAGCTTGCGCTTGCCACCGATCTTCATACCCGGGATTCCTTCGTCCCAACCCGGGATGACCTGCCCTCGGCCGATCTGGACGGTGAATGGAGTGCGCCCCGCCTGGCGGCTGCTGTCGAACGGCTGGCCGCCCGTAGAGAGCCAGCCGGTGTACTGGACGGTGATGTTGTCGCCGCTCTGCGCGGCGGTGCCGGTCCCGACCGTGAGTTCGATGTACTTGAGACCGTCAGGGTACGTGACGACCGGCAGCCCGGCTCCGGCGTTGAAGTCATCGGTTCCAGGCGACGGACTCGGGGCAGCCGCGGGGAGGGGGCTTTCGTTGGCGACCGGGCCGGTGCTCGTGTACGGGTCCGGGTAGCCGCATGCCGCCACCGCGAGGGCGGCGAGGGGAATCGCGGCCAACAGCCCTTTCCTGACTGAGACGAGCCTCCTCACGAGGCCGATATGTCGATCGAGGTCATCTTGTCGCCGATCTGTATCTTGTCGACGACGTCCATCCCGGAGCTGATCTGGCCGAAGTGGTTGTAGACGCCGCCTGTCGCGAGAAACGGGGCGTCGCCGATGGTGATGAAGAACTGCGAGCCGCTCACACCCGCGGGGCTCGACGCCATCCCGGCCGTGCCGCGCGGCCATTTCGACGGGTTGCTCTCGTCGGGCAGCTTGTAGGCTGGACCGCCGGTCCCGTTGCCGAGCGGGTCGCCGCCCTGGACGACGAAGCCGGGCACGACGCGATGGAACGTAAGGCCGTCATAGAAATGGTTCTGCGACAGGTAGACGAAGTTGTTGACGGTCTGCGGTGCGATCTTGGGATCGACGAACGAGATGACGAAGTCGCCCCGAGTCGTGTGCACGGTGGCGGAATACTTCTTGCTCGAGTCGATCACTGTGGGCGGGGGCGTGGTTCGTTGTTCCATGCAGGTGACGATCTCATTGTCGCAGCCCGGGGCGAACGAGGTCGCGGGTGCGCCTCCGCCCGAACCGCAGCCGGCGACCGCGAGCAAAAGCAGCGCCGTCGCAAATGCCGGCTTCACCGCCGAGACATTAAAGGATCGGGCACGCCAGGGCTGGACAGTCAGCGGGCGGGTTCCCGCGCGCCGGCCGCGATCACGGCGGCCAGCACGAGGGCGAGTCCGCCGATGACGATCAGAGCTGCGGGCACCCCCGCGGTGGCGGCCACGCCGCCCCCGATCAGCGGGCCGATGCAGAACCCCAATGCGACCGAGCTTGCGTTTGCTCCGAAGACGGTGCTCTGCGTGTCGGGCGGCGTTTCCAGCCCGATCATGCTCGCGGTCGCGGGGATGACCACGCCGCTGAACAGGCCGTTCAGTGCCATCCCGGCCACGACCACGGCCGCCCACGGCGCGACCGCCATCAGTGACACTGCCACCGCGACCATCACGGCGGCAAGGGCTGTCGTTCGAACGTAGCCCATCCGCCGCGTCACCTGGGTGTAGAACACCGCCGCCCCGCTGCTCGCAACGCCCGCGAGTCCGAATGCCACTCCGGTGATCGCCGCCACACCGCTGCTCAGCATCTCGAGCAGGCGCAGCACGACGAGCTGCTGTGTCGCTGAGTTGCAAACGCTGATCAGTCCCTGCGACCCGATCAGCACGCTCAACGCGCGGAGCGCTCCTGGCCGCTGCCTGATAAGTGTCAACACCCCCAGTTGCGGGCCCTCGCGCCGGCGGCGCGGGCTCTCATGGACGATGAAGAACACCGGAATCGTCGACAGGAGAAGCAGGATGCCTCCTCCCAGGAAAACCACGCGCAAGCCGAATACCGCCCCGGCCAGGCCGCCCACAACCGGGCCGATCGCGCCTCCGAGGGCGACCGCCGACGTGACGACGCCGAGCGCCCATCCCACCCGGTTACGTGGCGTCTCGGCAGCCACGAGCGCCGTCGCCGCGGCAACGGTGCCGCTGGTCGCGCCCTGGAGGAATCGCAGGGCCAGGAGGTCGGTCGGGTTCCGCGCGAAATAGATCAAACCCACAGTCAAAGCGCCGCCCACCATCGACCGGAGCAACATGGGCTTGCGCCCATACCGGTCTCCGAGGACTCCCCAGATGGGGCTCGCAATGGCCATCGACAGCCCCGACACGCTGGCCGTCGCCGCCGTCCACAGGTCGAGGTCCCCGCCCTGATGAACGCCAAGGTCGTGCGAGATGAAGATCGAGAGGAACGGAAATGCGAAGCTGAAACCGAAGATCGCCATGAACTCGGCGAACCAGAGCGCGGCCAGGTTGCGTCGCCAGTCGATACCCCCAGGTCCCAGTGGAGGATTGGTCGTGCGTGGATCAGTCGCCAGTGCCAGCGCCCAGCAGCTCGACGATGCGGTCGGAGGTGATCGGCAACCGGTCGATGACGGCTTCCGGATTGCGCTTGCGCAGCGCGTCTTCGACTGCATTTGAGATCGCCGCGGGAACCGGGATCGTCCCGCTCTCACCGGCGCCCTTGAACCCCTCGGGATTCGCGTCCGTCGGCGTCTCAAAGCTCAGCAGCTCCGGAGTCACGCCGACCTCGCCGATGCTGACGATCGTGTAGTCGAGAAAGCTGGAGGTGGGGTACGAGCCGTCCATGCCGTAGATGGCCGCTTCGTACAGTGCGTAGCCGAGTCCGTGCGCGTAGCCGCCGTGGAGCTGGCCCTCGAGCGTCACGGGATTGATCGCCTTGCCGGTGTCATGCGCGATCACGTACCGCAGCACCTCGACCTGGCCAGTCTCCGGGTCGACCGCGACGACCGCCGCATGGCACCCGCTGGAGAAGGCGGACGGGCGCTTCGGATCGAAGCTCTCGAAAACCTCGAGGCCCTCGTCCGGCAGCACCTCGATCGCCGACACCTGCCGCGCGGGCGCGCCGCGCACGGCGATCACGCCCTCTTCGAAGACGAGGTCCTGCACATCCGCCTCCAGCACCTCTCCGGCCCGCTCTAGCAGTCGTTTTCGCATCGCGGTCGCCGCCTGCGCCGTTGCGCTGCCGACCATCACGGCGCTGCGGCTGCCGGCTGTCAGGAGCGCGAAGGGCACGTGCTGCGTGTCGCCCGCAGTGACGCGAATCTTCTCGAAAGGCCAGCCCAGTCTTTCTGCAGCGACCAGAGCCACCATCGTCTCGTGCCCTTGCCCCCCGGGCGTCGAGCCGACGTATACGTGCGCGATGCCGTCCTTCGCGATATGGATCTTCGCCGGCTCGCCGCGGCCAAACCCTGTCGATTCGACGCAGCACGCCACCCCGATGCCGACCAGCCGGCCACCTGCCTGCCCTTCTCGAGCCGGATCTGGGCCCAGCTTTTCAAGCGCCATCTCGAGTAGGCGCGGGTAGTCGCCACTGTCGTACACATAGCCGCTCCGGCCCGCGGGGAACCCGGTGATGTACGGGATCTGGTCGGGCTGGACGAAGTTGCGCCGTCGCAGCTCGGCCGGCTCGAGTTTCAGCTCGCGCGCCAATCGGTCCATGACTCGCTCCATCGCGTAGTTGCCGAGCGGCCGGCCGCCTCCGCGGATGAATCCGCTGGGCACAGCGTTCGTGTACACGAGCTCGTGCGCCACGTCCATCGCCGGGAGCACATAGGCCGAGATCATGTGGGCGACGATGATGCCCGGCTGCCCGGCGCCGGATCCCGCGTACGCGCCGATGTCGTGGATGAGGCGCCCGCGCAAGCCTCGCAGACGGCCGTTCCGGTCCGACGCCAGCTCCACCTCGATCACCGACCCATGTCCGTGTCCTGTAGTCGCACCGTCCTCGCTACGTGAGGCGACCCAGCGCACCGGCCGGTTCAAGCGCCAGGCGGCAAGCGCGGTCAGGACCTCCTCGGGGAAAACGCTGCCCTTGGCGCCGAAGCCCCCGCCGACGTCTTCCGCGAGCACCCGGACCTTGGTTCCGTCAATGCCAAGAGCCGACGCAACCGCTGCCTTGACTCCGAAGACGTTTTGGGTCGACGTCCACATCTTGATTCCGCCGGTCTCGGCGTCCGGCGTGGCGGTGACGGTGCGCGGTTCCATCGCGGCGCCCGCGACGCGCGCGGTCGTCAAGCGGATCTTCGCCGTGACGCTGTCGGACGCGAAAGCGGCTTTGATGTCGCCATAGGCGGTGGAGGCCGACTGCGCGATGTTGGACTTCATATCGGCATGCACGGTCGGCGCGCCGTCGGCGATCGCAGACATGACGCCGCCGACGCCGGGCAGGGGGTCGAGCTCGGGCGAAACCTGCTCGGCCGCGTCCTGCGCCTGGTATGCGGTCTCAGCGATCACCAGGGCGTACGACTCTCCGACGTAGTTCACCTCCTCCCGATTGAGGATCGGGCGCCCGCGCTGTTCGATGCCGGCCGGACCGAAATCGCTCAGGCCCGCGGCGACCTCGGGCAGCTCGTCGGCGGTCCAGACGGCGACCACACCAGGCATCGCCACCGCCGCCGACCTGTCGATCGCTCGGATCCGGGCATGCGGGAGGGTCGAGCGGCAGAAAGCGATGTGAAGCAAGCCGTCGAGCTTGATGTCCCCCGCAAAGTGCCCTCGCCCAGTAATGAGTCGCTCGTCTTCTACCCGGCGCATGGGCCGGCCGATGTAGGGAGGCACGGCAACTACAATAATTCGTCACTCGGCAGCCATTCCGAAAGCCCCACGAATTCCGAGGCTTCGCCGTGAATTCGCGGGGCCCCGAATCGACGCGGGCGGCTAGCTCAGTTGGAAGAGCGCCAGCTTGACATGCTGGAGGTCGGGGGTTCGAAACCCTCGCCGCCCACCATCGGGATGGCCGGGCTACGTTTCCGGCACAATCCTTGGGCCTGGGCCCGTTCGTCTAGTGGACTAGGACGCCGGCCTTTCAAGCCGGAGATCAGGGGTTCGAAGCCCCTACGGGCCACCAGGCGAAGACCCAAAAGCGGGCGTAGCACAATGGTAGTGCGGCAGCCTTCCAAGCTGTTTACGTGGGTTCGATTCCCATCGCCCGCTCCATCCGCGCCGGCGCGCGGTACGGGCGTCATGCACGCGATCCGCAATCCAGATCTGATCGGTCCAAAACTCACACGGGATTCCAAGCCTGCTATGAGGTTGAGTCTGAAAGCTGGGGGCTGTGAACAAGACCCGTGTCCTCATCTTCGGAGCCGTAGTTGCAGCCGCAATGATCTTCGGCGGCGTCGTAGGCGCCACCGTCCTCGGTAAGACAACCCTGACCTCAGTCAGCGCCGCCATAACCGCAGCATCGCCGTTGCCTGGCCCCTTCAAGTCGAACGAGGCCGCAGCTCATGAGACTGGAGAAACGGCCGCGCAGGAAACGGCTGAGAACAACGGTACGTTCCGCCCGGGCGGTCCCGGCGGTCCCGGCGGTCCCGGCGGAGGTCAGTCGAACGAGACCGCGACACACGAGGCGGGAGAGACCGCAGCGCGGGAGGCGTCTGAGAAGAGCTAACGCCCGAAAATAGGCTTCGTGCCGGGCGATCTAAATTCCACGAGTCGGGTCTACCTGGAGGTCGGTGGCAAGCGGGTCTTCGCAAGTGCCGTCGACTGGCCAGGTTGGTGTCGTCCCGGGCGGGATGACAAAGCCGCTCTCGACGCCCTGGCGGCCTATGCGTCGCGCTACGGCAAGGTGGCAAAGCTGGCGAAGATTTCCTTCCCGGTCAAGGCGGCGCAATTCGACGTTATCGAGCGCCTGATCGGCAACGCGACGACAGATTTCGGCGCGCCAGGCATTCCAGGCAAAGGCGAATCGCGCCCGCTGACCCCCGCCCAGGCGCGGCGGATGTGCGACCTGGTCGAAGCCTGCTGGACTTTCCTCGACCAGGTGGTCGCCAAAGCCCCGGCCGCGCTGCGCAAGGGGCCGCGAGGCGGCGGGCGGGATCGCGACGCGATCTTCGACCACGTTCTGGGCGCGGAGATGGAGTATGCGAAGCGGATAGGCACCCGCCTGAAGCAGCCGGACGGAATGGACAAGCCGGCGGTGCGCGCCTTCCGCCGAGCGATCCTTGAGAGCCTCAACAATCCGAATCGCGACGAAAGGTGGCCGGTGCCATACGCGGCGCGCCGGATCGCGTGGCATGCCCTCGACCATGCGTGGGAGATCGAGGACCGAACCACGCCGTAACCGGCCGCTATCTTGGCTCTGATGCAGAACGCGCCCGGCCTCCTGGTCGTGATGGCTCATCCGGACGATGAGTCCATGGGATGCGGAGGCCTGGTCCTGCGACACACCCGCGCCGGGATACCCGTCAGCCTGATCTGCGCGACGCGCGGCGAGGCAGGTTGGACGGGCAAGCCGATCGGCTCCAAAAAGGAGGATCTCGCCCGGATCCGCACCGGTGAGCTCGAAGAGGCCGCGGCCGCCCTGGCCATCGGCGGCATCGAGCTCTGGGACTACCCTGATGGCAGCGTCACCGCATGCGACCAGCAGGAGATCACGCAGCGTATCTGGGAGCAGATCTCAAAGCTGCGCCCGAAGGCGGTCGTCGGCTGGGGTCCCGACGGCGCGTACGGGCACCCGGACCACATTGCGTTGGGCGCGTGCACGGATTTGGCGGTGAATTCCATGACCGAGGGCGACCGTCCTGCGCTGTACCACCTCGCGGTGGACCAGCAGACCGCCGACTTCTACCGCGAAGCGCTTCGGCTGGCGGGCGACGATCACGAGCTGCACCTGGTCGTGAACGACCACGCCGACGTCGTCTTCGACCTCGACTCGGACGAGGTGATGATGAAATTGCGCGCCATCGACTGTCATCGAAGCCAGCGGGAAGACTGGCGGATCTCGATTCGCGACCACCCAAGGCTCATGCAGGACGGGTACGGACACGAGCCGTACGTCACCATCGCATCACGCACGGGAGGCTTGACCGCCACCGGATTGCTAGGAGAGTTCGCATGAGCACGGCAGAGTCAGCCACGGTTCGGGAGATGAGGCCAAGCCTCGAGCCCACCCTGTGGTGGTTGGCTCTTAATAGTTGCTTGGCAAGCTGAACATCCCTATCGCCGAATCGCAGCCAGGGTGGGCTACCTTTAGCGCCTGATTCCCGAGCGTTCGGGGGTCGTATCCAAGTCGGGGGTGACGAAAGCTAATGGACGTTCAGGAGGCAGTGGCAGAAAGCACGCCGGTAGCTTCTGCCGACGACAATGGCGACGGCAAGCGGGACGGGCAGCGCAAGTTCACGATGGGCCCGAACGACAGCCTCGAGGGCAAGCTGGTCTATGACGGGCACGTGCACGTCGACGGCCACGCCGAAGGCGAGTTCAAGGTCACCGGAAACCTGGATGTCGCCTCGGGCGCGACGGCCAGGATCTCGATCGAGGCGGCGAATGTGACCGTGAAAGGACAGGTCGAGGGCGCCGTCAATGTGCGCGACAAGCTCACGTTGGGCAAGAACGCCAGGCTCAACGGCGACATCGTTGTCCGCCGGCTTCAGATCGACGACGGCGCGAGCCTCAACGGCCACGTCCGAATGGGAGACATTGAGCAGCAAGGGTCCGGCGGCTAGAAACCGCGCGTCGGCATCAAAGCGGGGGGATGTCCCCCCTGATGAGCCAATCGAGCAAAGCCCGGCTGGCGCCCCCCACACGGCGAAAAACGGGTCCGACGGTGAGCACAGCTCGGTCGTCCTCGGTCCGCGTGACCGGTTGGTCGGCCAGCTTTACATCGAGGGCGACCTCCGTGTGGCCGGAACGGTGGAGGGCGAGCTGGAGGTCACCGGGAGCGTCGAGATCGATGAAGGCGGCCGCGTCACGGGACCTGTGACGGCGCGCGACCGGCTCGTGGTCGGGCGGGCGGGCTCACTGAATGGCGACGTGCGAGTGGCGCGCCTCATCGTGCAGGACGGCGCCACGTTCAGCGGGAATGTCTCGATGGGCAAGGCAGTCGAAGCGCCGCCAAAGCCCATCGAACCGGCCAAAGAGCTAGAACCCGCCAAGCCGCCAGAAATGGTCAACACGCCGCAAGTGGTCAAGGCCCCGCAAGCGACCAAGCCTCCCCAAACGAAGGCCAAGCGCCGCTAACGCTTCTTCGCCGGTGCCTTCTTCTTCGGCGCCTTGGCCGGCATGGCGCGCGTCAGCGCGAGCGAGCGCTTGATCAAAACCAGCGCCGGGCCTGGCTTGGCGCGCCAGTTGCCGGGGACGATCACGTAGCCCCTCATGGTGTGGCCGGGCATGGGCTCGAAGTCGCGCCCGCCCCGCTTCTTCACCGCTGCGATCTCTGGCTCCGGGAGCCTCACCAAAAGGTCCTCGCCGAACAGCCCGGCAAACATATTGCCGTTCACAAATGCCGAGAGGTTGCCGAACATCGGCTTCAGCGTCACTGCCGGCTCGTCGGGAACGAGCTCGCTGAACGCAGCCTTCGCGTCCTCGCTCGCCTTGGGCAGCGAGCCCGGCGCCATCCGACCCATGACGCGAATTCTCCTCCTCCCTGACGACGAGGTCAAAGTCCGATTTCTCGTCCAAGGCGTGCCGCCTGTTCGCTCGGTACGCTAGGCGGGATGTCCATCTCCACCGAGGAAAGGCGCATCGTGACGGTGCTGTTCGCCGACGTGGCGGGCTCGACCGCGCTCGGCGAGGAGCTCGACCCCGAGGAGATGCGTAGGCTGCTGGCTCGCTACTACGCCGTCGCTCGCGAAACCATCCACCAGCACGGTGGGACGGTCGAGAAGTTCATCGGTGACGCTGTGATGGCCGTGTTCGGCCTGCCCACAGCGCATGGCGATGACCCCAATCGAGCAGTGGCGGCGGCGCTCGCCATGCGCGACCGGATCCGAGTCGACGAGCAGCTCAGCGGTCGCCTCGCCATCCGCTTCGGCGTCAGCACCGGCGAGGTCGTCGCCAGCCGCGACCAGTCGGCCGGGGACTTCCTCATCACCGGGGACGCGACCAACATCGCGGCGCGTCTTCAGCAGGCGGCCGAGCCCTGGTCCATCCTCGTCAGCGACCGCACCGTGCGCGCCGCCGTCGACGCTTTCGAGTTCGGTGATCAGATGCAGGTCCCGGCGAAGGGCAAAGCCGTTCCTGTCAACGCTCGCGAGGTGTTCGGCCCACGCAAGACGAGGGCTCAGCGGCGCATGAGGCTGCCGCTCGTCGGCCGCGAGAACGACCTCGCGCAGCTGCAGCTGGTCGCCCGTCGCGCCGTCGGCGAGCGGCGGCCATCGATGGTCAGCGTGATCGCGCCCGCCGGCACGGGCAAGACGCGCCTGGTCGAAGAGTTCCTGGACTGGTTGCCGTCCCTCGCGCCGAACGCGGTCGTGGCCACCGCGCAATGCCTGCCCTACGGCCAGCAGCTCACCTACTGGCCGATGCGGCAGGTCCTGTTCACGCTCACGGGTTCCAACGAGGAGGCAACGCCTGCGCAGGTGCGCGAGGCGATCGCGGCGTGGCTTCGGGGTCTTGGGGTTGAAGACGCCGAACGCGACACCAAGCTGCTCGCGGCCACGATCGGCGAGGCAGGCACCGAAGGTGTCGACAAGGACCTGCTGTTCGCCGCGTGGCGCTCGGCGCTTGAGGCGGCAGCGCGTCGCACGCCCCTGGTCATCGTCTTCGAGGACCTCCACTGGTCCAGCGACAGCCTCCTCGACCTCGCCGAGTTCATCATGCAGCCGCGCGGCGAAGCAGCCGTGCTGATGATCGTGCTCGCGCGTCCCGAGCTGCTCGACCGCCGGCCGGCCTGGGGCGGCGGGCGTCTCAACCACCTGGCCATCGCACTCGAACCGCTCGGTAACACCGCGATCGCCGACCTCGTGCGGCACCTCCTCGACACGGACGCTCCGGACGTGATCAAGCTCGTGTCCGAGCGGTCGGAGGGCAATCCTTTCTACGCCGGCGAGCTGGTCCGTTCGTACCTCGAGCAGGGATCGCTGGAGCGCCTGCCCGACAGCGTGCAGGCGACCGTGCTGGCTCGGCTCGATTTGCTGCCACCAATGGAGCGACGCGTCCTGCAGCTCGGCAGCGTGTTCGGCCGCTCGTTCCGAGCCGCAGGCGTCGCCGCGCTAGAGACCGGGCTGACGCAGCAGGCCGCCGCGCTCTGTGAGAACCTGGCCGACCGCGACCTCATCCGGCCGGCCGACAGCGACCGGTTCGCCTTCAGGCACATTCTCATCCAGGAGGTTGCTTACAACACGCTGCCGCGCACCGAGCGGGCGCGGCTGCACGGCGAAGCCGGACGCTGGGTTGAATCGGCGAGCGAGGGCCGGGAGGTCGCCGTCGCGGAGATCCTTGCGTTTCACTACCGGGAGGCCGCCGTGCTCAGTGCGGCGCTCGATCCGACCTCCGAGGCGACGGCGCGGGCGAAGGAGTCGGCGGGCCGGTGGCTGTTGAAAGCCGCCGACGTGGCCGCAGCCGCTGGCGCTACGCCTGAAGCGGTGCGCCACATACGAGGCGCGTTCGACTATGTCGACCGCGCCAGGCTGCCACGGCTACATGAACGCATCGGCGATCTCACGGCGGGGGATTTCGGCCTCGAGGAGTACCGAATGGCGCTCGACCTGTACACGGCCGGCAACGGGCCCGTCGACGACCAGCTTCGTGCGCTGGCCGGCATTCTCATGGTGGCGACTCGATGGCAGGGGTCGGTCGGCGGCCGCATGTCACCGGCGGAGATGAACGAGCTTCGCGCGCGGGGGTGGGGACTGCTGGAGCAGGCGAAGGATCCTCGTTCGATGGGTCGGTTTCTCGCCGCCGACGCTTTCTATCCATTCTGGATCCAGGTGTTGGGCGAACCCAGGCGGCAGGACATCGCGGAGGCCGAGGAGAGTGCGCGGCGAGCGTCGAAGATCGCGGCCGAGCTCGACGATCATGAGCTTGCGAGCGCCGCCCTCGACGCGCTCGGCGGCTGCGCCGCCACGCAGTTCGACTGGCCCGGGGCGCTCCAGACTGCGCAGCAGCGACTCACCTTCGAGGAAAAGCTCGGGCTGTACGAGCGGCTGGACTCACATTCGATGGTGGCCTGGATGTCCTACCTGATGGGGGATCTGGCGACGGCCGACGCCGACTCGGCTGCGATGGTCGCCCGTCTGCTGCCCGGCCAGGCGCCGTATCCGGCGCTGCATCTGTTCGCGTGGCGCACGCTCGCGCTCACGATTCTGGGCCGCTGGGATGAAGCCGTCACGATGTTCTACAGAGCGCTCGAGGCCTGGAACGACGCCGGCCGCCATGCCGCCGGCTACGGGCTGCGAGGGTTTGTCGCAGGGCTCGACATCGGACGGGCGAGAGGAGATGCCCGGCTGATCGGCGCCGCGTCCGAACCGATCTTGTCGATCCTGTCGCGCTTGCCGGCTGACCATGGGCACCTGAGGCTGACCGCGCATGTCAACGGCGAGTCCGGCTTCACGAGCGATGACCCCGGGCTCTTTGAGAGGTATCCGTCGGAAATGGTGGAGAGGCGCCTGGCTCTAGCCGCCGACCTGCGCACGGAGCTGCCGCCCAACGTCCTGCCAGCGCTGCTCAAGCGAGCCATCGAGCAGAAGATCCCGTTGCTCGAAGCGCAGGTCAGGCGAGCGATGGGCGTTGCCAATCGCGATCCCGCCGAGCTAACGGCTGCCATCGCTATCTGGGAGCCGGTGGGCGCGCTGCCGAACTTCGGCCGGGCGCGAGCTGAGCGAGGTCTGTTCTCCGGCGATCAAGCAGAGGTCGAAGCCGGCCTCGCCATCTTGAAGCGGCTCGGTGATGTCAACTACGTGGACCGGTTCGCCGCACCCGTCTGAGCCGCCAGAGCGGATCTATCAACGGTTTCAAGCGACCGTTCCATCGAGGACCGGCGTTGGTAGTTCGTAATGACCTGGTGACGGCTTAAGGGGCTGGCTGGGAGAGACAAGTGGCCTTGACATTGTGGAAAGCAAGCTTTACGATCCGGCGCGATGACTGAGCAGACTCCCAGCCAGAACCCAGCCGAAGGCCCGATCGACCCGCTGTCCACTCACCCGGCATCGCCGTTCCTCCGCACGGAGGTTCCGGCGCCGGTCGCATTCGCTTCGCCCCCCGGCCCGCCGCTGCGCCCCACGCCCACAGCTCCGATCTACTCGACGTGGGTGGTTTACCGCACGCAGATCGAGTTCGGTCTGGCGATGCTGGCGTACCTCATGGTGCTCGTGGGCTCGGTCGTTGTCGTACAGGCGAACCCCGATGCAGGCTGGCGCTACTACGTGGTGGTCCTGCCGGTGGCGCCGGCGGGGTTCGTGATCTGGCTTTTTGTGCGCGCGTTGGCGCGGCTGGACGAGCTGCAGAGGCGGATCCAGATGGAGGCTTTCGGGTTCGCCCTGGGGACGACCGCGCTCTTGACGTTCGGATATGGCTTCCTTGAAGGCGCCGGCCTACCCCACTTGAACTGGACGTATGTCCTGCCGCTGATGGCGGTGCTGTGGGCGCTCGGCACGGCGATCTTCAGGTGGCGGTATCGATGAAGAACCGGCTCAAGGTGCTGCGGGCCGAGCTGGCCTGGTCACAAGCAGACCTCGCGGAGCGGCTGGGCGTGTCGCGGCAGACTGTGAATGCCATCGAAAGGGGCAAATACGACCCGAGCCTCCCGCTCGCCTTCTCGTTGGCGCGGACCTTCAAGCGGCAGATCGAAGAGATCTTCGAGGCTGAAGCAAGCCTGGCTTAGACTCACCGAACTCCCCACTTATGGGAGGCCGCCCGCCGCCGGTGGGGGGATACGCGCTTAGACTGACCGGCGGTGGCGCGGGGCTATCGCCAGGACGTGATCGCTTTCCTAGTGATCGGCACGGTGATCGCGGGCGTGATGCTCAGCGCTCGCCCGCTCCCGGCCCCGGCACCAATCGCCGCGGCGCCCACCCCCGCCACGGCGTCTCCGGAGGTACCAGTGTCCAGCTCCGCTCCGGACCTGGGCAGCCTGCAGGAGGACATCGGTTCGGTGCTGGTCGTTTCGTGGCGGGGCACGGCGATCTCCCCAGAGCTGCTTTCCTTGTTGGATGACGGTCGCGTCGGTGGCGTGCTGCTGTTCGCGTCCAACTTCAGCAGCCCAGCGGGCCTGAAGACGCTGAGTGACAGCCTGCAGGCGTTGGCTTCGAGCGCATGCCTCGACCACCCGATCCTGGTCATGCTCGACCAGGAGGGCGGGCAGGTGAACCGCGTGCAAGGGGACTTCGCGCCGCCATCTGAGCTGGTGGTCGGGGCTGGAGGCGCGGACCACGTGCGCGCGGTCGAGCGTGCCTCGGCGGTTGGGCTCCATCAGCTCGGCGTTGGGCTCGACCTCGCGCCGGTCGCCGATGTCCGGACCAATCCTCGCGACCAGGTGATCGGCGACCGATCGTTCGGCTCCAATCCGGCGACGGTCGCGCCGCTGGTGGGGGCCGCCGTGCAAGGGCTGCATGACGGCGGAGTGGGGGCGACGCTGAAGCACTTCCCCGGACTGGGTGGGGCTGCCGGCGATCCGCACGTTGCGATTCCGACCGACCCTGAATCGGAGGCGCAGTGGGAGCGGGTCCAGATGCCGGCGTTTGCGGCGGGGATCGCCGCCGGAGCGGACGCGGTGATGACGACGGCCGTCTACGTGCCGGGTCTCGGGGCGGGCAGCATGCCGGCCATGTTCTCGGCGCCGGTCGTCGGCCGCCTGCGTACGCAGCTGGGCTTCGGCGGGGTGATCATGTCGGATTCGGTGAGCATCGGAGGCATCGGTGCCCGCTACCCGCTGCCGGAGGCGACCGTCCTCGCACTGGCCGCCGGAAATGACCTGGTGTTGCTCGGCAACGGCGACCCCGCCTACGAAGGGGAGGCGATGGCGGCGGTCCAGTCCGCCGTGCTCACAGGTCGCCTGGATCCAGCGGCGCTGCACGAATCGGCGCTGAGGGTGAATCGGCTTCGGGACAGGTGGGGCCGGCGGTTCATACACTGCCGGGCCATCAAGGGGGCCTGACTGCAGGCCTGACGGGCCACGGTATGATCTTCCCTCTGGCCGAGCGGGAGTAGCTCACTTGGTAGAGCGCGACCTTGCCAAGGTCGAGGTAGCGGGTTCGAAGCCCGTCTCCCGCTCCAGCTTGACTCTCGCGGCGATCGAGTTCGCTGTCGGGAGACGAGGACTGCTCTAGGAATGTCGGGTGCCGCAGGCGCCCATCGCGCTCGGAGCTAGGAACTCGGATTCACCACAAAAGGTTGGCCGTGACCCGGTCGCTGACCTAGTCGGCGAGGCGGGCCCAGGCGTGAGTGGCCAACTACAATTCGGGGTGATGGCGGAAAAGGGTAACCGCGAGATCGTTGAGAAGTTCTTCCAGGCGTTCAATGCTGGCGAGCGGGACCGCATGGAATCGTGGATGCATCCCGAATACGTGTGGGAAATGCCGCAGTCGGGTGAGCGCGTACGCGGAGTGAAGAACAACCGCGAGATGATGGAGAACTACCCGGGCCCGCCGAAGGTTGAGACTCGCCGGGTCACCGGCAGCGAGGACAAGTGGGTCACCACACCCAGCTATACGGTCCTCAAGATCACTGGTACCGGCGACGAATACACGACCGAGTCCGTGGTGAAGTACCCGGATGGGAGTGTCTGGCACGCGGTGGATTTCTTTCAATTCCGCGCGGGAAAGATTCTGCGGCAGATTGCCTATTTCGCGCCAACCTTGGAGCCGGCTGAGTGGCGCTCCCGTTGGGTCGAGCGCATCTAGGGAACAGCCTGTGACCTCACGCGCGGTGAGGCATGAGATGTTCGACGCGGCGTCGTGGCCGTTCCGCGCGAACCTGGTCAACCGATCGCCTCAGTTGAATCGATATTTGCTTGTGCTACAAATAGCACATGGCATCGGTAGGTGTTCGCGAGCTCCGTCAGCGTGCCAGCGAGTTGCTGCGCCGCGTCGAGGCCGGTGAAACAATTGAGGTCACGGATCGCGGGCGGCCGGTCGCGGTGCTTGCCCCGTTGCCCGAAGCCGGAGCGTTAGAACAGCTCCGAGCTGCTGGCGAGGTGACTCCGGCCGCCGGCAGCCTCGCCGACCTGCCCGACCCTTTGCCGGTGCCGGCCGGAAAGGAATCACCTTCGATGATACTGGCACGGCTGCGTCGCAATGAACGCTGAGCGCGCGATCTACCTGGACTCGTCCGCGATCGTGAAGCTCGCGGTGGCTGAGAAAGAGTCGACCGCTCTCCGGCGTTACCTGCGGCGCCGGGCACCGGTCGTCGTAAGCGCCCTTGCGCGGACCGAGGTCGCAAGAGCGCTATTACCGCTCGGTCCAACGGCGGTACAAAGGGGCCATGAAGTGCTGAGCCGGGTCGAGCTGATCCGTGTCAGCGACCGGATCCTCCTCGATGCGGGGACGCTGCTGCCAGCCCACCTTCGCTCGTTGGACGCGATTCACATCGCGACCATGCGCCAGCTTGGTGGCAGCCTTCGCCGGGTGGTGACCTACGACAGCCGAATGGCGGAGGCAGCTTCGGCGATGGGGATGACCACAGTCGCGCCCACCTGATTGGCCGGCCGAGCGCGTCCGACCAAGCGTCAGCGGTAAACGTCGTCGACAGACTCCGAAAGCCTGGGCGGTGCGCCTTTGATGACGCCGATGAAAGGTGTGAGGTGGTCGATCTGACCTGAGGCGTCAAGTAACGCCTCCATCGCCGCAACGATGAGCGCGCTTTGAGAGATGCCCCTCTTTTGTGCAAGCCGCCTGATCTTGTTGTCTAGAGCAGCGGGAATGAGGATCTGTTTGCGCACCAACATCAGGTCGACTCTAATTCAATCTCGAAGCCGATAAACGAATTCGACTTGCTGTTTGGTACCAGGGAGGTCAACCCCCGTCTCACGCTCCAGTTCACCAGCTCGGGGATCTTCGCCGCACGTTCCGGGAGATCGTCGGCGAGAGGGCGTCGGACTACCGCTTGGGGCATGTGGGCCGATGCTGCCGCCCAACTGCCTCCAGATGGCGGCCACGCGGCCGGTGGTGGCGGCTCCCTAGCATGAGGGGTCGTCGCCATCAAATCTCGCAGAGGAGCGGAACTATGGCTGAGAGGAAACCTGCAAAGAAGGGCACGCAGAAGTCCGCGACGAGCACCAGCGTGATCGGCAAGACGTCCAAGGGATTCACGGACGAGGAACGAGGCGCGATGAAGGAGCGCGTCCAAGAGCTGAAGGCGGCCGCGGACAAGGCGGACGGGGAAAGTGCCGTGCTCGCGAAGATCGCCGAGATGCCGGGACCGGATCGCGCCATCGGCGAGCGGCTCCATGCGATCATCAAAGCCAGCGCGCCAGCCCTCTCGCCGAGACTCTGGTACGGGATGCCCGCGTATGCCAAGGACGGCAAGGTCGTCTGCTTCTTCCAAAGCGCGCAAAAGTTCAAAACGAGGTACGCGACGTTCGGCTTCAGCGACGCGGCGAACCTCGACGAAGGCGCCATGTGGCCGGCCGCCTTCGCGCTGAAGAAGTTGACCGCCCCCGAAGAGGCAAGGATCGGCGCGCTCGTGAAGAAAGCGGTGAGTTAGGGACTGAGCTTGGCCACCCACAAGACGCACGCATCTCCCGAAAGTTCGAATCAGACCAAGTAAGGTGCTCCACCTTCGCCCTCTTATGCCGAAGAGGATACCGGTCGTCTTTCAGATCACCATCAAGCGGGACTTGATAGAGAAATTTGGTGCGAGAAGCGGTAGACGGCAAGACTCGAGTCGACAGTCAGGAGTCCATCCACCTGGCGGTCGTCATCGGCACACAGGAGGACAATCGCGTCCACCCAGGAGAAGCCTTGATCCACGTATGTGGCGAGGAGTTCACCGGATCGCCGATAGGACTCGTCAGGCATGCCTCGTAGCTCGAAGAGCTCCGAGTCCGCGGCAAGTAGACCGAAGACGCTCAGGGCAGCCCGGGCGTCGCGACGGCCACTGACTCTGCGGTCGTATCGGAGCATGGTAAAGGCTTCTCCTGCCACCACCTCCGGGACTACGATCCGTAACCTCTGGCTTCGCTTGTCTGCAATGGCCGCCATGGCCCAGCGATGGTGCCGATCGTTCCGATTGAGGGCAGCAATCAAGAGCCCTGTATCGGCCAGAGCGCTCAGCGGCCGTACACCGTCTCGTCAATGGTCTCCGAGAGGTCCGCAGGCCCATCGATGACGCCCAGGAAGCCACGGAGACGATCAATCTGGCTTGTCTCTGCGGCCAGACCTGCCTCCACCAGTCGGACAATCAGTCCGCTTTGGGTGGTCCCTCGCTTGCGGGCTGTCGTCCGGAGCTTTTCGTCAAGGGCTCGCGGCAGAGTGATGTTCTTTCTTACGTGGGTGGCCACAGCAACAGGGTACACACTTCAGCGCTATGACTACACACCGCGCTCATCCAGACAGGCTCCAGCGCGAGTTTGCGAAACGGCAAGCGAATTCGACCCGGGCATTGGTACCAGGGACGACAAACCTCGTCTGATTCGAATTCGGTGGAAACAGGCCATTTGATCCGTACGCTGTGCCGGCCCCGAAACCCGACGGGTCGTAATTCACTCCGACGACCTTAGGAGCACAGACATTGGATGGCTGGCCGTGATGACCATCTTGTCTCGCTGAGACGTTCTGATCGCAGTGGGCACTCTCAATCGAGTCGTTCGCGGCATGCTGCCGTCAAAACGAACCTGGTGTTGCGAACGCTGTCAGGCCGCAACCCTGGCGGCTGTGAATGCGACGGGCGACAAGCAGGGGGGGCTCAACGATCACTGGAAACATTCTTCTCAGCACCAGGTGACGAATTGAACGAGGCGACGGCGGTTGCGATTGAGGTTCAAGAAGCACTCACGCATCGGGAGTTGGAAGTGCTGCAGCACATTGCCTTCGGCTTATCCGACAAAGAAGTGGCGTTCCGCTTACGCGTCAGCCCACCGACTGTGCATAAATTCGCCGGGCGCGTATACGCGAAACTAGGCGCACGCAATCGTGTGGAGGCGGTCGTCATCGCGCTCCGACAGGGCCTCCTCCAGCTGTAAGGGTCAACAGCGCAGCAACGGCTGCAGCACGCGGCGAACATGATCGCTTGACGCTCCGAGCGCTATGGAGTCTGACCCTACCCCGACTGCGTGATGGCTAATGCGTCGCGCTACGCGTTGCGGCGGCGGCGCCTCCGGCTGCTGATGCCCATCCCAGCGGCACCGAGGCCGGCACCAACGCCGATCAGGAGCAGCCAGGGAAACTGCCCGCGCAGCTCGAGAGGGACACCGGTGTTGCCCGGCGTTACAGCCCCGCTCGTCGTCGGCAGCCCGGCGCAGAGCG
>DATBZP010000077.1:0-2540 GCA_036513135.1 Candidatus Dormiibacterota bacterium | reverse complement strand
AACGGACGTGGCGCGGGCGTTTGACCGATCGGTGCGCACCGTGCGGCGCCACCAAGCGCGCTATGTGCAGGGCGGGATGGCGGCGCTCGGTCGCGAGGAAGGCTGGCGTCGCGGTCGGCGACGGATCTCCGGGCAACGTCTGCGCAGCATCGAGCTGCTGAAAAGCCAGGGGATGAGCAACCGGGCGGTCGCGCACCGGCTGGGGGTGAGCGAGAAGGCGATTCGCAAGCTGGTCGGACCTTCGACGCCCGCCGAGAGCGCGCAGCTTGCGTTCGCCGGGATGACGACCGCAGCGGCGGGGGTGTCGTCTGCAAAGTCGAGCGGCGATGACGCGGATCGCACCACGCCATCGGCGAAGGAACTCGCAGACGACGACGATCCGATCACCGCGCCTGCGGACGATGGCGAGCCGATGCCGATGAGCCTCGACCGCGACGCGAGCGATCGCAGCTTCGATCGGCAACTCGCCCATCTGGGGTTGCTCGATGATGCCGCGCCGCTCTTCCGCGAGGGGTCTTCAGTTCCCGGTGTCGGCGTTCTGATCGCGCTGCCGTGTTTGGTCGAGAGCGGGCTGTTTCGGATCAGCCGCAAGCTCTACGGTGAGATCGGTCCGGCCTTCTATGGCCTGCGCACGACCTTGCTGACGCTCCTGCTCATGGCGCTGCTACGCATCAAGCGGCCCGAGCATCTCAAGGAACGAGACCCGGCCGCGTTCGGCAGGCTCCTCGGGCTCGACCGAGCGCCGGAGGTGAAAACGCTGCGGCGCCGGCTCACCCGGCTGGCGGCACACCATTGCGCCGAGCAGCTGGGCGCCGAGCTTGCGCGTCTGCGTGTCGATCAGCGCGGCCATCTCATGGGGTTCTTGTACGTCGACGGCCATGTGCGCGCCTATCACGGCCAACGTGCCATCGCATCGAAGGCTTACGTGGCGCGCCGCCATCTGGCGATGCCCGCCAGCACCGACTACTGGATCAACGACCGCTCCGGCGACCCGTTGCTGGTGGTGACCGGGGAGGTCGACGCGGCGTTGACGAAGGCCTTGCCCCGGCTGCTTCGCGAAGTGCGCGACCTGGTCGGCGAGCGACGGGTCACCATCGTCTTCGACCGCGGCGGCTGGAGCCCGAAGTTGTTCGACACGATGATCAAGGGCGGCTTCGACTTGCTGACCTATCGCAAGGGCCGGTGCCGTCGCATCAATGAGCGGCGGTTCATCGCCCGTCACGCCGAGCTCGACGGATGCCGGGTGGACTATCTTCTGCACGACCAGCCCGTGCGCTTCCTCAAAGGCAAGCTGCGCCTACGGCAAGTCACGCGCTTGTGCGACGACGGCCATCAGACGCAGGTAATCACCAGTCGATGGGACCTGCGCGACATCGAGGTCGCCTACCGCATGTTCGAGCGCTGGCGACAGGAGAACTTCTTCAAGTACATGCGGGAAGAGTTCCTGCTCGATGCACTCGTCGATTACCGGATCGAGCCGGAGGACCCGACCCGCTCCATCCCCAATCCCGAGCGCCGTGCTTTGGATAAGGAGGTCCGTGCGGCGCGCGCCGATCTCGCCAAGCTCGAACGCGAATACGGTGCCGCCGCCGCGGACAACGCCGAGCAGCACCGGCCGACCATGCGGGGCTTCAAGATCGCTCATGGCACGCTCGGCAAACGGCTGCGCACGGCCCGCGCTCGCGTCGCCCGGCTCTTCGAGCAGCGCCGCGATGTTGCTAAGCGCGTCGAGGTCCGAGACCTCAGCGAGCGGGCCGTGGTCAAGCTCGCCACCGAGCGCAAGCACCTGACCGACATCATCAAGATGGTCGCCTATCAGGCCGAGAGCGATCTGGTAACGCTACTGCGACCTCACTACGCCCGTGCCGATCAAGAGGGGCGAACCCTGCTCCATGAGCTGTTCGCCGCGACAGGCGACATCCGCGTCTCCGATAGCGAGTTGCATATCACCTTGGCTCCGCTCAGCTCGCCGCATCGAACCCACGCCGCCCAGGCCCTCTGTGAGATGCTCGACCAAACCGCGACAATCTTCCCCGGCTCGCGCCTGCGGATTCGCTTCTCAGTGCGTCAGCCACCCCGTATCGGGCTCGCCTTCCCCGGCTCGCCGGTCGAGCGCAGCACCGCCACGGCTGTTCCGCCGGCTCCCTGACCGACGCCGAAACCGGACATTTTGCGCTACGCTATGTCAGGAGGTCTGAACTTACATCGAAGGCGTCGGAAAAATCGCTGCTAAAAGCGCCGTCATGAGTGCCGGTCTCGATTTTCTTCAAGCCAAAATGCTTGGTTCCATTTGCGACCCGTCGAGCATCCTCAATGCCCGGACATTGACCGATCAAATATGCTAGAAATTCGTCTGCCCCTCGCTTGGGGGCCAGACCCCACTTTTTGATCAGTTCAGGGCGGTTAGCGCGACACTCGCCCCAAACCCATTCGTGCAAGTGGTAGGCGGTGATGATTGCGTTTAGGGCATGGCGTGTGGACAAGCAATGAGACGCAATAAAGTCGGCCTGTTCCTCATGGAGCTTGTCCAGAAATTCCTT
>DATBZP010000076.1:0-60331 GCA_036513135.1 Candidatus Dormiibacterota bacterium | reverse complement strand
GCGCCGACCGACTGAAACACGATGAAGCTGAAGTTGACGATGCCCGAAACCCCGAACTGGAGGTTGAGCGCAAGGCAGGCGATGATGTCGACAGCTGCATAAACCAAGATCGTTGCCGCGTAGTAGACGTTCATCCGGCTGCCGCCAGCGCTCCACGCTTGGCCAGAAGTCCCTGCGGGCGCAGCACCATGACCAGGACAAGGATCGTGAAGGCCACGACCTCCTTGTACTCGGGGGCGATCGCAGCAGCGCTCAGCTCGGTCACGATGCCGATGATGAGCGCACCTATCATCGCGCCGTATGGCTGGCCCGCTCCACCTAGCACCGCGGCCGCAATGATCGTGATCAGGTAGGCGGCGCCGCTGGAGACGGCAAAATTCTCTGAGTTCATACCGGCGACCACGCCCGCCACGCCGCACAGGGCCCCGGTGAGGAGCCAGACCATATCAATCACACGTTGGGTCGGAATGCCGCAGTTGCGGGCCAGGATTGGGTTGGCCGCGGTGGCGCGCATCGCCTTCCCCAGTCGTGTGTACCTGAGCAAGCCGTGGATGGCCAGCATCAGGAGCACGGCGACCACGATGATCGCGATCTGGGCAGTCGTCAGCACCAGGCCGTTCCAGCGCAGGAGCGGGCCCTGGTCAACCTGGTACGAAGACGTGTCGTAACCGACGATCGGCAGCAGGATGTTGGCGAGAATCAGAGAGGCCGCCAGGGAGATGATCACCATCCCGATGAGGTTCGTTCCCTTGCGCTGGAAGGGCGCGTATAGGAATCGGTTCAACAAGAAGGACAGCACGGCGCCGGCCAGGGCGGCGGCAACCATGGCGGCCCAGACATTGACGCCGGCCTGGTTCACGTAGAAAGCAACGTAGGCGCAAACGATCATGACCTCGCCGTAAGCGAGGTTGATCATGTTTGTGATCCCGAACTGCATGGTGAAGCCGACTGCGGCGATCGCGATCACGGAGACGCTGATCAAGCCGAAGCCAAGCGCCGCTACGTAAAGTTCCACGGCGCCTGGCTCCTGTTGCTAAGTGGTGGGGCTATGCGTTGCCGCCCGCGTCGATGATCTGCTGGGTCTGGGCCTGGGACAGCGAACCGAGGACGACCTCGTTGCCACTCTTGTCCATCGTGACCAGGTTGTAGCCCTGCTGGGAGTTGTTCCACTGGTTGAAATTGTTCTCGCCGGCTGCGCCCACATACCGGATCGACTGGCCGGCGTTGAGTGCCGCGACGCCATCCTTGAAAGTGCCGACCACAGTGGCGCCGGCGACCCCGTTGGCGATGTCGAAAATCTTGGGGTTGTACACGGTCGGGTCGGCGCTCTTGGCCGCCACCATCGCGAGGGCGGTCATGATGATCCCGTCGTACAGGTGGACGGTTGGGCTCTTGCCCTGGTAGGTGAGCGCATTCGAGCCCGAGAACTTCGCGTCAGCGGCAGTCAACTGGGTCGTGAACTCGGTATAGCCGGCCCCTGACAGGGAGAGGCGGAGATCCACCGCGGTGTAGTTGGCAAGAAAGTCTGGGAGCCCGATGGCCGTCACGACCTGCTTGAACCAAACCGGGTCGATGGTGGCGGACGTGCCGATGAACGGGATCACGTGGCCGCCGTTCTGCTGCTTGACTTCGCTCATGTATGTGCCGGCGGAGCCGATGGTTTCGGTGAGGATGACGTCAGGTTTCGTAAGCAGCAATTTGGCGACCTCGGTCCGGTACGACGAGGCGCCCAGCTTGATGGCCTGGTTGATGGCGATCTTCACACCCAGCTTCGTCAGCGCGGCGACGGCGGGGCCGACGAACGTCTGCGAGCCGATGTCGTCGCCGAACACCAGCGCGACGCTCTTGTACGGGGCGTGGCTGGGATTGTAGAGGGCGCTGCCGATCATCGCGTATGCGTCGAACGAGTCCGGCGGGACGAGCCGGTGGAAGTACTTGAAGCTCGTCTTGTTGAACTCGGACTGGCCGGTCATGCAGAACATCGGGATGTGAGAGCGGTCGAGGATCTGGACCACGGTGGACGCCTCGTCGGACGTGCAGCCGACCACCCCCATGAGGTTCGAGTTGCCGGAGATCATCGCGTTGGCTGCCGGCACCGCGTCGGCCGGCTCGCCTTTCGTGTCGAACTGCTGGCAGCTCACCTGGCGGCTGCCGATACCACCGGCGCCGTTGATCGAGAGCGAGGCCGCAATGCAGCCGGCCAGGTACCGAGGACCAAAGCTGGCGTCGGCGCCCGAGAATGGCGCGAGGACGCCCACGAGCAGCGGGCCGGAGCCCAGTCCGCCGCCGCTCGAGGAGCTCCCGCCGCAAGCGGCGAGAAGCACAAGGGCGACAACCGCCGGGCCGAATCGAGACGGCATGAACCTGCTCACAATCGTTACTCGCTCCCTAAGTAGTAAGTCTTCACCCCCACGAAAATCTGCAATTGCGGGGGCCCCGAACTTATCGGATTGTCGACATTATTGAGGATAATCAGCGCCATGGCAAGGACCCCGGTCACAAAGCCTGCGCCGGAGGCGGGCCAGGACGCCTATCGCCGCCTTCGCGAAGGCATCGCAAGCGGTCAATTCCATCCCAATGAGAGGCTGGTCGAGGCCTCGGTCGCGACCCGCCTCGGCGTGGGCAGAACAGCGGTCCGAGCGGCGCTCGTCAGGCTCGACCAGGAAGGGCTCGTGACGCTGGAGCCGAACCGTGGCGCGCGCGTCCGGCTCATCTCGGATCGCGAGGCGTTGGAGATCGAGGAGGTGCGAGCCACGCTCGAGGCGATGCTTGCTCGCCGCGCCGCCGCGAAGGCGACGCCGGCGGACCTCCGCGAGCTGCGCCAGGTGGTGGTCGAGATGCGGCAGCGCGTCGAGCAGAAGGACTCGATGGGCTACTCGGACCTCAACGCCCGTTTCCACCAGCGGATATGGGCTGCGGCAGACCATCCGACCGCGAGCCGGCTGGTGGGCAGCTTGAAGTCTCAGAGCATTCGCCTCCAGTACCAGACCATCCTCCGGCCCGGCCGGACCGAGAGGTCTTTGCGGGAGCACGAGGCGATCTTCGAGGCTCTGAAGGCGCACGATCCCGACGCCGCGGAGTCGGCGATGCGCGAACACCTGGCAGAGGTCCAGGAAACGCTCAAGTGGGCCATCGACGGACAGCGCCGTGTGCCCACGTGGCTGCCGGGTTAGATCACGCCTACCGGCTAAGTACCGGCCGTTCACCAGGGGCCGAGGTGGTGCCTGACCTATGGTAGGCCGGCCATTACCGAGTCACTGATCCGCAGCCGCAGTGGTGGCCTCGTCGCCGCGTTGACCTTCTCCACCCTTGCCACCGGAGTGCTTCTCATCTGCCTCCCGCTCGAGCTGCGCCAGCTCAAGGCCGGCCCGAACGAGATCGGTCTGACGCTCTCGATGTTCGGCTTCGGGATGTTCGCCTTCGAATGGTTCTGGGGCGTGCTGGCGGACCGTGTCGGGTACCGCGCCCCCCTGATCGTCTCGCAGCTGCTGTACGCGGCCTGCATCGTCCTCCTCGCTCGGGCCGGCTCCATCTTCATCATTGCGGTCAGCTACCTGCTTGCCTCCGGGATGATGGTCGCGGAAGGCCCTATCGCGCGTTCGTACCTCGGCACCACGCTTCACAGCCGGCTCCGTGCCACGGGGCTCGCGCTGCTTGCGGCTCAGTGGGTCATTGCCGAGGCGGTCGGGTCCGGGGTCGGCGGGCAGCTGATCGACCACTATCCGATTCGCAGCGTGATCCTGGCCGCGGCGGTTCTTCCAATCGTCTCCGCGTTGCTTTCAGTGTGGGTCTTCAAGGGCTACTCGCACCTGGAGCATCGCGGCCTGTGGACCGCTGACGACGAGGCGCGAATGGAGGAGGCACGCAGGGGCCTGGGTGTGATGCGGGTCCTGGTGGTAACCGCTTCGATGGTCTTGTTGGTCCAGGTCGGCGCGGGCGGCGAGCTCGCCTTGCTGCCGCTCCTCGTCACGACTCACCTCCAACTGTCGGCCGCGAGCGCCGGCGCGGCGATGCTCACGGTTGGCTTGCTCGGAGGATTGCTCCTGGTTCCCGGCGGCAAAGCGTCGGACCGTTGGGGCCGCAAGCCCACGATGATCGCGGGCGGGATAATTTCCGCGATCGGGTTCGTCATCTATGCGATGTCAGGCAGCTTCGGCGAAGTGATCGCCGGCGCGGCGGCCCGCGCGCTGGGCGCGTCGCTGATCTGGCCGGCCGCGACGGCGTGGATCGCGGAATCTATGCCTCGCCGCAGGCACGCAATGTTCATGGGGCTCTTTGGAGAGTTCGAGAACGTCGGCGTGACCATCGGCCCGATCCTGGGAGGTGTCGCGTGGTCGCTTGCGGGAATCCAGGCCGCCTTCTACACGTATGCGGCGGCCGCACTGGTCGCGTCGGCCATCGCCGCGATCTTCGTCGGGCAACGCTCGAAGGTGACCACCGCCGATGCGTTCATCGAGTAGCCGAGGGGTGGCCGGTGAAATCTTCCGACCCGGAATTAAAGTGGGCCCGCGAACTCACGGCGAAGCCTCCGAGTTCGTGGGGATCTTCGTGGGGCTGTATCGTGGGGATCCCATAGGAGGTCGTGCGCGATGATCCCCAACCTTGTCGGAGCCCAGTGGCGCGTGCCACCGGCCGGCACCGAGACCCTTCCCATCTACAACCCGGCTTCGGGCCAAGTCATCGAGCAGGTCCCGCTGTCGGGGAGCCAGGAGGTCGACGCGGCCGTCCAGGCGGCGGTCAAGGCGTATTCGGGCTGGTCGCGCACGGCGGTGATGGAGCGCGTGCGCCTCATGTTCCGATTCAAGGCTGTGCTCGAGGAGCACGTCGAGGAGCTCGCGGCGATCATCACCCGGCATCACGGCAAGACCCTGGACGAGTCCCGTGGTGAGGTGCGCAGGGGCATCGAGGTCGTCGACTTCGCTTGCGGCGCGCCCACGCTGCTTCAGGGTCGGACGCTGCGGGATGTCTCAGGCGGCGTCGACCAGGACCTCCACCGCTACCCGGTCGGAGTGTGCGCAGGGATCCCACCTTTCAACTTCCCAGTGATGATCCCGCTGTGGATGTTCCCGCTCTCGGTTGTCGCCGGCAACACGTTCGTGCTCAAGCCCTCGGAGCGGACGCCTCTTGGCGCGCAGCGCCTGGCCGAACTCTTCCTCGAGGCCGGCTTTCCCGAGGGCGTGCTCAACCTGGTCCACGGCGCACGCGATGCGGTCGATGCCCTGCTCTCACATCCGAACGTGCAGGCGATCTCATTCGTCGGTTCGGCGGCCGTGGCTCGACTCGTGTACCAGGCTGCAGCGGCTACCGGCAAACGGGTCCAGGCGCTCGGCGGCGCCAAGAACCACATCGTCGTCATGCCGGACGCGGACCCAGACCTCACCGTTCCAGCGATCCTCAACTCAGCGTTTGGCAACGCCGGCGAGCGATGCCTGGCAGGCTCGGTCGCGGTGGCGGTCGGAGGGGCCGCCGAGCGATTCCTCGGCCCATTGAAAGACGCCGCTTCGAAGATGGTCGTCGGCCCCGGCGACCAGGCGGGCGTACAGGTGGGTCCCCTGATCCGCGCCGACCATCGAGACCGGGTGGCGGCCTACGTGGACAGAGGAGTCGCGGAGGGCGCTGAGCTGGTGGTGGACGGCCGCGGCGAGATGTCGCGGCCAGGGTTCTTTCTTGGCCCGACCATCCTCGACCGCGTGACCGCCGACATGGAAGTCGGCCACGAGGAGATCTTCGGGCCGGTGCTGTCGGTCGCCCGGGCGGCGAGTCTCGACGAGGCGATCGCCCAGGCCAACCGGATGGCCCTTGGCAACATGGCCACGATCTTCACGCAGTCGGGCCGATCCGCCCGCGAGTTCCGGGATCGGGTTGAAGCCGGGATGATCGGCATCAACGTTCCGATCGCGCAGCCCTTCGCTTTCTTCCCGTTCAGCGGCTGGAAGGGTTCGTTCTACGGTGACCTACACGTCCACGGCACGGACGGCATCGAGTTCTACACGCGCAAGAAGGTCGTCGTCACTCGGTGGTGACTGCTTCCGACCACAGCTAGCCATCCGGGCGACAATCTTGATGTGCGGATAGCGCTCGGCAACCTCTTCTCGTGGCTGGTCACAGCCCTTTTCGGCGTGATCACGCTCGCCCTCGCCTTTGAGAGCTGGGCGCTGCTGACCGGTCACACGCCGATAACCGACTACATACGGCCGGCGGTGCATTCCTATCCTGGCGTGGCCTTCGCGATCGCCGTCGTGGTCGGCATCCTCTTGGGCCACTTCCTGTGGGGACCGGCCTACGGCCGAACGTCCCCGACGAACCAACCCAGGTGAACTTCAGCCCCGAAGCCATCCTGTCGCTGATCGCGACCGCCGGCGCGCTCGTCGCGTTTCTCTTGATGCTCGAGGAGTCCATCGCGCTGAGGATGGGACGCGATCCGATGAGCAACGGCGTGCGGTCGGTCGTGCGCCGCTTTCCGCGCGTCACCTATGCCCTGGCGGTCGTCATCGGGATGCTGCTCGGCCATCTTCTTTGGCCGTAGGTCTGACCGCGGCCGCAACGCAAAGAAACCAATGGGTCGGGACCGGCATGGTCCTGGGATCCGCAACGGCGTTTGGGACGCTCGCCATATTCGCGAAGCTTGGCTACGCCTCGGGCCTGGGGACGGAGCAGACTCTCGCCTTCCGCTTTCTTCTCGCGGCGATCGGGATGCTGGCACTGGCAATGGTCATCGGCCAGAACCCATTGCGGCTCCGTCGCAACCAGCTCGCCACCTTGTTCGCGTTGGGCGGGCTCGTCTACACCGCCCAATCACTGACGTACTTCATCGCACTGCGCTCGCTCCCCGCCTCGTTGGTCGTCCTCATTGCCTACATCTATCCCAGCCTTGTCGTCGTGGCCGGATGGTTGTTTCTCCGGCGCGCTGTCTCGTTGTGGCATTGGGTCGCGCTGGCCGCGAGCTTTGCCGGCGTCGCGATGCTCGTGGGTGGCGCGCGCTTCGAGCTCTCGTCGGCCCTGGTCTGGCCAGTTGCTTTAGCGATCGCCTCGCCAATCATCTACACGGGCTACATCTTGATCGGCGAGCGCGTGATGAGCTCCGTGCCGGCGGTGGCAGCAAGCGCTGTGATCATGAGCGGAGCGGCGCTCGCTTTCTGTCTGCTTGCCGCACTCAATCACGAGCTCGCTCTTCCTAGAAACACGAGCGGATGGGCAGTTGCTGTGGGCATCGCGCTGTTCCCGACGATGGTGGCCATTTCCTTGTTCATGGCGGGCCTACCTCGAGTAGGTGCTGCTCGAGCCGCCTTGCTCAGCACGTGGGAGCCGGTCGTGACCGTCTTGTTGGCGGTGGTGATTCTGGGCGACCGGTTATCCATCATCCAGGTGGTCGGCGGCGTGCTCGTACTGGTGGCGGTCATCGTCGTCCAGGCCGCGCATCTCTGGAGGCCAGGACTACCGAACGCGCTCAAGTAGAGACTAACTCCGCTTGATCACGATCACGGAGATGTCATCGGCCGCTTGGTCGATGCGGTCCGCGGAGTTCTTGAGATGGCGGTAGATCTCTCTCGACTTGAGGATCTGGCTGATCTCACCTCCGCCGTCGAACAGGCGGCCGACCGCCTGGTGGTAGAGGCCGTCGATCCGGTTCTCGGATCGCTTGGCTCTCACCGCATGTTCCGAGGCGACCCCCGGATGGTCCAGCAGCTCACCGACCGACGCGAGGATGTGGCGCGCACCTTCGACCAGGACGCCGGCCATTTCGTGGAGTCCTTCCGGCGGCTCGATCTGGTATATCGCAAGCTCAATCGCCGTCTCGTTGGCCGCGTCGAGGATGTCGTCGATGGCGCGTGAAAGCGCGAACAGGTCCTCGCGGTCGAAAGGCGTCGCATATGTGTGCGCCAGCTCGTCGATCAGGATCCTTCTCTTCGCGTCGCCCTCGCGCTCGATCTCCTTGATCTCTTCGATGAAATCGATGTTCGCGGTCGGCTGGCGGCCGAACTTCTCCAGCGCCTGGAGCCCCCTGACGGTTAGCTCGGCCTGTTCAGACAACAGTTGAACGAACCGCCGATCGTTTGATCGCGCGAGCGCCTTGAAAGTCCGTCCGAAGCTCATTGGGCTATCCCGGCGAGACGGATCGCAAAGTGCAGGGCCGCGGCCACGATGACGGCCAGCGGCAGCGTCAACAGCCAGCTGCCGAGCAATTCGCGGACGATTCCCCATCGCACCGACGAGGCGCGCAGCGCCGCGCCGACCCCGACCAACCCGCCATCGATGGTCTGCGTCATGCTGACCGGCGCGCCGGCAGTGGCGAGCGCCGCGACCACGCTGCCAGAGGCGAGCTGTTGAGCAAGCGCTTGCACCGGGCGGACTTTCAGCACACCAAACCCGATTCGACTAGCCACTCGCCAGCCGCCAACAAGCGCCCCGACATAGAAGAATCCGAATGCGCCAATGATAGACACGGGACTTGAAAACGCCACCTGCTGATGATGATTCCCCAATGAAAGTCCGACCGCGATCAGTCCGACGGACTTCTCCATGTCATTTGCTCCATATGCGAATGCCTGGACCGCAGCCGTCAACAGCTGGAGCCTCGCAAGCCTCAACAGCGTCGAATGGGCGCGGGTGCCAAGGAACCTCCGGATGGTCCGGTAGACGACAAGCGCGAGCGCACAACCACCAAGCACCGAGACGGGCATTCCGATAAGGACGCGTGCGACACCGGCCCAATGCACGGCCGAGTGGCCGCCGGAAGCGAGGACCCAACCGATCATTCCGCCGACCAGGGCGAGGGTCATGCTCGTCGGAATACCGAAGCGCCACGACAGCAGGACCACCGATAGCGGCGACAGGACGATCAGGACATAGCCGAGCTCACCCTGCCCGCTCAGGTCGATGACATTCGTGCCGATAGTCCGGGCCACCGCCGTACCCAGAACGAGTGGCCCGCCAAGGCACACCAGCAGAAGGGCAGCAGCCATCGGAGGTGTTATGACGCGGCCCGAGGTGAACGACGCAAGGAGGTTCCCGCCGTCGTTGAAACCGGAGATCAGACCGAACAAGCACGCCGCCACCAGCGGGGCTACCGCCTCGAGACTCAATCGAGGGCATCGTAGCCGGGCGCCGCAGGGCGCACCGGGCGAGCAAGAATGTGGGGATGGCAACACTATCGACCTCCGAACCGTTCAGACCCCGCTGAAAGAGAAGTACCGCTTGGTGGACTCGACTCCTTTTGAGCAGCTCGACTATCTCTACACTCCCTGCAACGACGTCGCGGCGGACGCTCGCTACTTCACGGAGGTGCTCGGCGGGCGGCTGGGCTTTGCCGTCGAAGGTATGGGCGCGCGGGTTGCGTTGGTCGAATTGACGAGCGGCCCGCCTCACGTTTTGCTGACCGACCACCTGGAGGGCGATCGGCCGATCTACATCTACCGGGTCGAAGACCTGCGCAAGGCGACAGCCGAGCTCAAGAAGCGGGGCTTGAAGAAGCAGCACGCTCTTGAGATCCCGATGGGCCCATGCTCGTCGTTCGTCACGCCCACGGGTCATCGGATCGCCCTGTACGAGCTCGCCAGGCCCGGCGTGCTCGAGCACTTCATGGGCCGCCGGGACTTCTAATGTTGTCGCGGTGACAGACATATGACCACCAAACGCTGGATCCTGGTCGCGGCGGTGCTCGGCTCGGGCATCGTGTTCCTCGATTCGACGGTCGTCAACGTCGCCCTGCCGCGCATAGGCCGCGATCTGCCGCGCTCCTTTCTCGGCGTGCTCGAAGGCCAGTCGTACGTCTACAACGCTTACCTCCTGACCTTGAGCTCGCTGCTGATACTCGCCGGCGCGCTCAGCGACTTCTACGGCCGGAAGCGCATGTTCCTGATCGGACTGATCGGCTTCGGTGTGACGTCGGTCATGTGCGGGCTCGCGCCCAGCATGGAGCTGCTGGTCCTGTTCCGCATCCTGCAGGGCGCCGCGGGAGCCCTTCTCGTCCCGGGTTCCCTTGCACTGTTGACCGCGAACTTCTCGGGCGAGGAGCAGGGCCGCGCTTTCGGCACCTGGGCGGCCGCTTCCGGCGCAACCACGATCCTGGGACCGGTCGTCGGCGGCCTGCTTGTGGACTCGGTCTCCTGGAGGGCGGCCTTCTTTATCAACGTGCCTTTAGTCGTGGTCGCCGCCTGGGCGACTTCGAATCACGTCCCGGAAAGCCGCGACGAGCAGGCGACCTCGAACTTCGACTGGATGGGCGCGGCGATTGTCTTTCTTGCAGTGGGCGGGCTGGCCTTCGGCACGATCTACGGCCAGCAGCGGGCGTGGCGCGACCCGATCGGCTACGTGGCTCTGGCGGCAGGGGTGGTGGCGACGATCGCGCTGCCCATCCTGATGATCCGATCGGCGCACCCGCTGATCCCGCCGCAGCTGTTCCGCTCGCGCAACTTCACGGTCACCAACATCTCTACGTTCTTGATCTACGGCGCGCTTTACGTCACCTTCTATTACCTCGCGCTCTTCCAGCAGGGCACCATCGGCTATACGGCCGCCGCCGCGGGCGTGGCCGGCATCCCTGGAACCCTCTTCCTTATCTTTCTTTCGCGCCGGTTCGGCACCCTTGCCGCCAAATACGGACCGCGATGGTTCATGGCCATCGGTCCCGCGATCATGGCGCTCGGCGTCCTGTGGCTCGCGCGAGTGCCCAGCACCAGCACGCCCTGGAGGCTCCAGCTGGCTGACCCGAGCAGCTACCTGCCGCCTCTTTCGTATGCGGCCGACTTCCTGCCGGGATCGATCCTCTTTGGGATCGGCCTCACGATGTTGGTGGCGCCGCTCACCACGGCGCTCATGACCTCGGTGCCTGTGCGCAACTCAGGCGTGGGCTCGGCGATCAACAACGCGATCTCACGGGTCGGCCCGCAGCTTGCGGGCGCGCTGATCTTCGTTTTCCTCACGGCCAACTTCTACTCGTATCTCGCGTCTCGGTTGCCATTCGTAAACGTCACGGAGAGCAGCTTCCGATCCCAGGTGAGTCCGCTCAACACTCCAGCCGATCCTCACCTGGTGGCCATTGTGCGCGACGCCTCGACGTCGTCATTTCACACTGCGATGCTCCTTGGTGCGGGCCTGCTCGTGATTGGCGCATTGGTCAACGCCCTGGGCATCCAAAACGCAGGATCGAAGAAACCCGAGGGCGAGCCGATCAACCAGGCCGCGGCCTAGACTTTCAACCCGTGATCTTCACGAGTCCTTATCCGGACGTCGTCATCCCCGATGTCGCGCTCACCCCGTTCGTCCTCGGAAAAGCCGAGAAGCTCGGCGACAAGGTGGCCATAGTCGAAGCGGCCAGCGGCCACTCCTACTCTTACAGGCAGGTCGCGGACGGCGTCCGCATGCTCGCTGCGGGCCTGCACGCTCGCGGGTTTCGCAAAGGCGACGTTTTGGCGATCATGGCTCCCAATCTTCCCGAATACCCGATCGCTTTCCATGGCGTCGCGACCGCCGGCGGCGTCAACACCACGCTCAACCCGACCTACACGGCAGACGAGATCGCCTTCCAGCTCAAAGATTCGCGAGCACGTCTACTGATCACGATTCCCACGCTGGTCGGCAAGGCCCAGGAGGCGGCCGCCAAATCGAAGGTCGAGGAGATCATCGTTTTCGGCGAAGCGGAGGGTGCCGTTCCGTTCGCATCGCTGCTGGTCGACGGCAAAAGCCCTGATGTGCACATCGATCCTGCCGAAGACCTGGTCGCGCTGCCCTATTCGAGCGGCACGACAGGATTCTCGAAAGGCGTCATGCTCACACACCGCAATCTGGTGGCCAACCTGGTGCAGTCGAGTGCGTGCATACAGATCACAGAAGACGAAAAGATCATGGCCTTCCTCCCGTTCTTCCACATCTACGGGATGACGGTGCTCATGAACATGGGCTTAGCCCACGGCGCGACGCTGGTCACCATGCAGCGCTTCGAGCTCGAGCCCTGCCTGCAGGCGGTGCAGGACTACCGCGTGACACGGTTCTTCCTCGTCCCGCCCATCGTCGTCCTGCTGGCGAAGCACCCGGCCATCGACAAATACGACGTGTCTTCGGTGAAGAGCGCGTTCTCCGGCGCCGCGCCGTTGGATGCAGACACGGCTCGTGCGGCCAGCGAGCGTATCGGCTGCCGCCTCAGTCAGGGCTACGGTCTCACTGAAACGAGCCCGGTGACGCATGCCGTGTCGGACAAGGCGACGGAGATCGTTCCCGGCTCGGTCGGTTCAGCATTGCCGAACACCGAGTGCAAGATCGTCGATGGGGCCACGGGCAAGGAGCTCGGCCGGAAAGAAGACGGTGAGATCTGGATACGCGGCCCACAGGTCATGAGGGGTTATCTGAACAACGACGAGGCCACGAGAAACTCGATCGACACCGATGGGTTCTTCCATACAGGTGACATCGGGCACATCGACGAGCACGACCAGTACTTCATCGTCGACCGACTCAAGGAACTCATCAAGTACAAGGGTTTCCAGGTGGCGCCGGCCGAGCTCGAGGCGCTGTTGCTATCGAATCCGAATGTCGCCGACGCCGCCGTCATCGGGGTATACGACGAAGAGGGCGAGGAGGTGCCGAAAGCATTCGTTGTGCTGAAGCAGCCGCAGTCGTCCGAAGAGATCATGGAGTTCATTGCGGCGCGGGTTGCGCCGCACAAAAAGATCAGGCGCGTCGAGGTGGTCGATCAGATCCCGAAGTCTCCGACCGGCAAGATCCTGCGCCGCGTCCTGCGAGAGCGCGAGAAGGCCGCGACCGCCTAACCATCGCCTAAGTCCACATGAGTCGCTTTCGAGAAGAGATTGGCGAGCAGCCGCTGCTGGCGTCGCGCATGCTGGCCGAGAGCCGCGGCGCCGTCACATCGATCGCCGCGCGAATTCGCGCGGCGAAGTCTCGCGGTTTGGTGATCGCCGGGAGGGGAAGCTCCGACCACGCCGCGCTCTATGCCAAATACCTTTTCGGAGTGCGCAACCACATGATGGTCGCGCTCGCTGCGCCCTCCCTGTTCACGAGCTACGGCAGCCCGCCCGACCTCGATGGGCAATGCGTGATCGGCATCTCGCAATCGGGAGCGGCGCCCGATGTCATCGCCGTGATCGAGGAGGCCTCACGCCAGGGCAGGGTGACCGTCGCCGTGACCAACGATCCAGAGTCGCGGCTGGCCCACGCCGCCGAGCTGCTGATGCCACTGGGTGCCGGGCCCGAGAGCAGCGTTCCCGCGTCCAAAACTTACATGGCGAGCCTGCTTGCCCTTGCCCTGATCTCGCAAGCACTGGACCCTGATCCATCGTTCGAGGCTGCACTCGGGCAGGTCCCGCCTGCGCTCGCGGCGGTCCTCGAGCAGGACGACGAGCTGGACCGGCTCGTTCCTGCGCTACTGGGCCCGCGCGCCATCGTCTTGGGCAGGGGGTTCAACCTATCGACCGCTGAGGAGATCGCTCTCAAGCTCACGGAAACCAGCTACGTGCTGGCTCGCGCGTGGTCGGTCGCCGATTTCGAGCATGGGCCGATCGCGGTGGTCGAACCGGGCTTCCCGGTGGTGCTCGTGGACGGACGCGGACAGGTGTCCGCCGACATGGAATCGATCGGCCGGCGGCTGGCCGATCAAGGCTGTCGGGTCATCAGGCTGCTCGATGGAATGGGGGAGACTGGCGATCCGGAGGCGACGGTCACCATCGACTCGGGATTGCCCGAGGAGCTCACGCCGTTGACGCTGGGCGTGCTGGGTCAGCTGCTCGCGCATCGAGTCGCCCTTGCCCGAGGTCTCGACCCCGATCGCCCGAGAGCCCAGAACAAGGTGACGCGAACCTGGTGAAGGTCGAGCGGCGTGGACCAGGCGACGAGGCCCTGGACTTCGTGCCCGGCGACTTCATCCTCGCCCACCGGCATAACTTCATCGCAGGTCTGATCAGCCAGGCCCAGAAGCGCCACTTCACGGGCACGGACGCCGTATACGCGCACTGGAGCCACTCTGCGGTGGTCGTGGATGAGGATGGTGCCCTGGTCGAGGCGGAGACCACCGGTGTGCGGCTCAGCCCGATCTCGAAGTATCGCGAAGACGAGTACCACCTGGTGCGTCTGGGCCCGGAGTTTTCCTCCGAAGGTAGGGCCCGCGCCGTCGCTTACGCCAAGGGACAGATTGATCAGGCGTTTGGATTCCTCGATCTGCTCGGGGCCACCCTTTACCTGCTGTTCGGCTGGCCGTTGCGGCTCATCCGCCGCAACCACCAGATCTGTTCCGGGCTCGTGGTGCGGGCATTGCAAGCGGGCGGTATGGTGCCGCAGCTCGACCCGGCGCTGGCCCTGCCGGCGGACCTCGCCAAGCTGTTCGACGCGCGGCCGTAGGATAGGGTGCCGTGGCGACGTTGATCGACCGCGATGCGGTTCAAGACCTCGTCAAGCAGGGCGCACAGCTGGTCGAGGTATTGCCGGCGCAGGAGTATGCGGAAGATCACCTTCCCGGCGCGGTGAGCCATCCATTGCGCCAGCTTGACAAGGAGGTTGATGAGATCGATCGCCGGCGTCCGGTGATCGTGTACTGCTGGGATGCCGCTTGAGACATGGCGCCCAGGGCCGCGGCGCGGCTCGAGAGCTTCGGGTTCAGTGAAGTCTTTGAGTACACGGCCGGCAAGCTCGACTGGCTGGCGGCCGGGCTTTTGACCGAAGGCGAGAACTCGACCCGCCCCCGCGCAGGCGACGCCTCGCGCAAGGACGTCGTCGTCTGCGGACTGAAGGACCGTCTCGGTGACGTGCGCGACCGCGCTGCGGAGGTAGGCTGGGATGTTGCGGTGGTGATCGACGAAAACCGATTGGTGCTAGGGCTGTTGAGGGCGAAACAGCTGGAGATGGACCCGAAGCTGCTGGTCGAGCAGGCAATGCGGCCTGGGCCCAGCACCTTCCGTACCTATGTCCCGATCAAAGAGATGGCCGACTACCTGGTCGAGCACGAACTGGACAGCGCCCCGATCACGACATCGGACGGCAAGCTCGTCGGCGTGTTGTTCAAGGCGGACGCCGTCGGGCTGGCGGCGAGTGCCTCCGCCGCCGCCCGAAGGATGATCACCGCGACGCGACCGGGATAGCCTCCGCTCGCTTCTGACGCGGGCCGGCGGGGTTGGTTTGCATGGGCACCGAGAAGTAGAACTCCGAGCCCACGCCCGCCATGCTCTCGAACCAGATCCGGCCGCCGTGCATCTCGACGATCTGGCGGGCCATCGGAAGACCAAGGCCCGTGCCCATGACCTTGGTCGTCGGGTTGTCTGCGTTCCACTGATAGCGGGCGAATAGCTGGTCGTCGAAGTCCGGTGGCATGCCGACGCCGTGGTCTTTGACGCTGACCACGACCTGCCCAGGTTCAGTGTGGCTCGAGACGACGATCTCTCCACCAAGGGGCGAGTACTTGATCGCGTTGTCGAGGATTATCCGAAGCAGCCATGCGATCTTTCCGGCGTCGCCAAGGACCAGTGGGAGGTCTGGGTCGAGGTCGAGCCTGAAGCGATGTTTCGTATCTGGCGGCGCGGACGCACGCGCGACCGCCTCGCCGACCGCGGCGTGGAGGTCGATCGGCACGAGATGGATCTCTACCTTGTCCGCCTCCAATCGGTCGAGGTCGAGCATCTTGCTCAGCATGCCGTCGAGCCTGTGCGCGTCGTTGTAGATGTCGCTGGCAAACCCCTTGAACGTTGCCACGTCCAGCCACTCCGCGTCGCGCATCAGTTCGCTGAAACCCTCGATCCCGACGAGTGCCGTCCGAAACTCGTGGCGGACCATGGTCAGGAACTCGCTCTTCAAACGGTTGAGCCGCTCGAGGACGTTGATATTGGCCACGGCCGCGACTTCGGCCTGGTGCCGGGCAGTCGTGTCCTTGAACATGGCAATGAAGTAATCGACTTCGCCATCTGCATTGCGCACCTCAGTCGCGCTCCAGTGCAGCCACATGCCGGTGCCGTCGCCGCGTACGGCCTCGGTCTCCGACTCGATGGAGGTGACCGTGCCGTCGGACAATGAACGAAACTGGTAGGCCACTTCAGCTCCGTCCCCAGGTGGCAGGAAGGAGGCTAGAGCGACGCCGACGAATTCGCGTTCGGGCATTCGCAGGAGCTCAGCGAATCGCGGATTGGCCTGGAGGATTCTCATATCCAGTCCGATTCGGACCACCCCGAGCGGCGCGTACAGGATGATGTCGTTGAGGGTCGCCGCATCGACGCGGGCCTTGATCAGAAGCGCCAGTGATTCGCTGTGTGCGTAGACCTGGCTGACCATCACCAGGACTGCGATGGTGCTCAGGAGGAACGTCAGGAAAACGTCCAGCGGGTGACCTGACACCGCCAGGATCATGCCGCTCAACCCCGCGGCCAGAATCGCCAACCAGGGCAGCGCAAGCTGCCACATGTCGATCGGGCGTTCCTCGGCGACTTTGGCCGCGGCGCTCGCCGGCCACAGCGCCGCCAGACCGATCATCAGGTAACCAATCACCCAGCCTGCGTCAAGCACGCTGCCGATCGCGCCGTAATTGCCGGTGGCGGTCAGGTAGGCGTAAGCGCTGTCGGCCAGCGAGTTGGCCGCGAGCCCACCGAGGAGAAGGAGCAACCTGCCGTGCACTTCATTCCGGGCCCGACGGATCGCCAGGACAAGGAGGGCGCCGATGAGGATGTCGCCCACCGGATAGGCCATGTTGATGATGATCCTCTCGAGCGGCGGGTGCCCGGCATCTTCGTACACGGTCTTCAGTCCCAACGTCCAGCTGACGAACACCAGGGCGAGAAAGACGATCGCTCCGTCGAGCCAAAGCCGCAGCCGAGTTGACGTACCTCGCGGGGTCGAGAAGAAAGCCAGAATCCCGGCTGCGGCCAGCGGTATCGCCCCGAGGAAGCCGGCGTCGGCTGCGGAAGGATACGGAACGGTGCCGATGCCAACTTCGTAGACCGACCACACGACCTGGCCGGCGCCCCAGGTGGCGGCCGAAGCCGAGAGCAGCGTCCAGCCAAGCCGCTGCCGGCCGCTCGTCTGCCTCGCGGCCAGTCCGCAGCCGGCGGCAGCGAGGAACGCCGCCATGAACTCGCCGATGTCGTTGACGGCGATCGTGACGGCGTCGCCACCGATTCGGAACTCCAGCCAGGCGACAAAGCCGACCACCGCCACCAAGGCGGCCGCCGCCGCGTACGCGAAGACCTTTCGTTCTCGAGCTCCGCTCTGCAGAACGGGCCAACCTAAGTTCACATCTTGTCCGAACCCAGCCTGCCACGCATCGCGCCGCCGGTCGCCGTTCCGTTGACGGGGGCACCGCCCCTCAGTTCACAGGGGTCGCAGCCGCGACCCAGAGGTCTCGACTTCAGGAACCATCACCGCGACCTAGTTAATGTGTGGGGGTGCCTGAGCACGAGATCGGCGTGGTCGGATTGGCGACGATGGGCCAGAACCTGGCGCGCAACCTGGCGTCGCGCGGCGTGAGGGTCGCCGTCTACAACCGGACCCGCCGGCGGACAGACGATTTCATGGCCGAGTACTCGAGTGAGGGCGACTTCCGGCCGGCCGGCTCGTTGGAAGAGCTGGCGCGGATCCTCAAGCCGCCGCGCGCGATCCTTCTGATGGTGAAGGCTGGTTCGGCCGTTGACGAGGCGATCGATTCGCTCTCCGCGGTGCTTGAGCCCGGCGACACCATCATCGACGGCGGCAACTCGCTTTTCCACGACACGCGGCGACGCTCTGCGGCCGCGGAGAAGGCAGGCCTTGGGTTCATCGGAGCGGGCGTATCGGGTGGGGAGGAGGGGGCCCTTCGAGGGCCGAGCATCATGCCGGGAGGCACCCGCGAGTCCTACGAACGTGTCGCCAAGATGCTGACGTCGATCTCGGCTGTGGTCGATGGGGTCCCGTGCTGCACCTACATCGGCCCGGACGGAGCGGGCCACTTCGTGAAGATGGTGCACAACGGAATCGAATACGCCGACATCCAGCTCATCGCCGAGACGTACGACTTCCTGCGGCAGTCCCTCGGCATGACGCCTCCCGAGCTTGCCTCGGTGTTTCGCGAGTGGAACCAGGGTGAGCTGCAGTCGTACTTGATCGAGATCACGGCCAACGTGCTCGCCAAGGGTGACGGCGGCCCTCAGTCGTCGCTTGTGGATGCAATCGATGACGAGGCTGAGCAGAAGGGCACGGGCCGATGGACAAGCCAGTCGGCCCTCGAGCTTGGCGTGCCGCTGACCGGCATCACCGAGGCCGTGTTCGCACGGATGCTGTCAAGCCAGAAAGTGGAGCGTGTCAACGCGTCGAGCATCCTCATAGGGCCTACCGCGAGCGGCCCGTCAAAATCCGATCCCGGGTTGGTCGATGACGTGCGCGACGCTTTGTACGCGTCGAAGATCGTCGCGTATGCACAGGGCTTCGAGCACCTGCGTGCCGGCTCCAAAGAGTTTGGATGGGATCTCGATCTCGGCGCGCTAGCGACGATCTGGCGCGGTGGCTGCATCATTCGCGCGCAGTTCCTCGACCGCATCAAGGACGCCTACGCGGAGTCTCCTGACCTACCGAACCTCATGCTCGCCCCGTTCTTCCAGCAAGCGCTCGCATCCGCGCAGCAGGCGTGGCGATCTGTGACCAAGCAGGCGATCGACCGTGGCGTGCCCATCCCGGCCTTTGCCTCATCCCTCGCCTACTACGACGGCTACCGGCAAGCGCGCGGTCCCGCCAACCTGATCCAGGGCCTGCGCGACTACTTCGGAGCGCACACCTACCATCGCGTCGACCGCGAGGGCGCGTTCCATACACGTTGGGCACAGGACGGAACCGAGGTTAAGGTTGACTAGCTCCGCCCCTCCCCGCTCGCCGGGGAGGTCGGCCCTGGCCGAAGGCCACGGCCGGGTGGGGGGATACAACCCAGCTAGACCGTGACCTAGGCGTGGGCGGGGCGAGACGGCTTCCCTATCTTCGGGGCAATCTTTGCTTCAGCAAAGCCACGACGGCCGCTTCGTCAGCCTTGAGGTTGGGGTGGGCCCTGCCTGACACCACGCTCAGCACGCTCTCGAGCGATCCCTCCATGTACGTGTCGATCACCGCCGGGTGGACGTACGAGCGGCGGCAAACCGCTCGCGTGTGTCCGAGTCTGCGCGCGACGCTGTCAATCGCGGCAACCACGTTGCGTTTGGCCTCCGTGTCGGTTTCGAAACGCACGGCGTCGCGCAGCGCACAGGTGGCCAGGACAGTGGCGGCCCACGTGCGGAAGTCCTTGGCTGTGTAATCGTCGCCGCTTGCCTCGCGCAGGTACTGATTCACGTCGTCCGAGGTGACCGTTCGGCGATCGCCCTCGGGACCGATGTACTGGAACAGCATCTGGCCCGGCAGCTCCTCACATCGCTTCACCACCCTGGCCACGCGACGATTGGTGACGCCGACCTCGACCTCACGGCCGCTCTTGCCTCTGAAGACGAACCGCACCGTCGATCCCTTGACCTTCACGTGCCGATCGCGCAGGGTCGTGAGTCCGAAGGACCCATTCTCACGTGCGTACTCCTCGTTGCCAATCCGCACGAATGTCATCTCGAGCAACCTCACGATGGTCGCTACCACCTTCTCGCGCGCCAGCCCAGGCTGGCCCAGGTCACGGGCAACGCGCCGGCGGATTCGGGGCAGCGCGCGGGCGAAGCCGACGAGTCGCGCGAACTTGTTGGCGTCGCGAACCTTGTGCCACCGCGGGTGGTAGCGGTTCTGTTTTCGCCCGCGGGCGTCACGACCCGTAGCTTGCAGGTGGCCTCGCGGCCGCGTGCAAATCCACACGTCCTTCCAGGCCGGCGGAACGGCGAGGCTCCGGATGCGCTCCAGGGTGGCCGGGTCGGTCACCGACTTGCCCTGTGGGTCGAAGTAGGCGAATCCTTTTCCCTTACGCGCCCGACGGATTCCAGGTTCGAAATCTGAGGCGTAGACGAGCCCGGCCTCTTGAGCGGCTTCGGCAGCCGAGTCAGGCGTCAGGTCGCGTTCGGTGGTGTCGCTCCAGGACTTCCCCATGCGGGCCGAAAGCCTACGCCGGCGAGCCCAAAGACGAGCGATCAGCTCCCGACAATTTCGCGTGTCTCCACGAATGCTCCGACCGCATGTTCGAGATCGGCTTTCGAGTGGGCCGCCGATACCTGGGTTCTGATGCGCGCCTTGCCCTGCGGGACAACGGGAAAGGAAAAGCTGACCACGTATACGCCTTTTTCGAGCATCACCTGCGCCATCCGGGCGGCCAGCGTCGCGTCGCCCACCATGACCGGGACGATCGGGTGCTCGCCGGGCAGGATGTCAAAGGCGGCCGCGGTCATCAGTTTGCGGAAAAGGGCAGTGTTGTCGCGCAGCCGCTGTCGAAGCTCGCTCGCGGAGGAGATCAGCTCCAGCACCTTGAGGCTCGCGGCCGCGATCGGAGGCGCCACGGAGTTGGAGAACAGATAGGGTCGCGAGCGTTGCCGGAGCATTGCGACCAGCTCTTTGCGACCGGACACGTATCCGCCGCTCGCACCGCCGAGCGCCTTTCCGAGCGTCCCGCTGATGGCGTCGATCCTGCCCATGACGCCGTGGTGCTCGTGTGTGCCGCGGCCGTTAGGGCCCATGAAGCCGACGGCGTGGGAGTCGTCGACCATGACGAGAGCGTCGTGGCGCTCGGCGAGCTCGCAGATCTCGGGCAGCGGCGCGACGTAGCCGTCCATCGAGAAGACCCCATCGGTGACGACCATTCGGAACCGGGCGTCGGCGCTGCTCTTCAACTGTCGCTCGAGGTCTTCCATGTCGCGGTTCGCGTAGCGGAGGCGTCGCGCCTTGCAGAGCCGGATGCCGTCGATGATGCTCGCGTGGTTGAGAGCGTCCGAGATGACCGCGTCGTGTTCATCGAGGAGAGCCTCGAAGATGCCGCCATTGGCGTCGAAGCACGATGAGTAGAGGATGGTGTCCTCCGTACCGAGGAAAACGGTGAGCGCGGCCTCGAGCTCTTTGTGGACCTCCTGCGTTCCGCAGATGAATCGAACCGACGCCGTGCCGTAGCCCCACCGGTCGAGCGCTTCTTTTGCGGCCGCGATGACGTCGGGATGGTCGGCCAGCCCGAGGTAGTTGTTGGCACAAAGGTTCAAGACATCACGGTCGAGCACTCTGACGGCCGACCCCTGCGGGCCCATCAGCACGCGCTCCTGCTTCTCCAGTCCCGCGGCTCGGATCTCCTCGAGTTGACTCACCAGGTGCGACTGCATGCGTTCGAACATCGATCTAGCGTCCTCTACTAATTTGCGGTCCAGTCGAGCACGACCTTGCCGCAGTTGCCGGTGTGCGCGACAGCAAATGCCTGCTCGAACTGGTGGTACGGGAAACGGTGGGTGATGACTGGCGAGATGTCGAGACCGGTCTGCGTGAAAACGGACATTTCGTACCAGGTCTCGAATATCTGGCGGCCGTAAACGCCTTTGACGGTGAGCATCTTGAAGACCACCTGCGTCCAGTCGATCGCGAATTCGTGGTCCGGCAACCCAAGCATCGCGATGCGACCACCATGCGACATGTTGGCGATCACGTCGCGCAGCGCGCTCGCCTGGCCCGACATCTCGAAGGCGACGTCGAATCCCTCTTTCATGCCGAGCTCTTCCTGCACCTGGGCGAGCGTCGTGGTGCGGACGTCGACTGCGCGGGTCACGCCGACCTTACGTGCGAGCTCGAGGCGGTAGTCGCTGACATCTGTGATGACCACGAAGCGGGCGCCGTTATGGCGCGCGACCAGCGCCGCCATGATCCCGATCGGCCCGGCGCCGGTGACCAGCACGTCCTCGGCGACGACGCGGAACTGTGTCGCCGTATGGACTGCGTTGCCAAACGGGTCGAAGATGGCGGCCACATCGAGGTCGATCTTGGTCAGATGAGGCCAGAGATTGATGGCCGGCATGACTATGAGCTCGGCGAAAGCGCCGTCGCGCTGCACGCCGATACCGACCGTGTGCGCGCACAGTGCCCGGCGGCCCGCCATGCAGTTGCGGCAGCGCCCGCAAACGATGTGTCCTTCGGCTCCGACGATCTCGCCTGGATAGACGGACGCGACGCCTTCACCCAATTGCACGACCTCACCGACGAACTCGTGTCCGAGCACCAGCGGCGGACGGATGGTTGCCTGGGCCCACTCGTTCCAGCTCTCGATGTGCAGGTCAGTGCCGCAGATGCCAGTCCGCAGGACGCGGATCAACACCTCGCCAGGACCGGGCGTCGGATCCGGTACGTCCTGAAGCCACAGGCCGGGCGCAGCCTTGGCTTTGACCAGCGCCTTCACTCCGGCAGGATAACGGCGCTACCTCATTGGTTGGGGCGCCGAGGAACAGTCCGGGCAGACACCGGTGAAGAGCAGCTGGTGGCTCGTCACCTTGAAGCCGGTGCTGCTCGTGACCGCGGAGGATGCGTCCTCGAGCACACAGCCGGGCACTTCGACCACGCGGCCGCAGGCATCGCAGCGAATGTGCTCGTGATGCTCCTCGGTCAGCTCGTAGTGAACCTTGCCGTCGCCGAGGTCGATGCGCTTGATCAAGCCATCTCGCTCGAGGCCTGAAACAGAGCGGAACACCGTCGAGTAGTCGGCGGCGCCCAGGGCGTGGACGACGGCTTCGTGCAGCTCGTCGATCGACCACAGGTGCCGGTCTTCGCCTCGGAAGAGGTTTTTCACCTGGTCGCTCACTGGGCTTGGCCGGGCCATGCAGCCCACTATACGCAAAAGGCTTGCGCAAGTCAGTTGTGCAATACTCTTGCGTGATGGTGGGGTCGGAAAAACTGGCGATCTTTGGGTGCTTAGGTTTGTTAGCCGGGGCCTGCGGCGGATCGATCTCGGCACCCTCCGGCTCGATCGTCGTGATCGCGGCGGAGAATTTCTGGGGCAGCATAGCGACCCAGCTGGGCGGGTCGAAGGTGAATGTGCAGAGCGTTGTCACCGATCCGAACGCGGACCCGCACGAGTATGAGACCAGCACCAATGACGCGCGTGCGTTCGCAGACGCGGACCTGGTCATCCTCAACGGCGCGGGCTATGACGACTGGGGCAGGCGGCTGCTCGACGCCAACCCGAGCGCGCACCGCCAGGTGCTGGACGTGGCTCAGCTGCTCGGTCGGAAGGCGGGCGACAACCCGCATTTCTGGTACGAGCCCGGCTACATCGTGAAGGTCGCGGACGCGCTCACGGCGCACTTCCGGTCGATCGACACTGTGGATTCCAGCTACTTCGACCAGCGGCGGGGGGACTTCGGGGTGGCGCTGAAACCGTATGAGGACAAGATCGCGAGCATCAAGCAGAGGTTCGGAGGCACGGCGATCGGTTCGACTGAAAGCGTGTTCGTCTACATGGCGAACGCGCTCGGCCTCAACCTGATCACGCCGGCTGCCTTCATGGACGCAGTCTCTCAAGGCAACGATCCACCGGTGTCCTCGGTCGCCGCATTTCACGACCAGATCGCGGCGAACGAGATCAAGGTCTTGGTCTACAACCTCCAGACAGCCACGTCGGTGACGACGAACCTCGTCCAGCTAGCCGCATCCCGCCACATCCCGTCCGTCGGCGTGTCCGAGACCGGGCCCGGTAGCTCCACGTTCGAGGATTGGCAACTCTCGCAGCTGGACAGGCTCGAGAGCTCCCTTGCTTCGGCGCCATGAGTGAGCAGTCCCCGCCGATCGTCGCTCACGAGCTGACTGCGGGCTACGGCTCGCGGCCGGTCTGGGCTCGCGCCACCTTCTCCGTCCCATCAGGTTCGTTCACTGCGATACTCGGTCCCAACGGCGCAGGGAAGTCGACCCTGATCCGCATGATCCTCGGCCAGCTCGCGCCCACGAGCGGCCGCCTTGAGGTGCTCGGCGAGCCGCCGCACCGCGGCAACCCGAACATCGGTTACGTTCCGCAGGGGTCGGTCTTCGACCCGGAGCTCTCGATCCGAGGCCGGGACTTAGTCGATCTCGGTGTGGATGGCCACCGCTGGGGAGTGCGACTCGCTGGACGTGCCCGGGCCGCCGCGGTGTCCAGCGCAGCCATCGACGCGGTGGGCGCGGGCGGCTACGCAGACCGGCCGCTGGGGAGCCTGTCAGGCGGAGAGCAGCAGCGTCTGTTGCTCGCGCAGGCGCTGGTCGGGCGGCCACGCCTGCTGCTCATGGACGAGCCGCTGTCACACCTCGACGTGCGCAACCAGGGGGCCATGGTGCAGCTGATCACGAAGGTCGCTCGCGAGAGGCGTCTCACCGTGCTTCTCATCGCCCATGACGTGAATCTTCTGCTGCCGCACATCGACCTCGTCCTCTACATCGCGCACGGCAGGTTGGCCATGGGCAGGCCGGCGGACATCATCACGTCGGAGCGCCTCACCGAGATCTACTCCTCGCCGGTCGAGGTGCTGACTGACAGCCGCGGCCGCGTTTTCGTGGTCGGGCTGGAAGAGGAGGTGAGCCACCCGCATGCATGAGCTCGCGATCCCGCTGACGGTCACGAACACCTCGCCATCGCCTGGCTGGAACGTGTTCGACGACCTTGCGGCGCTTTTCCACTACGCGTTCATGGTCCACGCGTTCGAGGCGGGAACCATCGTCGCCATCGCCGCCGGGGCGATCGGCTACTTCGTCGTCTTGAGAGGCTCCGCCTTTGCGGCCCATGCCCTCTCGCACATCGGGTTCGCCGGAGCGACCGGTGCGGTCGTGCTGGGCATCAGCCCCGTGTTCGGGTTGCTCGCGTTCACCCTCGCGAGCGGCGCGACCATCGGTGCGCTGGGCAACCGGCTGCGAGGCCGCGACGTGACCATTGGGATCGTGCTCGCATGGGCCCTCGGCCTCGGCGTTTTGTTCATCTCGCTCTATCGCGGCTACGCGACCGAGGCCTATGCGCTGCTCTTCGGCGAGATCCTCGGCATCAGTGCGAGCGACGTGGCGATCACGCTGGTGGCGGGGATGGTGACCGTCGCAGGGCTGATCGCCATCTACCGTCCTCTCCTCTTCTCGTCGGTGGACGAGGACCTGGCCAGCGCCAAGGGCGTCCCCGTCACCGCGCTGTCGATCGCATTCATGGCCATCCTTGCGGTGGCTGTCACAGAGGCCGTGCAGGTGGTTGGCGTGCTGTTGATCTTCGCCCTCATCGTCGCGCCCGCAGCGATCGCGGTGCGTTTCACGAGCCGGCCGCCGGCGGCGATCCTGGCCGGCATCGGTCTGGCCCTCTTGTTCACGTGGCTCGGCCTTGCCATCGCGTACTACTCGCCCCACCCGGTCAGCTTCTTCATCACATCCCTCGCGTTTGCGACGTATCTGGGCGTCCGGTTGTCGGAGCCGATCAGGAGCCGCCTGAGGCGGAGCTCGCCTGTGGCCTCCGGTCTTTAGCTATGTTTTGCCAGGCATGCGGCTTCGGATTGGGATCTTCCTGCTTGTGGTCGTCGCCGGAGTGGCGACATGGAGCTATCTCCGTCCGATTCCGGCTGTAGCTGCCACCGGGGCGCCTCCCGCCTCCCAAGTGGTCGGCGGCACGCCGCCGGCAATGCCCTGGCCGAGCCGAGGGTCTGGTGCCGTCGGTGTGAGGAACCTCGGATTCATTGCTACCTCTGGCAACGAGCAGCCCACACCGGCCGCCAGCGTCACCAAGGTGATGACAGCGCTGGTCGTGCTCGAAGACAAGCCCCTCGTGAAAGGTGACCAGGGCCCGACGATCACGCTCACCGACGCTGACGTCCAGGCTTATGAAGCCGACCTCGCGGACAAGCAGTCCGTCCAGGTCGTCCGAGCGGGCGAGCAGCTGACGGAGCTCCAGGCTCTCCAGGGAATGCTGATCCCATCGGCGAACAACTTCGCCGAGACGCTCGCTCGTTGGGACGCCGGCTCGATCGACGCATTCGTCGCCAAGATGAACGCGCGGGCGGCAGCACTGCACCTGACCCACACGAAGTTCGCCGACACGAGTGGCGCCAACGCAGCCAGCGTCAGCACGCCGAGCGACCTCATATCGCTCGGCATGACCGCTATGAAGCAGGAGGTGTTCGCCCAGGTCGTAGGAATGGGTCAGGCGCTGCTTCCCGTGGCCGGGATCGTCTACAACGTGGATGGGGTGCTCGGCCAGAGCGGCATCATCGGCATCAAAACCGGTTCCGGCCTGAACGCGGGCGCCAACTTTCTGTTCGCCGCCACCATAACCGTCGATGGGATCCCGATCACCGTTTTCGGCTGCGTCATGGGGCTGTCGACCCTGGCCGACACGTTTGCATCGGCCAAGACATTGATCGGAACGATGCAATCGACGCTGCATGTGCGCCTTGTGATCGCCCGCAATCAGACTATCGCAACCTACGTCACGCCCTGGGGTGCGCAATCGGACCTGATTTCCACCGTCGACGTCAACCTGGTCGAATGGCCGGGCATGGTGCTGCGACAGCGGCTCGACGCACGAACGATCGTTGTCGATCAGCCGCTGGCGGCCGGCAAGGGGGTGGGGAGCGAACACGTCGTGCTGGGCGACTACAACCTGGACGTTCCGTTGGTCACCGCCAACTCGCTGTATCCGCCCGGCCGCCTGTGGCGACTCACGCGAATCAGCGGTCTTTAATCGCGCTTCAGAACTTGACCCGTCAAGCAGTCACTCAGGAGGAATTGGACATGGCCAAGGCGACAGTCAAAGGATCGGGGACGAAGCAATCACCCTGGCAGCTGACGACTCCGAGCGGTTCGTCTGAATACACGATGTACAAGGACGAGTCGCTTAACCCCCCGGCGATCGTATGCATCGTCGGCAAGACTGAGCTGCGCTATCAGATGAGGGCAATCGAGGACCTGCACGCGATGCTCAAGAAGCACGGCGATTGGATGCCCCTTGGCAGCGCGGACGAGCAGAAGCCCGCCGCGGAGGGCACGGTGGAGGGGTGGGGCCGGTCGGCGAAGAATCCGGTCGGTGGCTGGTACGGACTCAAGAAGGGCTTGCGCGGTAGGTTCGGCATGTACATGCCGCCACTGCTGGAAGCGCTTGGGCTGGCCGAGGTCGAGCACAATCCGAAGAACAACCGAATGCGGGCGAAATGATCAATCCGCTCCACGAGGTGCAGATTGAATTCTGCGTTCCTTGAGACTACCTTGACCAGGCCGTGAGCCTGGCGAGCGATTTGCTCAGCCGGTGGGCGCCGATCATGCGCTCCGTCGAGCTTCAGGCCGGCAGCAACGGCCGGTTCGAGGTCACCCTCGACGATGAGCTGTTGTTCAGCAAGAAGGCGACCGGTCGGTTTCCCAAACCTGACGAGGTCGCCGTCCTTTTCGAGAAGAAGCTCGGTCCGGCTCTGGCCTGGCGCAAGACCACGGCCTGAGGACGAAGCTTCGCTCTAACTCGTCGACGCGCCGGCGGACGCCGTCAGTGCGTTGAGCGAAGCCGGCTACCCAAAGTAGCCAGGCAACGGAAGAATCCCGCGACCACGATCGACCTTCCGACCGTTGTGCTACTAGGCGTTCTGTAAAGAATCGGTAATCAGAGCCGGTAAGCCTCTTGGGAGGAGGGTCCCTAGTGGTCTCACATCCGGTGCCTCAGATCAAGGGGTGGTTGGATGCGGTCGTCGTCCTTGGCCACATGGTCAAGGACCGGGAATCGCTCGGCCATAATCGGCGCGTTGCGCAGCTCTGCGTGCAGATCGGACGCGAGCTTGCGATGACCACATCCGAGCTCCGGGTGCTCGCCAGAGCGGGTCTTCTGCACGACGTCGGCAAGCTCGCCATCCCGGACCACATCCTCGACAAGCACGCGCCGCTCGACGAATCCGAGTGGACCCTGATGAAGTCCCACCCGGAGATCGGACTGTCTATCCTGGGCGACCGTCGGTCAAGCCGGGAGCTGCTTGCGGTTCTCTACCACCACGAGCGACTCGACGGCAGCGGCTACCCGTACGGGCTGGATGCTGCAGCAATACCCATCGAGGCCCGGATCGTCGCTGTCGCCGACACGTACGACGCGTTGACCTCGAACCGGCCCTACCGAAAGGCCCGCACGCAGCTGGAAGCTCGCCGGGTGGTGATGGAAGAGGCCGGGCGGCGGCTCGACCACAGGGTGGTGTCGGCAATGTTCGCGGCCCTCGACGCACACGTGACCAGGGCGGCGGAGTCGGCTCGAAGGATGTTCCTGGCCGTCTAGCTCCCCGAGTTCGGTCACGATGAGCGGGTGAAGTTTGGCGTCTCGATCTTTCCGACCGACTACGCGATCTCGATGGCCGAGCTCGCGCCCGCCGCCGAGGAGCTTGGCTTCGAGTCGTTGTGGGTCGCCGAGCATTCCCACATCCCGTCCAGCCGCCAGTCTCCGTGGCCGGGCGGCGCGGACTTGCCCAAGCACTACTGGCACACCATGGATCCGTTTATCGCGCTCACGGTGGCTGCCACGGCCACGAAGACGATTCGGCTTGGAACCGGCATATGTCTTTTGATCCAGCGCGACCCGATCCACACCGCGAAGGAAACCGCCAGCGTCGACCTTGTCTCGAACGGCCGTTTCATCTTCGGCATCGGCGCAGGTTGGAACCGCGAGGAGATGGCCGACCACGGCACCGACTTCAGCACGCGGTGGAAGCTGCTGCGCGAAAAGGCCGAGGCCATCAAAGCGATCTGGACCCAGGAGGAGGCCGAGTACCACGGCGAGCTGGTGGATTTCGGGCCGATGCGGAGCTGGCCGAAGCCGGTCCAGAAGCCCCATCCGCCGATCATCCTCGGAGGGAGCGGGCCGAAGATCCTGGAGCGTGTCGTTCGCTATGCCGACGGGTGGATGCCGAATCGCGGCGATGTGATCGAGCGCATAGCGGAGCTAGAGGAGCTGGCGCGGGCCGCCGGGCGTGGGCACATCCCGGTCAGTTATTTCCCAAAGGCGGAGGCGAGCGAGATCGAACGGCTCGCCGAAGCGGGCGTCGAGCGCTGCATCTACTACGTCCCGCCGGACGGCAGGGACCAGGCGCTGGCGAAGCTGGAAGAGCTCGGCCGGATGATCCGGCCCTATTTGTCGGGCTAAGGCGACCGGCGGATCAATCGGGTCATCGCGCTCCCGTCGGCTTCTGCTCCAGAGCGTTGGCTGGCGCGGACTCTGTCGGCATGCTGAGGTACTTAGGGTGGCGCTTGAGGTAGGTGTAGAGCAGGGCAGGGATGGCGCTGAGTACGCACACGATCGGCACTCCGACCAGGAACCTGCCGTTGGTGGCATCGAACGCGAACGAGTCGGTGCTGGTCCAGTCCGTCCACGTCAGGTAACCCGCCAGACCGAAGAGAGCCAGAGCGCTGAGGAGCGGAAACACTCCGGCGAAGATGAATCCCTTCACGCTCCTGGTCAGGGCGTGACGGTAGTACACGGTGCAGGAGATGCCGACCACCCCGTAGTAGAACGCGACGAGCAGTCCGATGGAGGTGACGCCGGCGCTGACGATCGCGTTCAGGCCGCCGACCTGGAGCGAGGCGACGGCGATGACGGCCGAGATGGCGCCCATGATGATGGTGCCGATCCAGGGCGTGTGCCACTTGGGGCTGATCACGGCCCACACCGGGCCGAGCATCCCGTCACGGCCCATGGAGAAGGCCGTGCGAACGCTGGGCAGCAGGGTGGTCTGTAGGGTCGCGACGGTCGAGGACAGGAAGGCGAGGATGGCGAGGGAGCCCCACTGGTTCCCGACGAGCTTGTCGGCGAAGGCCGTTAGGGTCGTGGCCGAGTTGTCCTGGATCTCCTGCGGCGTGAGCACGTACTGGATGGAGATGGCGGCGATCAGGAACAGGACCAGGAGCAGGACCATTCCGAGGATGCCGGCGCGACCGGGATTCTCGCTTGAGTCCTCGGTCTCCTCGTTGAGGTTCGCGGCCGTGTCCCAGCCCCAATAGAAGAAGACGGCGATCACGACGCCTGCGGCTAGTCCGCTCATGCCACCCATCGAGGCGGGGTTCAACCAGCCTAGGTCGAGTCCGCTTCCTCCTCCTTTGGTAAAGCCGATGATTGAGAACGCAAGCACGATGGAGTATTCGATGGCGAGCAGGACCCATTGGAAGTTTGCCGCCACCTTGATGCCGACCATCACCATGTAGGTGACCAGGGCCAGGAAGAGGACTCCGAAGAAGACGGTCTCGTAGTTGGCGTACCACGCGGATGGCGTGAGGTCGAGTCCGCCGATGCTGTTCAGGCCCCAGGCGTTGAAAAGCTGCAGCAACGCCGCTCCGGCCTGGGGAGCTGCGAAGGACATGAAAAGGACGTCCGTCAGAATCACGATCCAGCCGTTGATGAACCCGATGCCCGGGTGGAGCGCCTTGCTCGCCCACGTGTACGCGGCGCCGCAGTTGGGGTCCATCCGGTTCATGTAGTAGTAGGCGACCGCGATCCCGGTCACCGGGATGAAGCCGACCCAGATCGCGGCCGGACCGGCCAGGCCGACAGCGGCCGCGAGGGCACCCAGCGAAGTCGCGATGCTGTATGCGGGGGCGGTGCTCGAGACGGCGATCACCGTGTCGTCCCACAATCCGAGCGCGCCCTTACGCAGCAAGGGCTGATCCAGACTCGCGCCGGCTCCCCCGGCAGTTGTTGCGGTGGCTGTCATTCCGATCCCCTCCCTAACCCAAGCGCGTGAATGTGAGCGGTATGTAACACGATGGGCCTCTGTGCGTCAAAGGAATCCTTGCCGAGCGGAATTCATCGACGGTTCAGGAACGCAGGTCTTTGGCCATTTCGGCGAAGTTGTCCACATATCGATGGACGTCCTCGATCGAGTGCTGAACGGATAGGGTCCAGTTCTCCTCGGCCCCCGGCGCCATGATCACCCCTCGGTTGCACTGGTAGAGCCAGCTGACGTAGGCAAGCGATTTGTCGGTCTCGAGGTAGTCGCGGTAGTTGCGGACGCGCTGGGCGCGATAGGTGACTCCGCCGCGCGCCGACAAGGTGATCACGTGGCACGGCAGCTCGTGCTCGGCGATGACCTCGTCAAGGCCGCCCTGCAGCGTCTCGGCCAGCGCGTCGAAATGCGCGTACGCAGAGGGATTCAAGATCTCGAGCAGCGTCACCTTGGAGGCGGCCATGGTCAGTGGGTTGCCGTTGAACGTGCCCATCTGAGCCACGCGCTTGTCCTCGATCACGCCCATCACATCCTCGCGTCCGCCGACGGCGCCACACGGCAGGCCTCCGCCGATGGCCTTGGCCAGTGCGATCAGGTCCGGCGTGACGCCAAACCGCTCGGTCGCACCTCCCGGCGCGATGGTGACGCCGGTCTTGACCTCGTCGAAGATCAAGAGCGCGCCGTGGCTGTGCGCCATCTCCTTGATCGCCGACAGATACCCCTGGTCGGGCAGGACGATGCCGAGATTCATCATCGCCGGTTCGACGATGACCGCGGCGACCTCGCCGCGATGGTGCGCGAACGCCTTCTCCAGCGCCGGGAGGTCGTTGAAGGGGACCACGGTCGTCAGCTCGACGATGGCCGCCGGGATGCCTTCACTCTGCGGCACCGACGCCGGCGCATCCGCGGGTCCCATCAGCGAGGGCGGCGGCTCGACCGAGACCATCAGCGCGTCATGGTGTCCGTGGTACGAGGCCTCGATCTTGATCAGCCGCTCGCGGCCGGTGAATCCGCGCGCGATCCTGACCGCGTCGAGGGTGGACTCTGTTCCAGAGTTGGTGAATCGCCACTTGGGCTGGCCGAAGCGGCGCGCCAGCTCCCGGGCGACGATGATGCCGTCCTCGACGGGCTGCGCGAAGTGCGAGCCACGCGCGATCTGCCGGCTCACCGCTTCGACAACCTTGGGGTGGGCATGGCCGACGACCATGACGCCGAAGCCGTTGTGAAAGTCGACGTACTCGTTGCCGTCCACGTCCCAGACTCTGCTGCCCCGCCCCCTGTCCATGAAGATTGGCTGGGGGGCGGCGTCCTGGAACGAGGACGGCACCCCGCGGGGAAGGACCTCACGCGCTTCGGTCCACAGCTTGAGCGAAATCGGGCGCGCCTGACGGAAGCGCTTCTCTTCCTTCTCGGTCAACTCGCTGATGCGCGCCTTCGAGACCTCTTTGGCGGTCGGTGCGGGCATGAACACCTGTTCTCCTAAGAACGCTTTTGACGGCGCTGGGCGACGGACCTCTAATTGTCGCGGTTTTGCGAGCCTTCAAGCTGGCAGGGCGGGGTGCTTGAATGTGCCCGATGGCCAAGCTCGAGACCGACCCCGGTGTCCCCGCCAAAGAGCAAGACTTCGTGAGGTCGGACGTCGCCCGCGCTTCGACGTTGCCCTCGACCGCCTACCTGGACCCTGCCGTCCTGGAGCAGGAAGACGACAGGATCTTCTACCGAACCTGGCAACTGGTCGCGCACATGAGCGAGCTCGCGAGGATCGGTGACTTCAAGCCGGCAACGATCCTCGACGAGCCGATTCTGTTGACCCATGCCCACGACGGAAAGCTGCGCGGCTTCTACAACGTCTGCCGCCACCGCGCCGCTCAGGTGGTGACAACTCGCGGCAACCGGAAGTCGCTCCAGTGCGGCTACCACGGCTGGGTCTATGGCCTCGACGGCCGGCTGCAGACAGCGCGCGAGATGGAGGGCACAAAGGACTTCGACAAGGCGGATTTCGGTCTCGTGCCCATCCGAGTCGACACGCTGGGTCCCTTCGTGTTCGCCAACCTCGATCCAAACGCCGCTCCGCTTGCGGATTGGATCGGCGCCATCCCGTCTGAGATCGCGGCCGCGGGATACGAGATGTCGAGCATGCGCCGAGTCGAGCGACGCGAGTACGAGATCGCGTGCAACTGGAAGGTCTACGTCGACAACTATCTCGAGGGCTATCACCTTCCGATCGCGCATCCGGGCCTGTTCAAAGAACTCGAGTACGACCAGTACCGCGTCGAGACCTTTCGCTATTACTCGAAGCAGCACGCGCCCATCCGCGAGCTGAAGCCGGGCGAGGTGCCGGGTCGTGACCGCCGTTACATCCGCATGCCGGACGCAGAGGATAAGGCGCTTTACTACTGGATCTTCCCGAACACGATGCTGAACATCTACCAGGACAACATCAGCACCAACGTCATCCTCCCGATGGGGGTCGACCGCACTCTTACGATCTTCGAATGGTTCTTCGCCGAGCCTGGGTCGGGCGCGGGCTGGGAATCGATGCAGCAGACGATCGCCTTCTCAGACGAGATCCAGCAGGAGGACATCGCCATCTGCGAGCAGGTGCAGAAGGGCCTGCGGTCCCGTTCCTACAGCCGCGGCCGGTTTTCAGCGATGCGTGAGAACGGCGTGCACCACTTCCAGTCGCTGGTCACCGAATTCCTGGACCGCGGCTAGCTGCCCCCTCAATCAGCGGCACAGGAAGCGTGAAGCGAAAATCGGCGCCGGCGCCGACCGTGCTGTCCAACCAGATGCGCCCGCCGTGCAGCTCGACGATCTGGCGCGCGATCGCCAGTCCCAGCCCGGTGCCGACGATCTTGTTGCTGTTCTTCTCGTAGCGCGAGTAACGGCTGAACAGCTGTTTCGCAAACTCGGCTGCGATGCCGACGCCGTGGTCGCGCACGCCAACTTCGACAAAGCCGTCGCTCACCCGGCTCGAGACGAGGATCTCGCCGCCCTCCGGTGAGTACTTGACGGCGTTCGTCAGCAGGTTGGAGACGATCTGGGCAACGCGATCGGCATCACACTCGACGATGGGCTGTGTCGAGTCGAGTTGGGCGTCGATCACGTGCTGTCCGCCCGACGCGCGTGCCCGTTCGATCGCATCATGCAGAACGCCGTTGATGTTCACCGGCTCCATCCGCAGGACCAGGCGCCCGGCCTCGATGCGATCGAGCTCGAGCATGTCGGTGATCATGCGGTTGAGCCGTTGGGCGTCCTTGTTGATCTCGCCGGCATAGCCCTTCACCTCCGCGATCGGGAGCTCCGCGTCGCGGATCATCTCGCTGAAGCCCTGGATGCCGACGAGCCCGGTACGAAATTCGTGACTGACCATGGTGATGAACTCGCTCTTCAGCTGGTTCAGCCTCTCGATGCCCGCCAGGTGGGCCGTCGCCGCCTCGTTGGCCGTGTGCTCCGCGTCGGTGTCCTCGTACATGGCGAGGAAATACTCGACGCGTCCACTTGCGTTGCGCACCGTGGTCGCGCTCCAGTGAAGCCACGCGTGCGTTTGGTCCCCGCGCACGACCTGGCTGTCGGACTCGATGGTGTCGACCAATCCATTCCACAGCGGCTGGAACAACTCGGCGACACGCCCGAACTCGCTGGGGTCAAGGTATGCCGCGACCGGCGTGCCGATCATGTTGTGTGAGCCCACCCGCATCAAGGCGGTCATCCGCGGATTGACGTCCATGATCCGCATGTCGATGCCCACGCGTGCGATGCCCAGCGGGGCGTGGCTCACGATCTCGTTGAGCAGGCTGTTGCGGCGCTCCAGCTGCTTCTCCGCCCGCCGGCTCTTGAGCAGCAGGGACAGCGAGTCCCGATGGGAAAGAACCTGGCTTCCGACCAGGAGGACCCCAATGCTTCCCGCCAAGACCGTCTCGAACCGGTCCAGCACCTGGCCGCCGGCGGCGAGCTTGATCGCCGTGACTGCGGCTGCAAGCAAGGCGACCCACGGCAGGGCAAGCTGCCAGAGCTCGATCGGCCCTTCCTCAGCCGCTTTGCCGTGGTCGGTGGTCGGCCAGATAGGCGCGAGTGCGATCATCAGGTAGCCGATCACCCAGCCGGAGTCAACAAGGCGGCCTACGGCGTCGTAGGAACCGCTCGCCGTCAGGTAAGCGAAGGAGCTGTCGGCGAACGCGGCAGCGGCCAGACCTCCGAGCAGCAAGAGCATGCGGCCCAGCTCCGTCCTTCGCGCGCGGCGCAATGCGAGCACGAGGACGGTGATGGTGATGATGTCGCCGACCGGATAAGCGAGCCCGATCAGCCGCGCCGGTGGTGACGCTGATGAGGTGTCGTAGACGTTGCCGAGCCCGATCGCCCAGGCCACGAACAGCAGCGAGAGGGCGACGGTCGCGCCTGCCAGGAGCGCTTCGCCGCGCGTGGTCAGCCTGCTTGGCGCCGAGGTGAAGGCGAACACCCCGGCGATGGCGAAGGGAATCGCCACCAGGAAGCCCACGTCAGCGGCGGAGGGAAACGGGAGCCTCACTCGAAGGCCGACCTCGTAGACGGACCAGACCACTTCGCCAATGCCCCAGCTGCCGGCCGAAGCTGCAAAGAACGCCCACGCGAGGCGAGTCCGATTCGAAGCGCGAAAGGCCGCGACAGCGCAGCTGACCGCGGCGATCATCGCCGCGACCGCCTCGCCGATGTCGTCCACGGCGATCGTTGCCTGGTCGCCGCCGATGCGGAACACAGCCCATGCGACGAATGCCAGCGACAGGGCAGCGGCCGTCGCGGCGGCAATAGTGAAGGCCCGCCAGCCTCGAAAGCCGAAGCCGATGATCACGGGGATCGACCCCGTCGGAGGCGGGGAGAACACGTCCGTGGAAGGGGTATGTTGGAGGGCGGGGGCGAACGTGGGAGAAGGTGATCTCGCCACTACTTCTCGAGGTCCATGTTAATTCATCCTACTTTCAATTAACATCAATCGGCAGTTCTTGTAGCACGAGTCGCGAGGGGTTGCGACGGCCACGTAAGGAGGCACTGCCATCAAGCGAATGGTTGCGGAGTGCGGCTCGGATCGCCGACCGCGGGTCGACGAGAAGGTGGCTGACCTCGATGGATTGGGTTTGGCCTCGGCGCTCGCCTTGATCGCGGTGGTTGCCGCCGCACTCTTGCTGGCTGTCCTGCCTGCCGCGATCGCGCTGCGGGTCCTGGCATTGCCCGTCGAATGGGTCGGAGCCGGCCTGGGAACCCTGGGCGCGGCGCTGTTTGGGGTGAAGTTGATTGCGATGGCTTTGGCCATGGGAACGCGACCGTCGCGCGATCTCATGGCCGGCGCAGCCGTCGCCTGTGTCGAGTGAACCACCGTTCGGAGCCCTTCGCGGTGCTGGTCTGTGCCGCAAAGGAGGTGATTTGAATGCGAAAGCTGCTTTTTGCCGCCATCCTGGCGACGATTCTGGTGCTGGTCCTCTCGATGGGAGTCGGCGCTACGACCGTCGCGCCCTGCTGCTTCTAGGATCCTCTAACGCTCTCTTTCGTCAATTCATGTTTGTCAAGTGACAAGGACTCGGATAAGCTGGCGTTATGTCAGAGGTGCACGCGCACCCATCGGCGGGAGACGGCCCGAGGCAACTCGGGAAGGCACCCTTGGGCCGTCGTGGGCGCCGGCGCGGCGTGGAGATCAAACCGGGCACAGTCAAACAGGCGAGGTTTGAGGCCGGCCTGAGCCTGGCACAGGTTGCCGGCGGCGAGATCAGCCGCACGGCGATCTACTTTGTCGAGACGGGCAAAGCCAAGCCCTCGATCGAGACCTTGAAGCTCATCGCAACCCGTACCGGTCGGCCGCTGGACTACTTCCTCAGCCAGCCCAGCACTATGGAACCGCGCTCCAGCGCGGGGACCACCGAGATCGAACACCTGATCGCGACCGGCGACTTAGCGGGGGCCCTCGCCTCTGCCGAAGGCCTGCTGGGCGCCGACCACGACTCTCAAGTCGCGGCGCGTGTCAAGTTCCTCATGGCGACAGCGCACCTGCGGCTCGCCCAGCCGGTCCAGGCGCGGCGTCTCGCCTCGAGCGCCCGGGCGTACTTCGAAAATGCTGGCGACCTGCTCATGACCACCGAGTGCCTGGGTACCGAAGCTTCCGCGGCCTACCTGATCCAGGACCCGGGCGCGCTCGCCCTTGCCGAGGGAGCCCTGGCCACGTGCCGCTCGCTCAAACCGGTTCCGAGCCTCACGGAAAGCCGTCTGCTGGCGATCCTGGGGAGCGTCCACGCCACCAATCACAACTGGGAGGCTGCGATCAATGCGTACGAGCAGGCGATCGAGGCCGGGGACGTGGTGCAGGATCTGCGCCGCCTGTCCCTGACGTACAGCGGCCTCAGCCTCGCTTACCAGGAAAGTGGACAGCTCAACCAGGCGGCGCATTACGCCCACCGGGCGATTGCCATTCACGACACCCTCAACGACAGAATTTCGCTGGCCCGCTCCGAGAACAACCTCGGGCTGATGCTGCTTCGAGCTGGGGATGCGACGAAGGCGCGGGGCCACCTCGAGCGGGCGGTCCGGCTATTCGACGTGGACGCTGTCGAGGCGGGCAAGTCCGATTTCCTCCTCAGCCTCAGCGAGCTCGCGCTCGCTGAGTCGGCGCTGGATGAGGCGGATCGCTTCGCGAAAGAAGCCCTGGCCCTGGCGATGCGGCTCGCGGAGGGATCTTCGGTGGCCGAATCGCACCTGGGGCTTGGGCGGATCGCCGCCGCGCGTGGCGATCACGGCACGGTGGACACCGAGTTTCATGCTGCATTTGATCTGTTCGAAGAGTCTGGAGTAGGCGAGCGGCTGAGTCGCGCTCACGCCGATTACGCCTCTATCCTTGAGGCTCGCGGCGACTTCGGCGGCGCGGTTCAGCATCTGAAGCAGGCGCTAGCGGCGCGCCCGTCCCGTTCGGCCGTCGATTCAAGAGCCGCCATCGCCTGAAGGGCTCAGCCCTTCTGCGCGAACTCCAGGGAATCGACCAGCGCCAGAAGCGAGGCCTCGATAATGTTGCTCGAGCAGCCGACGGTGGTCCACCGCTTGAGGCCTTTGCCCGACTCGATGAGCACGCGGGTCGTCGCGGCGGTGCCCGCATCGCCATCGAGGATGCGGACCTTGTAGTCGTGTAGCGTCACTCCGCGCAGGCCTCGAAAGCGCGGGCTGAGCGCCTTCCGCAGCGCGGCGTCGAGGGCGTTGACAGGGCCGTTTCCGGATGCGGCGGTGTGATAGAGCTTCCCGCCAACCTCGACCTGGACCGTCGCCTCGGCATTCACCGACTCGCCGTTCTTGCGGACCTGCGTCGTGAAGTCGGTCACGGTCCATGGAGCCTTGTAGCCCGGCTGCAACCGGCGCACCAGCATCTCGAACGAAGCATCCGCGGCCTCGTACGAGTAGCCGCGATGCTCGAGCTCTTTCAGATGCTGGACCAGCCATCGGGTCTGCGGGTCGTCGCGGTCGAGCTCCAGGCCGAACTCCCGCGCTTTGGCCAGCACGTTGCCCCGGCCGGACAGCTCCGAAACGAGCACGTGCGGCTCGTTGCCGACGATGCCGGGATCGATGTGCTGGTAGGAGTCCTTGTGTCGCAACACGGCCGCCACGTGCTGGCCGCCCTTGTGCGCAAAGGCTCCCTGGCCGACAAACGGCTGCTGGAGCGGGAGGGCCAGGTTGGCGATCTCGGCCACCGTGCGGGACAGGTCGGTAAAACGCGCGACTGAAGTTGGCGGCAGCGCGTCGAACCCAAGCTTCAAGACGAGGTTCGCCACGACCGAGACCAGGTTCGCGTTGCCGCAGCGCTCGCCGTAGCCGTTGATCGTTCCCTGCACCATGTCCGCCCCGGCCATCACGCCCTCGAGCGCATTGGCCACGGCGAGCTCGCAGTCGTTGTGCGTGTGGATCCCAACCCGAACCGGACTTTCGAGATCCGCCAGCGCGCGGCGCACCGCTTCCACGCCCTGCCTGATCTCGGCCGGCATGCTCCCGCCGTTGGTGTCGCACAGAACGACCCACGACGCTCCGGAGCGCGCGGCGGCGAGGCAAACCTCGAGCGCGTACTCCGAGTCCCTTGCAAAGCCGTCGAAGAAGTGCTCCGCGTCGAAAATGAGCTCCCGGCCGAGGCCGACGCCGTAGGCCACGGATTCCTCCACCATCGCCAGGTTCTCGTTGGTCGTTGTCTGCAGCACAGTGCTGACCTGCCACGGGTCGCTCTTGCCGACCAGCGTCCAGACGGGCGCCCCGCTGGTCGCCAGCGCTCCGAGGTTGGCATCGTCCTCGCAGCGACCGTTGGCGCGCCGAGTCGCACCGAAAGCTGCGAGTCGCGCCCGCTTGAGAGGGTGCTTGTGAAGGCTGGCGAAAAGCTCCTCGTCCTTGGGGTTTGAGCCGGGGAAGCCGCCTTCCACGTAGTCGAAGCCCAGCTCATCGAGTGCGCGCGCGACGCGCACCTTGTCAGAGGCGGAAAAGGACACGGCCGGACCCTGCGCGCCGTCGCGCAGCGTCGTGTCGTAAACGACGATCCTCCGATTGGACATAAAAAAACCTCCCGACTTTTCGGCCGGGAGGTCCAACGACTCAAGCGACGTGCCTTAAGTCGGGGGACCTCCCCGAATAATCTCGATCTCGATCGCGACTACGTGACGCATCGTCCGGAAGACTAGAGCATTGGCCCGTCGGTGCGCATGGACCCACGTACCAAATCGAGGCGGACCCCTTAGTGGCGCGACAACACACGCCAGTCGCGGCACGGGGCGCTATCTTCTCGGAGTGCCGGAAACTGCGGCAGTCGGCCTTTTGGTAGCGAGTCACGATGAGCCCGGAGTGCTGTATCGGGTATCGGAGACGATCTTTCGCCACGGCGCGAACATCACCTACGTCGCGGGTGGCACACACAAAGAAGGCGCCGCAGACCTCCAGCTGGAGGTCACCGGCGCACCTGACACGGACCGCCTGGTGGCCGAGCTGGGCGCCCTTGAAGGGGTCACCAAGGTCAGCCTCGTACCAACTTTCCAGAACATTTACGGGAAGCGCGTCATCGTCATCGGTGGTGGTGCGCAGGTCGGCATGGTGGCGCAGGGGGCGGTGTCGGAAGCTGACCGTCACAACATCCGTGGAGAGCGCATCTCCGTCGACACGATCCCATTGGTGGGCGAGGAACAGCTAGCGGCCGCCGTGAGGGCGGTGGCTCGCCTTCACCGCGCCCGCGTGTTGGTGCTCGCCGGAGCCCTCATGGGCGGCGACATCACCAAAGCTGTGCTCGAGATTCGTGACGCGGGAATCCTGGTCGTATGCACCAACATGGCCGGGTCGGTGCCGCAGGCTGCCGACCTCGTGGTCAGCGATCCGGTCGAAGCCGGCGTTATGTCTGTGATGCTCATCGCCGACACGGCGAGTTTCTCGATCGAGCACGTCCGCGGGCGCCGTTTCTAGGGGCTTTTTCGGGCGAGCGCCAGACCCCACACCGCCCGGTCAGAGCTCCCTGGTTCGAACGCGCACCTCCATGGAGCCGGTGGCCGAGCCCACATAAATGCCGCGGGTCGGCGCCGCGTCGGTGTAATCCCGCCCCACCGCCAGCCGCACGTGGTGCTCAGAGGTCCGCACCGGGTGGGTGGCGTCATACCCGACCCAGCCGCGTCCCGGCACCCAGGCCTCCGCCCAGGCATGCGAGGCCGCGCCGGACGCTCCGGGCGCGTGAATGTACCCGCTCACGTATCGCGCCGGCACGCCAATGGCCCGGGCAACCGCGATGAAGAGGTGGGCAAAGTCCTGGCACACACCTGCTCGCAAGGCGAGCACGTCGTCCACGCCGCTGTACACAGTGGTGACCGCGCGGTCGTAGGCGAAGTCTCGGCTGATGGCAAGCGTCAATTCGTCGAGCGCCTGCTCCACGGAGGGGCCGGAGCTCGGATCGGCGATCGGGTGCCGGCTCGCCAGCTGCCGGACGCCAGGCACGTCCTTCACCGGGGAGCGGAACCGCAGGAAGTCGTGGACGAGATCTTCGCCTGCGTCGGCGTCAAGCTCGAGGCCGGTCTCCACCACCGACCGGCTGGTCACACTCAATCGAACATGCCGCCGCACCAGGTTGAAGTAGTGAACGATGTTCCCGTATCCGTCGCGGTAGGTGCGCGGTTCGATCCCGGAGCTGAGGTCCAGCTCGAACTCCAGGCATGACTGTCCATTGCCGTCCATCGGGCGAAGGCGCAGCTCCATCACGGTCTCGGCGATCGGGCCGGAATACCGGTATCGGGTGCTATGGACGATCTCGACCTTCATTGCTGGGGCATCGCTCGGCCCTCATCTCCGATCACGCCCGCAGGGACCTTGCTCGGGTGGAAGTAGGCCTCGCGCATGGCCAATTCCAGCTGCCGCAGCAAATCTCGGCACTCCGCCTCGAACTCGCGCGGGTGGTCAGCGACCAGCTGCGTGCGAGACTCCTCAAACATCGAGTGAAGGCGCGCCAGCAGGCGCTTCGGTCGAGAGCGCCGGCCTGGGCCATCGATCCTGGACACCGAGTCGAGCGAAACCTGCGCCGAGAAGCGAGCCGACCGCGGCAGCGCTGGGTCGAGCAGCAGGCATTCGATGACGCGCTCGGGCGTCACGCCGCCCGAATACCGCGCTTGGTACGACTCGAACGCGAAGCACGACTTCAGAACCGCTGACCACTCAAGCGTGTCCTCTGCCGCGTCCGCCAGCTCGGCCGACTTGCGCGTGACGATGTTTGTGACGTTCGCAGTGCGTTCGACGAACTTGCCAAGGCGGACGAAGTCGCGCGCCTCGTCGTGCTGCATCGTGTCTTCGAGCAGGCCGTCAACCAGCCTGATGCTCAACTGCACGTCGTTGAGAAACGGATAGAGGTCGCGTTGCCACGTAGGTTCTTGGACGCGCCAGTGAAGCGCATTGACCTGCTCGTACAGCTCGGTAGAGAGTGAGGGACGGACGGCCTGGGCGGCGAGTCGGGCGGCGGCGACGCTCGCTCGCACCGACGGACCCAGAGTGCCGGTGAGCACGACCTCGACCGCCTCGTCGCGTCGGCGGGTGTCGCTGCCTCGCCAGCCCGCCAGCTCCATGAACCGCGTCCAGAACTCTGGCCCCGGCTCGTCCGTGCGGTCGAGCGATAGGGAAACGTGTACGCCCAGGATTCTGGCGAGGTGGTCGGCGCGCTCGAGATGCCGGCCGAGCAGCGTGAGCGAGGTGGCGGCTCGACTAAGCATCGGTGCTCTCCGCCCCGTCTTCCGCCATGACCCATGTGTCGCGGCTGCCGCCGCCCTGCGAGCTGTTCACGACCAGTGAGCCATCCTTGAGCGCGACCCTCGTCAGGCCGCCGGATGTCACGTACACCTCGGGGCCCGTCAGGACGAACGGACGCAGGTCCTGGTGCGTGCGGCGAAACCGGCCGCTGTCGAAAATCGGCTGCACCGAAAGGCTGACGACCGGCTGCGCGATGAAGGCGCGCGGGCGGGCCGCGATGCGTTGCCGGAAATCCTCGCGTTCGTCCTTGGTCGAGTCCGGCCCTATCAGCATCCCGTACCCGCCTGAAGCATCGACTGTTTTGACCACGAGCTGGTCGATATGTTCGAGTACGTATCGGCGGTCTTCGTCCAGCGCGCATACATAGGTGTGGACGCTCGGGAGGATCGGGTCCTCGTCGAGGTAGTAGCGGATGATCTTCGGGACCAGCGCGTAGACCGCCTTGTCGTCGGCAACGCCATTACCCAACGCGTTCGCTATGGCCACGTTCCCGGCGCGGTAGGCGTTGACGAGGCCCGCCACTCCGACCAGCGATTCCTGGCGTCCGAAGATCGGATCGAGCCACTCGTCGTCGAGCCGCCGGTAGATGACGTGGACCGGCTTGAGGCCGCGTGTCGTCCTCATAAAAACGTAGTCCTGGTCGACAACCAGGTCAGTTCCCTCCACCAGCTCGATCCCCATCTGCTTGGCGAGGTACAGGTGCTCGTAGTAGGCGGCGTTGTTGATACCGGGCGTGAGGAGGACGACCGTCGGGTCGTCCACGCCTTCCGGCGCCAGCCACCGCAGGTGGCGAAGCAGCTCGTGCACGTAACCTTCGACCGGCAGCACCGGATATCCCGCGAATAGATCGGGCAGGACGCGCTTCATGACGTGACGGTTGGCGAGCACGTACGAGACGCCTGACGGCGTCCGCAGGTTGTCCTCGAGAACGTAAAAGTCGCCCTTGTCGTCCCGGACGAGATCGATGCCTGCGATGTGGCAGTGGATTCCGTGCGGCACCGGCAGGCCCTCGATCTCCCGGAGGTACTGGGGGCTGCTGAGCACGATCTCGGGCGGTACCACGCGCTGCTCGAGGATGAGCTTGCGTCCGTAGACGTCATCGAGGAACAGGTTCAAAGCTGCCAGCCGCTGCTTGAGCCCGGCCTCCAGGCGTTGCCAGGTCTGGGCCGAGATAACCCGCGGGATGATGTCGAACGGAAAGACCTTCTCCGTCCCCTCGGCGTCAGGGTAGACGGCGAACGTGATTCCGTGGTTGCGGAACATCTGCATGGCGAGGTCGTGGCGGCGGGCGAGCTCCTTCGGGCCGAGCCGGTGGAGCTGCTCGTAGATTCGGCGGTAGGCGGGTCTCGGCCGGCCGGAAGCCGCAAGCATTTCGTCGTAGAAACCGTTGGTCTCATAGCCGGCGTCCAGAGAATCCAGGGAGGCCACCGCTATAGTTTCTGCGCCATACCGACTACAGGTACGACAATCAACTTGCGCGTCGGCTGCGAGTTCAGCTACGACGTGAGCGCGCCAACTCCCGTGACGGTCCAGGTCCGGCCGCGCTCAGACTCCAGCCACCAGCTCGTTAGCGAGACCTGGTCGACGACGCCTCCTCTGCCTGTCGACGAGTACTCGGATATCTACGGCAACCCGGTCAAGCGCTTCGTGATGCCGCCTGGGCCCCTTGTCATGCGCTACGACGCCATCTGCGCCGTACCTGACGAGGCTGACCACGATCCCACAGCAGTGGCCCAGGATCCGGTCGAGCAGATGCCAGGCGACCTGCTCCACTTCACGTTGCCCAGCCGCTACTGCCTTTCGGACGAGCTCATGGGCATGGCCTGGGAGCTGTTCGGCCAAACGCCGACCGGCGCTGCGCGGGTGCAGGCGATCTGCGACTGGGTGCATGACAACATCCAGTTCAAGTACGGCACGAGCAATCCGCTGACCACTGCCGCCGACGTGCTCAGGGACCGCATCGGGGTGTGCCGGGACCTCACTCACGTGGCGATCAGCTTCTGCCGCGCCCTGAACATCCCGACCCGCTATGTCTTCGGCTACCTGCCGGACATTTACGTGCCGTTCAGCCCCGCCCCGATGGACTTCGCGGCCTGGATGGAGGTCTGGCTCGGCGGTCGCTGGTGGACCTTCGACCCACGCAACAACGAGCGTCGCGTTGGGCGGGTGCTGATCGGGCGCGGTCGCGACGCGCTGGACGTGGCCATGATCACCACCTTCGGCCCGGCGGCCTTGCGGTCGATGACCGTCTGGGCGGATGTATACCCCCCGGAGTCTTCGACTCCGCGGGGACCCCTAGACGTGGACAAGGAGTCGTGATGGCGATCGAACCCTCGTCCGTCAACTGGGCTTGCGCCCGTCGCGTGTCCTACCTGCTGCGACAGAGCTTCCGTTACGAGTATCCAGAACCCATCCGCGAGCTGAAACATCGCCTCGTGGTCATCCCGCCTGAGCGCTTTGGCGACCAACTGCGGCTGCGCCATCAGCTCTCTGCCAAGGGGGACGGCGTCCGGCTGCAGACTCGGAACGATCGGTTCGGCAACATGGTCGTCGACGTATTCGCCCCGCGAGTGGCGGAGGCCATCGAGTTCGTGGCCGAGGTCTCCGTCGAGCGGCATGCGTCGGAGCCCAACCGGCTCTCCGACGCCTGGCTTGCCGATGGCTACCTCCTGGAGCCGTCGCTGCTCACGGCCGCGGACGATCGCATCCGCCGGGAGGCTGCAACTTTGGCGGGTTCGGCCGACTGGGGCTTGCCGCTGGCGGACGCCGTCAACGACTGGGTGTATCAATCGATGACGTATCAGCACGGGGTGACAGGCGTGCGAACCACGGCCGCGGAGGCGCTTGCGCTCGGGTCAGGCGTCTGCCAGGACTATGCGCACGTGATGCTCGCCCTATGCCGAGCGTGCGGGCTTCCGTCGCGCTACGTCTCGGGCCACCTGATTGGACAGGGTGGCTCACACGCGTGGGTGGAGGTTGTCCTGCCGATCGAGGACGGCAGCGGCGCCGCGATCGCGTCGACGTTCGACCCCACACACGCGAGCCGGGGCGGCCTGGGTTACGTGACGATCGCGGTCGGCCGAGATTACCTGGACGTGGCGCCAACCTCGGGGACTTACCTGTCGTCGGCGGAAGGAAGCCTCGTGACCAGCAAGCGCGTCACGCTGACCGACCTGGATTACGAGGGGTAGAGAAGAGGGCGGGACCGGACTTCCGGTCCCGTCCTTGACTACATTGCCGGGTGGACTTCGTAGACCGTGATCTTGCCGCCGGAATGCACGACCGGGCAGGCCTTGGCGAGGTCGACCGCCGCGTTCAGCGAGTCCGCCTTGAGGATCGAGTAGCCGGTGGCCGGGGTGCCGATCGCCCCATCGTGGACGGCTCCGCCCTCCGAGACGTTTTTGGCCTGCGGGCCAAATGGGTTGCCGGCGTCAACGACCTTGTCCCCAAGGCTGCCGAACCACGCGCCCCACGCCTCCATCATCTTTCCTCGCTCGGCGTCGGTCGCGGCCATGCCTCCGCCGGTATACACCAATACGAAATTCGCCATGTCTGATCTCCTTCTAGGGTGATGTCCCGAATGGTGGGGTCACCCATACGACGAACGGCGACGGCTGATTTTCGACAGCACTTATCAAATCCTCACGTGGGCCTTATATATCGCGTGAGATGAGCGGCTCGCGGATCCTCGTCGTCGAAGACGACATACGCCTGGCTACCACGCTGGAGCGTGTCCTGACCACCGAAGGTCACCAGGTCGAGCTGGCCGGAGATGGTCTGGAGGCATTGCGGCGCGCCCGGGAGCAGCCTTTCGACCTGGTCGTGCTCGACATCATGCTGCCCAGCCTCGACGGCGTTGGCGTCTGCCGGCGGCTGCGGGCCACCGCGCAGGTGCCGATCCTGCTGCTCACGGCGCTCGGCGGCACAGACGAACGGGTGCGCGGGCTGGACGCCGGGGCCGACGACTACCTCGTCAAGCCGTTTGCCTATGAGGAGCTCCTCGCGAGGGTCCGCGCCCTGCTTCGGCGTGCGGGCCCCCACGACCATCTTCGTTTCGCCGATCTGCTGTTGGAGCCGCCCAGCCGAGGCGCGTGGCGCGGCCGGCGGTCGATGGTTCTGACCGCGACCGAGTACGACCTCCTGCAGCACTTCATGCGTCACCCCCGCCAGGTCTTGACACGCGAGCAGCTGCTGGAGGCGGTCTGGAAAGGTGAGCCTGACAGCGACAACGTGGTCGCTGTGTACGTCGGCTACCTGAGGCAGAAGCTCGAGGAAGACGGTGAGCCGCGCCTGCTGCACACAGTCCGTGGCGCCGGCTACGCGCTCAGAGAAAGTTAGTGTCTCTCCGGCTGCGACTTGCCTTGTTCGGCGCGGCGGTGGTCGCGCTGACAGTGGTTCTGTTTGGCGCGTTTCTCTATGCGCTGCTTGCGCACGGCGTGACGACAAACCAGGACGACGCCCTGCGGAGCCGCGCAAGTGAAGCAGCGGCTGCGCTCAACCACACTTCGGCCCTCGCGCCTCGCACGCCGGTTGCTCCGGCGGACCTCCGAACCAGCAGCGAGGTCTTCGTCGAGGTGGTCGACCAGAGCTGGTCGGTCATCTATTCGACCGGCGGGCTGAACGGCGCGCCGCCCGCGATCGCGCCAATCCTGCGCGCCAAGGCTGCAGAGGTCTTGGGTGGTGCGTTCGACACCGAAGACGGCATTCGGCTCTATGCGCTGCCATTCAACGGCGGGTATGTCGTCACGGGACAGTCGACGCGCGTGCTGCAATCGAATCTGTCGGGCGTTCTGGGGTTTCTGATCATCTCGGGTGTTCCGACGCTGATCGCGGCGCTGGCCGCCTCGTGGCTTGTCGCCGGCCGCGCCCTCAAGCCGTTGAAAGATGTCGCCGGCGCTGCCGACGACATTGGACGGGCGCGGGACTTCGGCCGGCGGCTCCCAAAGCGTCGTAGCCGCGACGAGGTCGCCCTGCTTTCGACGAGCTTCAATCGCATGCTCGAACAGCTCCAGGATTCGTTTGAGTCGCAGCGCCGATTCGTCGCCGATGCCTCCCACGAGCTGCGCACTCCGCTGACCACGATCCAGGGCAACGCCGGCCTCCTCGCTCGAGGACCGGCGGTCTCCGATGAGGTTCTGCGGGCCGCCGCTGCGGACATTGCCGCCGAGACTGCACGTATGACACGGCTGGTCGATCGGATGCTCACCCTGGCCAGGGCCGACTCGGGTTTGAAGCTCGAGCTCGCTCCCGTCGAGCTGGGCTCGGTCGTGACCGAGGTGTGCCGCCAGGCCCGGACGGTCCACCTCGATCGCCAGCTGGAGAGCGTGGCCGGGGACGCGACTATCGCGGGTGACGAAGATGCCATCCGGCAGCTGATCTGGATCCTGCTCGACAACGCACTGCGCCACGCACGATCTCGCGTCTCGGTGACGCTCGCGAATGAAGGAGACTGGGCGCGCCTGACGGTCGCTGACGACGGACCTGGCATCGCGCTCGACGAGCGCGAGCACGTCTTCGAGCGCTTCTACCGCTCCGACCGCGCTCGCACCGGCCAGGGCGCCGGGCTCGGATTGTCGATCGCGCGGTGGGTCGTCGAACAGCATCGGGGCCGAATACTCGCAGGCGAGTCGGCGGGCGGCGGCGCGGCGATGTACGTGGACCTGCCCCTGCGCGCGAGGGGCGATAAGGATGGGACCTACTGATCGCTTACGTCGCTCTTAGCTTCGGCGGCGAAGCTCATGCCATGTTCGATGTCGCCCCGGACCATGCGATCGCTCTCTACACCGGCCTTCTCGCGCTGCCACTGGCCCTGATCGCGATAAGGCTCCGTCCGGCTCGGCGCCGAGTCGCCGGGACAGTGCTCGGCGCGTCAGTCCTGATGGCTATCGCGGGGGCCATTCACCTGGGCCTCATCAGCAGCCACCGCAAAGAGCCCATGACCGCGCTTCTCTTCCTGGCGAACGGCATCGCCTACATCATGCTTTCCTTCGTATTCACGTGGCGGCATTGGCGCGTGGCTTCGGCCTCGCTGATCATCGCGACGCTGCTCGGCTACCTCGTGTACATCGCGGTCGGCTTGGACGCGCCCGACCAGGTCGCGCTGGCCACCAAGCTGCTGGAGCTGACGGCGCTCGGACTCGTCCTGGTGCCGGCTCGTGGCGAGCCCGGAAGGCCGCGACGAGCCTTGCGCTGGGCGTCGCTGGGCGTCGCGGTTCCCCTGTTGACGCTGATCACGGTCTCGACGGTCTGGCTGGTGGCCCTCGCCCGTCCAGACGCGCAGCATGCGCATGCGGGGGCCATCCTCCAGGCGACCAACGACGTCGCGACACCCGAGCAGGCGGCAGCCGCATCCCAGCTCTATGCGCAAACGAAAGCGGCCATCTTGCCGTACGAGGACTGGCATAACGCCTGGGCCGCGGGTTACAGACCGGGGGGCGGGGCCAACCTGGGATCGACCCACTGGATGAACCAGGCTTACATCGACGCCGGGTACGTGATGGACCCGCATCGTCCCCAGGGCCTCGTCTACGCCAACACGCCGCACGGGCCGGTCCTGCTGGGTGCGATGTTCCAGATGAAGCACATCGGCCAGTTCGGTCCGGATCCTGGGGGCCCGCTGACCGCGTGGCACCAGCACGAGAACATCTGCGTCACGCCAATCGGGCTCGAGTTCAGCCTCATGACGCCATTCGCGACATGTCCTCTCGGAGCCATCGACATCAGCGTTTCGCCGATGCTGCATGTCTGGATCGTCAACAACCCTGCGGGCGGACCTTTCGCGGTGGACATCGATCCACGGGTGGTGAAAGCAATTGATCGCGCGTGAGGATTCGAGCCGGCCCGAGGCCGCGTTCGTCCTGCTCTTGATGCAGGCGCTGCTGTGGACCGTTGCGGGCCTGTCTGCAATACCGTTCGCTCTCGCGGGCGAAGTGTTCATGCTCGGGCTGGGCATCGCATCGCTCTTGCTCGCGCTGGCCACGGGCCTGCTCGCGATTGGCGTCCTGTGGCGGCGCCGAAGCGCGCGACGCTGGGTCATCGCCTTGGAGATCACCTGCCTGGTTGGTTCGCTACTCCTCCTGGTGCTGCCGATCGGCGCCAATCACGGACCGGTCGCATTGATGACAAACGTTGCCCTTCCGATCGCCTTGGTCTTGCTGCTGCGCAAGCCGCGCGAGGCGTTCGTATAGAACGAGGTTAGGCTCGGGCGGCGAGACGCCCTCGTCGCGTCAGAGCCTCATCCGCGTCTTCGGTGGACACGACCCGGCGCCGAAAGTTCCTCAGGGCGAAACGGTCGCATGCCGTCTCGGCCGCTGCGCGCTTGCGGAGCACCTCGTGCAGGTACCAGTGCATCCACTCGTGGCAGTAGAGGAACCGCAGGACGTCGCGGCGTCCTCGAAAGTGAACCGTTTCGGACGCCCAGGCAAAGCGCATGCCCTCGCCCCGCTTGCGGCGGGCGGCAAACACGACCGGTTCCTTGAAGGGCCGGAATGGGATCGGCACCTGCAGCACGATGCGGCGGTCTTCGAACTCGCAGAGAGCCGCGAGGTGGGGGTGCGACCGATACCGCAGCGGCTTGATCAGGACCTCGTAGTCGCACCGCGGCAGGCCCTCCAGGACGCGCCTCGCCTGGGCGTCGCTGAGTCCCGCGAGCTCGCTTCGGATCGCCATCGTCCGGACACTACGCCGGTCTCCGGGCGGCGGCTGCGGTGATGATTCTGGGCGACGCCGCTTTGGCCTACCAGGTCGCGACGAAGGGCCCGCCGGGAACAACGCTCGCGCGTCCCAAACCCCTGATACCCGACCGTTCGCTGAGTGATGCCATGGCCTTGGCAGGCGGCCGTAGCGTGGATTGTCGTCAACATTCGCTCGGGATCGGCCTTACGCTGTGCGGCAAGGCCCGCTTCGAGCTGAAACCGTCCGACCAAGACACTGGCAAGCCTGATGGAGAACAAGAATGGGCGCTTCGGACGATGAAATCGACCGTCAGATAAGAGAAACCCGCGATCACATGGACCAGAACCTCGACGACCTCGAGCAGCAGGCCGCATCCAGCGCCGTGCATTACGAACGCATCGCGGCGGTCGTACTCGGCGTTGCGGCGGTGGCGGTTGCCGGAGTGCTGATCTATCGACGGATGAACCGGCCCGCGCGAAGAGAGCGGCTGCAGAGCATGCTGCTCGAGGCGCTGAAGGACCTTCCCGATTCGCTTCGCGAACTTCCCGAAGAGATGACGACAAGGCTCAAGAAAGTCGCTGCCTTCGCTCAAGATCGTCGTTAACAGCGAAGGCGGAGCACCCGAGCCGGGGACGCTGGACGGCATGGTGCGCAAGGTCGCCCCGGCCGGGGTAGGCACGGCATCGAGCGCCTTGATCGGGCGCCGGGTTTCGGTAGCGATGTGAGCGGCGTTCGCGGTCGGTAGTCCGAACCGCGGTAGGCGTTAAATGCGCCACCTTCAGCAGGCGCCCTTGTTTTCGCTTTCAGGCCTTTGCCGACTGTGCGACCGAGCATTAAGGTTTCCAGTGCGTTGATACGAGGCCTCCTTCTGTGGTGCGCCCAGAACCCATGGCTGTCGGCGCACGTTCCACACTGGGGGTTCGCGCGACGGGCCGTGAGGCGCTTCTTGCCGGGCGAGGGATTCGATGCCGCCTTAAGGGCCGCGATCGCGTTCAAGGCCCAGGGCATCGGATCGCTCTTCACGCGCCTCGGTGAAAATGTCAAAAACCTCGCCGAAGCGAGCGCGGTGGTCGAGCACTACGAATCCGTGCTCGTGGGTGCTGCTTCGATTGGTATCAACGCGGAGATCTCGGTCAAGCCGACCCAGCTCGGGCTCGACATTGACGCGGCTGCGGCGTACGCCAACCTGCAGAGGCTGGCCCGGGCTGCCGCCAAGGCCAAGAGCTTCCTGTGGTTAGACATGGAGGGAAGCGCGTACACCGAGGCGACCCTCGACCTTTACACGCGGCTGCGGGTCGATCATCCACGTACAGGCATCTGCCTGCAGGCTTACCTGTACCGCACGGTCGAAGACGCCATGAATCTGCTGGCGCTCAAGCCCGCGATCAGGCTCGTCAAGGGCGCGTACGCGGAACCGCCCGATCGTGCCTTTCCCGCCAAGGAGGACGTCGATGCGAACTACCTGGCCCTGTGCTCGCTCATGCTGCCCGAGGTCAAGCGCGGGCGGCTCCGTTTGGTCCTCGGCACGCACGATGTCGAGCTGATCCAGCGGATCGACCGCTTCGCCCGTGCGCTCGGCGTGGAACATGCACAGATCGAGGTGAACATGCTGTACGGAATCCGGACCGATCAGCAGCTCCGGTTGGCAGTAGACGGCTATGTGGTCAAGGCGCTTATCGCTTACGGCGACGCCTGGTACGCATGGTATTTACGCCGGCTCGCGGAACGCCCGGCCAACATGCTGTTTCTCGCCCGCCAGCTCCTGCCCTGAGTCTCGGAACGATCGGAGGGCCGGCATTTCACCGGCCCTCCCTCTGCCGAATCGTCGATTGACCGGGGACTCTAGGGAACCGTCGGGACTTGCCCGGCGTTCTCTTGCGCCTCGCGGGCCGCGCTCTCGGTGGCTTCGTGAGCCGCGGTCTCGTTCGAGACGAATGTGCCGGACGTTGCCGTCGGGGCCGGGCTGGCGGCGGTGGTCGCCGCCGAGGCGGCAATCGTCGTCGCGCCGTACATCACGGCGCCGACCACGCCTCCGATGAGCATCGACCCCGCGATCGCAGCGGCTGCTATCGATTTGCGAACTCCGTTCATAGTGTTTTCCTCCTTCGATCAATAATCGCTCGCGCGAGCGTCGATTCGAAGGTTGACGCCGCAAGCCAAGTGCGCCGTGTGAGGCGTCTGTGAGTCTGCCCAGAGCCAGGAAGTGCTCCGCGGGAGCTAGGCGGCGACTATGCGGTGCCGGTTCGAGCTCTCGATCGTGTGGGTGCCGGATGATGTGGCGACTGTGAGCGCGACCGAGTACTCACCGTAGCTGGAGCCGGCGGTCGGGCTCTTGCCGTTCGTACACGCGCTCGGGACTACGACTTTCAACGATGCGGAGCTGTTTGCTCCAACCGTGCCGGGCGCGAACGTGACGCCGCCAGCCTCGTACGTGTCGCCGACGTGCTCGAGCCAGCTCCCCTGGACGGCGGCCACGGTCATCACAGCCGCCACGGATTTGATCGTCACCCTGCTTGAGGTGCCGTTGCGCACATCGATCGTGGCGACCAGGAAGTAGGGCGCATTGGCCGCCCCGGCCGGGCACGTGTAGGTGGTGTCGACCGACGCCCCATTCAGCGTGAAGGTGGACGGGGCGCCGATAGAGCACCCGCCGGCGAGGCCGGCGACGAGAAGCATGAGTGCGACTTTGGCTGCCCGTGAGATTTCCGCCATTCTTCTATTTACGGGTCCGTCCGGGGATTAGCACTTAAGCTGACAGCCGATTGGCCATCTCGATTCCCAGAGGTCGCTTCCGATTCTGCGCGACGACAAGACTGGCTTCAGTCCCATGGCGAAGAAGCTTAGGCTGGCCACCGGTCACAAGGTCGCTGTATTGAACTCGCCGGCGCCGTGTTGGATGCGGCGGGACGTGCTCGGCGACGTTACTTCGGTGATGGGCTACAAGCCGGTGGCATTCGTCGCGATCGACGACAACTACACCGCCCTCCGATTCAAACGGGTTTAGTCCAGGGGGATGCCGTCGCTATAGGGCGCGGCGGTGAATAGAATGCCCCCGGTGTCCATCAGTCCCGAAGCCGGCCCGCGCTCCCACGGCAGCTTTTCGGAACGCGTGGCTGTGATCGTCGGCGGAGGCAGCGGCCTCGGGCGTGCTCTGGCCAAGGGGCTGGCCCACCAGGGAGCCAACATCGTGGTCGCGGATTTCGATGGGCCCCGCATGGACCGGACGGTGGAGGAGGTCCTTCGGCTCGGCACATCCGCGGCGGCGATTGCGCTCTCGACCGACGTGAGGAGCGACGCTTCAGTCCGTTCGCTCGCCCGCGATTCGCTGAAATCCATGGGACGGGTGGACGTGGTCGTCAATGCCGCGGGCGTGCTGCTCCAGGGCAAGCTTGAAAAGATCTCGGGCGATGACTGGGCCTGGATGCTCGAAACGAACCTCATCGGCGCGGTGCGCACATCAACCGCATTCCTGTCCCACATGACAGAGCGAGGCTCCGGGCATATCGTCAACGTGGTGTCTTACGGCGGCCTTGTGCCAGGCGATGCCGTGTCGATGCCATACGACACCGGCCATGCCGCGCTTGCAGTGTTCAGCGAGGGCCTCGCGCGCCAGCTCCAGGGCACCGGGGTGAGCGTTTCGATCTTCTGCCCGGGCGCGAAGGGACCGCGTATTGGACAGAACACGAGGTCGCGCGGCGTCGGCCGCTTGTTCAGTGGCGCACTAGGGCAAGACAAAGGCGCCGATTCATCGATTCAGCTCGAGCAGCTTGCCTCGACCCTGATCGAAGGCATGCACCATCAGCGCTTCCTGATCCTCGGCGACCCGTCCGAGGCCTCTGTGTTCGAAAGCCGGTGGGACCACCTCGACGCCAGCGTCATGAGCCGATGATCGCGCCGACCGGCCTGCTGTCGAGCATCGGCATCTGCGTCGGCGCCGCCGCCTTGCTCGCGCTGGTGGGCTGGCGCTTCCGCCAGCCGCTGATCCTCGCGTACCTCGTAACCGGAGTGGTCATAGGTCCACACGGCCTGAACTTCGTGACCGACCAGGCCAGCATCGCCACGGTGGCGGAGATCGGCTTGATCCTGCTGCTGTTCATCATCGGGCTGGAGATCGACATCAAGAAGCTCGCCTCAGCTGGGCCCGCGGTGCTGCTCACGGGAGCGCTGCAGGTGCCGATCTGCATCGGCCTGGGACTCGGTTTCTTCTATCTGATCGGCGTGCGTAATACCGGTGGCAGCTACTCGCTGCTGTACCTGGCGGCTTGCATGAGCCTGTCCAGCACACTCGTGGTCGTCAAGCTGCTCAACGACAAGTTCGAGCTCGATACCCTGCCGGGAAGAATCACTTTGGGCGTGCTGGTCATCCAGGACATCTGGGCGGTGGCCATGCTGGCGCTGCAGCCGAACCTATTGAATCCCAACCTGCTGCCACTCGCGTTTTCGATATGGCGAGGAGCCTTCCTCGTGGTGGGCGGCTTCGCGATCTCCAAATACATCCTTCCTCACCTGTTTCGAGCTGTGGCGAAGGCTCCCGAGCTCGTCCTGGTCAGCGCCCTGGCCTGGTGCTTCTTCCTCGCCGGAGCCGCGAGCCTGATCGGCCTCTCGCGCGAGATGGGCGCCCTGATCGCGGGCGTGAGCCTCTCGACCTTTCCTTACAACCTCGACGTCATGGCCAAGGCGGTCAGCCTCCGCGACTTCTTTGTCACGCTGTTTTTCGTTGCGCTCGGGATGCAGATCGAGATCCCCAGCCTTCACGTGGTCGAGATCGCGCTCGCCGCCTCGGTTTTCGTGATGGTGAGCCGCCTTTCGGTCGTGCCCATCTTGTACGCACTCAGGTTGGGCCATCGCGCGAGCTTGCTCCCCGCGATCAACCTGGCCCAGGTGAGCGAATTCTCGATCGTGATCGCTTCTCTGGGGCTCACGCTGGCAAAACCACAGATCGACGGCGACGTGTTGACGACGGTGATCATGACCTTTGCGATCACGTCGGTCGCATCGACCTATTTGATCAACTCGAGCCATAGGGTGCAGCGCGCGCTGAGCCGGGTCCTCAAGGTGTTCCGGATCCGGGACCTCGACGTGGGGGAGGCGGCCCCGGCGCGTAAGGAGTCCCGCTCGGAGACAGTGGTCTTCCTCGGGTTCTTCCGAGACGCGAGCTCGATCCTCTTCGAGCTCGAGAACGGCGGGACGGCGGTCGAGGGGCAAGTCCTACTCGACAAGGTCCTGGTCATCGACTTCAACCCGACGGTCATGGGAGAGCTTCGCCGGCGCGGGATCAGCTGCGCCTACGGTGACATTGCGCATGCGGACACCCTGCGTCACGCCGGCATCGAGATCGCGCAGCTGGTCGTGTGCAGCATCACCGACGACGTCCTGCGCGGCACCAGCAATCTCAGGCTGCTGCGGAACGCTCGCGCGGCATGCCCGAACGCGAAGGTGATGCTGGCCACCGAGCACATCCCACATGCTCTTCAGCTTTATGCGGCGGGCGCCGACTTCGTCTACATCCCCAGGCTGCATTCCGCGAAGCAGATCGCGCAACTTCTGAAGCAGGGGCTGGACGAAGGATTCGACGCGGCGCGCGCCGCCGAGATCGAGGTGCTGTCGACGAGACGAGAGATCCTGGCCTGACCAGAGCCGGGCGCACCTTGACAAGAATCCTGGGGGTGCGGGGCGCGCGAAGGGCGCACATTAAAGCGATCGCGGGTAAAGGCGCACGTTGACAAGAATCCTGGCGGTCGCCGGGCGCGCGCAGGGCGCACATTAGAGCGATCGCGGGTAAAGGCGCACGTTGACAAGAGTCCTCGCGGTCGCCGGGCGCGCGCAGGGCGCACATTAGAGCGATCGCGGGTAAAGGCGCACGTTGACAAGAATCCTCGCGTTCGCCGGGCGCGCGCAGGGCGCACATTAGAGCGATCGCGGGTAAAGGCGCACGTTGACAAGAATCCTGGCGGTCGCGGACGAGATCGATGAGTTTCTGTACGGGGACAAGCTCCAAAAGCTCCGGCCGGACCTGGTGGTCTCGTGCGGCGACCTCCCCTTCGATTATCTCGAGTACCTGGTCAGCCGCCTCAACGTGCCCCTCCTCTGGGTGCCGGGAAACCACGACCCGAGCGTCAGGCGGGCGGATACGACATGGACATCCCTACAACAGGAGGTCCACACAACCGGTCCCGAGGGTTGCGAGAACGTGGATGGTCGAGTCACCGAGGTGCGTGGACTGCGCATCGCCGGGCTGGGGGGCAGTCTTCGCTACAAGCCTGGCGCGAACCAGTACACGCAAGCTCAGATGCGGTGGCGCTCCCTCAACCTCGAGTTTCGGATCCGCCTGAAACGCGTCCAGGCAGGCCGCAAGCTCGACCTCCTGATCACGCACGCGCCGCCCTTTGGCGTCACCGAGGCGGAGGACCAGGCCCACGTCGGGTTCGTCGGCCTACACAGGATCATCCGGGGACTGCATCCATTACTGCTCGTCCACGGTCACATCCACCCCTACGGGAGGGCCCGGCCGGAGCGGCGCATCGACGGCACGCGCATCGTCAACGCTGTCCCTTCTCGCCTCCTCGAGCTCTAGAGCTCGAGCGTGATCCCGGCCCCTTCGGCTTTCGCCCTGTCGTAGACCAACCGCGCTGCCGCTGCGTCTTCGACCGCGTGGCCGGTGGACTTGTAAATCGTGATCTCGTCATGGGACTCGCGGCCGGGCCTCGTGCCGGCCAGCACCTCGCCGACCTCGGTGAGGCTTCCCGCGTCGAGACCCTGCAGCTCGACCGCGCCGGCCGGCGGAGGATTGGTGGCCGCGCCGCGCCACTCGACGAACACACGGCCGGCGGCAATCGTCGCGGCGTCGAGCTCTGGTCCCCACGTCCCGCCGACGGAGCTCACATGAACGCCGAGCTTGAGCCACTCAAGGCGAAGGATCGGCTCGCGCGCGTCGGTGCAGCAGGCCACCACGTCCGCGCCGCGAACCGCAGCCTCGAAAGACTCCACAACTACACCACGCGGGTGTCGCGCCGCCAGCGCTTTGGCCTTGTCCGCGTCGCGTGAGGCCACCCGTATCTCCTTGAAATCGCGGATGCGCCGAAAGGTCTCGAGGTGTGAGCCACCCTGCACGCCGGCGCCCAGGATCGCGAGCACCGAGGCGTCCTGCCGGGCGAGGAGCCGAGCCGCCACAGCCGCCGTGCCGCCGGTCCTGATCGCAGTTATGTACGTGCCGTCCATCACGGCAAGCAGGCTCCCGGTGTCCTCGTCGAAGACTGCGATCAGGCCCTGGTGCGAGGGCAGCCCGCGCTCATGGTTGGCCGGGAAGACGGTGACGAGCTTCACTTCGAGCGCAATGCCAGGGACGTAGCCGGGCATGGCGCCCAGGATCCCGCGATCGCCTACGCGGGCACCGGCCCGCGGTGGGACGGAAGTTATGCCTGACGAGAAGACAATCAGAGCCTTGCCCAGGGCGTCCAGCATCGAGTCGATGTCGAGCAGGCGCTCGACGTCCGCGCGGCTCAGATAGAGGAGCTCGGCCACCGCGGGCGATGATAGCTCCGCAACTGACGTTCTTACCTGGGCGGGATTTCAATGACCGCCCATCATCAATTTTCAGGATGGTGGTCGCGGGACGAGATCGTTAGCCTCGAAGGCAATGACCGTCTACGACGGAGCCGTGCGGATTCAGGCCAAGGACGGCCGCCAGCTGCATCCCTGGCGTGTCGTCTACCACCGACCTGGCTTCGGGCTCAGTTACACGACGGTCACCGCGGCGGACGGAGCCAGTGCCGCTGACCGGGCGCTGGCTCTGTCCGACCGTCTGCGGAGCGGAGGTCGCGGCTCCTAGCCCACTACCCTTACCACTCTGGTGAGGGACTTCATCAAGAACGGCAAGCTGCTGACCTTGATGCTCGGCCACCTGACGGTCGACAGCTACGCCGGCGTGATTCCCATCCTCTTCCCGGTGTTGATCGGACGGTTCAAGCTCAGCCTGGCGACCGTCGGGTTGGTCAGCCTGGCGTACAGCGGCATGGCGGCCATATCGCAGCCTCTGTTCGGAGTCCTGGCCGATCGCTTCGGCACACGATTCACCGGTTTCTCACTGGGCTGGACCGCGCTCACGTTCTCGCTGGTCGGGTTCGTGACGAGCTTCCCACTGCTCCTTCTTCTGGCGTTTGCCTCTGGTCTCGGTTCCGGGGCATTTCACCCGATGGGCGCACTCGACGTCCGCGCGCTGCTGCCCCCACGAGGACGTAGCTCCGGAATGGCCATCTACGTCACGGCGGGCACGGTCGGGCTGGCGGCCGGTCCGCTCATCGGCATCCTGGTGTTCGGCGTTTTCGGTATTCACGGCACCGGCCTACTCGTCATCCCGGGCATCCTCACCGGCGGATACCTTCTCTGGCGCATGCGCCACACGCTGCAGGCTGCGGCAGTGTCAGCGCGCGGCAGCGCCGTTGCCCCACAGCGGGTGCCAGTCTTTGCGCTGGCCGTGGTGATTGGAGTGATGATGTCTCGCAGCTGGACGGTCAGCGTCTTTCAGGCCTTCACGCCGACCTGGTACAAGCAGCTCGGGTACGGCCCGGAGTTCTATGGGCCGCTTGCCACCACGCTGGTGCTCGCGAGCGCGGTTGGCATGGTCGGATGCGGCACGCTGGCGGACCGCTTCGGAAGACGCAGCGTGATCCTTGCCACGCTTGTGCTCAGCGTGCCGGCCATCCTTCTTTACACGGCCTTTCCGGGGCCGTGGGCGTTCGCGACCGCGGTGCTCATCGGGTTGCTTGCCGCCTCGACCGCGCCCTTGATGCTGCTGATGGCGCAGCAGTTGATGGCTGACCGCGCGGGCCTCGCTTCAGGCCTGGTGATGGGCCTCGGCTTTGTCACCGGGGCCATCGGCATCCCCATCAACGGGGCGATCGCCGATTCGATCGGGCTGCAGAAATCGCTGATGACTCACGTAATCCTGGTCATCGTCACGATCGGGATCGCCTGGTTTCTGCCTCGTGAAGACGAGATGGAGCGTTATGCAGTCAGGCCGGAGCCTGCACTGGCACCATGAAGACATCGCAATGGCGCTGACGACCGGCGACCAGATCCAGATCGACGTCCGCGACGACGCGGCTGCGATGACACATTTGTTCACGCTGCCGGGGCCCGCGCGCATGGACGCGCTGGCAGCGATGCGCGGCATATCAGCCTTCGACGAGGAACCCCTGAAGATGCTCAAGCAGATCCATGAGCAAGGCGACGGTTTCCGGGTCAGCGTGGACGACCCCCGCTATCCGGATGCGCTCCAGCGACTGATCCAGGCCGACGCCTGGGGCCAGCTCCGCCGTGAGCTGGCGCGCGCGTGGGAGTACCAGCGTTCGGTCCTGCCGGGCATCCGGCACCCGGACAGCGTGGAGGTCGTGCTGACACTCGGCAACCCGGACGACCCGATCTTCATTGAGCGCACGCTTGGTTACTACGGCATGGGGGCTATGCCGGGAAGCATCTGGATCGTGGCATGGCCCACCGACTACAACGTGACCCGGATCGGCGCGTGCGGCGTCCATGAGCTTGCCCACAACCTGCGGACCCCCAATGTGGAGACACAGTTCAACCTCGCCGAGTGGGTGATCCAGGAGGGCCTGGCCGAGCTGTTCACCGCCGAGGTTTGCGGCGAGGATTCGACCGGAGCCTGGTATGCGCGCGTGACGGGCTCGATCCTGGATGCTGCGTATGACAGGATCACCGCCGCCTTTGGGACCGGGAGCTCGGTCGGCGATTGGACCGGCTACGTGTTGGGCGACGAGGTGGCCGGACGCATGGGCCGGCGGCCGGTGGGCATTCCGCACATGGGTGGGTATGCGGTCGGACGTCGAATCGTCGAGCGCTACCTGGCGAAGACAGGCCTCAAGGCGGCGCAGGCGATCGTCCGGCCCACTGCCGAGATCCTCGCCGGCGCGGGGATCGCCTCAGGCTGAGGAGGGCCGCCCCGTCAGGTAGGCGCCCACCGCGTACGTGACGACGGCGAGCGCGGAGAAGCCCGCCATCAGCATCGAGCTGACGTCCTCGTTGTAGTTCAGGAAGCTGCCGCCGTTGAAGCCCGCGGCGAGAACGCTTAAGGCGCCGACCGCGCTGACCGTGATGAGGTCCTTGGTTCGCGTCTGGATCGCGCGAATCAGGAGGCCAATGGCGTTCAGCACGAGCAGCAGCCCAAGGATCGTGTGGAGGATGAGGAGCACGGGACCGTGAAGGGTCGCCCAAGTGACGCTCTGAACAACTCCGCCGAAGTATTCGTGTGGATTTGCCCCGGGGTGGTTGCGCGTGATGGTCACGAAGAGGTTGACCGCCATGCCCAGCAGGAACTGGACCATGAGGACGATCTGCTGCCCGAGAAACTGGACGCGCAAAATCTGGCGTCCACGGGTTATCTCGGTCATCGCCTCTAAGTCTATTGTCGATGTGAATGCTGAACACGAGCGTCTACGAGCTAGCCGGCGGAGAAAAGACCTTCAGGATGCTGGTCGAGCGGTTCTACTTGCGCGTCGCGGCGGACCCGGTGCTGCGATCCGTCTACCCCGAGGAGGACCTGTCAGGCGCAACCGAGCGGTTGACGCTTTTTCTGATTCAGTACTGGGGCGGTCCGTCCACGTACAGCAAGAGCCGCGGCCATCCCCGACTGCGGCTCCGTCACCAGCCGTTCGCCATCGGCCGCTCGGAACGCGATGCCTGGCTGAGCCACATGACGGCCGCCGTTGAATCGCTTGACCTCGCGCCGGCTGTGAGCAAGGCCCTGCTCGACTACTTCGAAACGGCGTCGACCGCAATGATCAACCGGCCGGCTCCGCCTTAGCGGGAGCGGTTGCGGCCTGGGCGGCGCCCGCGGCACCCGG